>JAADII010000190.1 GCA_013151415.1 Chloroflexota bacterium
TTTTACGAGCCGCATCCTTCACCGGCCTGGGATGAGGCATATGAAAAATTGCTGAGCTAAATCCGTGACGCGTTTATCCGCCATTGAGCCATGTATCCGGTCGCCATATCACAAATACAAAATTTCGGCATTCATAAAGCGAGCCGGTTTCGCGAGACTACATCGCCTCTTGCACGCGCGAGAACGCCACATCCAGGATCTCCAAAGCCCGGTCTACATCATCCTTGGTGGCGGTGAGCGGCGGCGCGATGCGCACCGTGTTGCCATAAAGCCCACCTTTGCCGATGAGCAACCCCAGGTTGCGGCACTCTTCGAACAGGTGATTGATGGCCGCGGTGGCCGGCTCTTTTGTCTCGCGGTCCGTCACCATCTCAATGCCCTGCATTAAGCCTTTGCCTCGCACATCACCGATGACCGGATACTTCTCATAAAGCCGCTCCAGCCCCGCACGCAGGTGAGCGCCCACCTCGGCCACATGTGCTGGGTTGGCCTCTTTTTCCATCACGCCAATGGTGGCCAGCGACGCGGCCAGAGCCACGGGATTGCCGCCAAACGTGCTGATGGTCAGCCCTTTGCCCACCATGCCCTGCGCGATCTCGGGCGTGGTCATGGTGGCGCCCAAGGGGAAGCCGTTGGCAATGCCTTTGGCCATGGTCATGATGTCCGGCTCCACTTCCCAATGCTCGATGCCGAACCACTTGTCGCCCGTGCGACCAAAGCCAGTTTGCACTTCGTCACTGATGAAGAGGCCGCCGTAATGATGCACGATCTCCTGCACGATCTTGAAATACTCCGGCGGCGGCGTGATGAATCCGCCCACGCCCTGAATAGGCTCGGCCAGAAATGCGGCGATGCGCCCTGAAGTCGTGGTCTTGATCACCTCCTCCACATCCTCCGCACAGGCCACGCCGCATTGCGGATAAGTCATCTTCAAGGGACAGCGATAGCAATAGGGATTGAGCGCGTGTTTGATGCCGATGATGTGCGTGCCGCCGATGCGCCACGCCGCCTGGCCGGTCAGGCTCATGCCCATGGCCGAGCGACCGCTGTAGCCATGTCGCAGGGCGATGATCTCTTGATAACCGGTGTAGGCTTTGGCCAACACCACAGCGGTCTCGTCCGCGTCCGTGCCTGAGGTGGTGAAATAGGTCATCTGCAAATCGCCGGGCGCGATTTCGGCCAGCTTTTCGGCCAGATTGACGTGATTCTCGTTCACGTAGAGCGTGGAGCTGTGGATGAGCTTCGCGGTTTGCTTCTGCGCGGCCTCCACCACCTCCGGCCGGTTGTGACCCACGCTGGTGGTGAGGATGCCGCCGAAGAAGTCGAGATACTTGTTGCCTTCCACATCCCACACATACATGCCATCGCCCCGATCCAGGGCCATGGGTTCGGTGTAATAGAGTATGTGGTTGGGCCAGAGATACCGTTTTTGCTTGTCGAGAAGTGCTTGGGTTTTGGACATGGCTGTGGTTCCTGGGTGAGTAGGGTGGAAAAAAGCTTGCGCCTTTGAAATCCAGTTTATTATTTCACCAAAATGCCCTTCTGTTTAATTTCCCAAACGAGGGGATGTTCATCGCGGAATTGTTCTGGGCGGAAACCCACAACATCGAATCTCGTATCCAAATCGGTGGCGGTCAGGGTCAGCCGTAGCCAATCCTGCAAACGATCACCCGACAAATCGGGTGAAATAATGGCGACATCGATGTCGCTATCAGGGTGAGCATGCTTCGTGGCGTAGGAGCCATAGAGATAGGCGCTCGAAATCCTCACGCCTTCTGAACGCAAGATAGCCAACAAAGCTCGCACTTTTTCAATGATTTCCGGCGACAAACTTACTTCCCGTGTTTCAATTCGGCCTTGATCCATTCACCTATCTCCTGAATTATCTTGATTTCGTCTTTGGTGTACCTTTTGGTAAAACGATTGCGTAACGATGCACGATCTTCTGGGTAACGCGTTTCCAGATTATATCCTGTCAATCGCAACAATTGAATACGTCTTTCGTCAGACAAGTCAAGACCCGCTCGCTCGGCCAGCATAAGCAAATTATGAGTCCTGGGAGCATGCTTTCTGGTTTGCTGTACAACCAAAGCCTTCAGCATCTTCTCAATATAAAGGTGGCCAAAAAATAGCGCATAGTGATAATCACCGCTATCGAATAAATGATTGATAACAGGCCAATCATCTTCAGCGGCTTGCATCCAATACTGAACAACTTCCGCGACATTCACGTCTTCTTTCTACCACATCCATATCGGGACTGTCAAAACGATTTCGAGTTCAGTCGTTCAGCCATGATAAGCGTGAGCTTCTCGCCCCTGTTCGTGCGTTACTTTTCAATCTTTCAGCGTTAACTTAAACAACATTTGTAGCCCCCAATCGGTGTGGGGGCTACACTCGACGGAAACAGGCCAATGAAGCAAAGCGTTTTGGGCGAGAGCAATCCTTACTCTTGGCCTTTCGTCAACTCAAACAACCGATTGGGGCTGAGGGGAATTTCCAGGATTTCGAGATCGTATTCGGGCAGCGCGTCTTCGATGGCCTGGGCAAAGAGCGGGCCCACCGGAATGGCCCCGGCCTCTCCCGCGCCCTTGGTTCCCAACGGGTTCAGCGGCGACGGCGTTTCCACATGATCCACTTCGATATGCGGCACTTCCATGGCCGTGGGAACCAGATAATCCATGAACGAAGCCGTCACCAATTGACCGTTTTGGTCATAGACGATCTTCTCGTAAAACGCGTTGCCGATGCCCTGTGCGATGCCGCCCTGAATCTGACCGTCCAGGATCATGGGATTGATCACTTTGCCGCAATCGTGCACCGTCACATATCGCTTGATGTCCAGCGTCATGGTTTCGGGGTCCACTTCCACGATCATGGCATGCACGCCGCTGGCCGTGGCCCCTCGCTCCGGCCCGAAATAGGCGGTGGCCTCCAGCCCCGGCTCGGTTCCCGGCTTCACCGCGCCGCGCAAGGGATTCGCTTTCACGGCCAGGGTTCCCAAATCGATGGCCGATCCGGGCGCGCCTTTCACGCGCACAGTTCCATCCACCAACTCCAGGTCTTCCTCGGCCGCCTCCAGCTCCTCGCTGGCCAGCTTGAGAATCTTCTTGCGCACGGCCACGGCCGCAGCATGGATGGCGTTGCCTGCAACCACCGCGCCGCGACTGGCGAACGTGCCCGTGCCCCAATGGAACTGATCCGTATCGCCGGTGACGATGCGCACATCGCGCACATCCACACCCAATTGCTCGGCCACCACCTGCGCGAACGAAGTGAAATGCCCCTGTCCCTGGGTGCCGATGCCCGTGGCCACGTTCACCTTGCCCGTGCTCTCCACCTGCACCCGCGCGCCCTCATACGGCCCGATGCCCGTGCCCTCGACATAGCACACGATCCCCAGGCCCACATGCTTGCCCTCGGCCCGCAATCTCGGCTGCTCCTCTTTGATGAACCGCTCATAGCCAATGAGTTCCATGGCTTTGTCCAGGGCGGGCTCATAATTGCCGCTATCATACACCAACGGCGCGAAGTCCTGGTAGATGATCTCGTTGTTGTAGGGGAACTTGTCGGGCGGGATGAAATTCTTGCGCCGGATTTCGGTGCGATCCAGGCCCAACTCTTTGGCTGCGATGTCCAGCATCCGCTCCATCACGAACACGCCGTGCTGGCGACCCGCGCCGCGATAGGGCGTGACGATCATCTTGTTGGTGAACACCACCTTGAACTCAGAGGCGTAGTTAGGGATGTCGTAACAGCCGAGCAAAGTGCATTGGCTGTTGATGGGCACGGTGAGACCATAAGGATCATAAGCGCCGGTGTCGTGGATGAATTCGTCCTTGAAGCCGAGGATGCGACCATCTTTGGTCAGCGCGATTTCGGCCCAGTGCACCTGATCGCGTTCGTGCGTTGTGGTCATGAAATTCTCGCGGCGGTCTTCGATCCACTTGATGGGGCGTCCCAATTGCCTCGCGGCCCAGGGAATGAGCACTTCTTCGGGATAGAACATCATGATCTTGGGGCCAAAACCGCCGCCGATGAAGGGCGCAATGACCCGCACCTGCGATTCGGAAAGCCCCAGCATTGCGGCCAGGCCGTTGCGAATGACCACGGGCGCTTGCGTCGTGTCCCACACGGTGAGCCGCTGCATTTTGTCGTCCCACTGCGCGACCACGCCCCGATTTTCCATGGCCGCGGCCACGCCATGATCATAATAAAGTCGTCGGCTGATGACCACATCGGCCTCGGCCTTCGCGGCTTCGTAATCACCCTTGCGCTGGATCACGTGCGCGGCCAGGTTGGATGGCAAGTCTTCGTGGATCAAAGGCGCGTCTGGGTCCAGGGCCTTTTCCATATCCACCACCGGCTCCAGCGGCTCAATGTCCACGAAAATCTGCTCGACCGCGTCCTCGGCGATGTAACGGCTTTCGGCCACCACCATGACGATGGCCTCGCCCACATGGCGCACCTTGTCCTTAGCCAAAGGAACTTGCGTGCGGGCGTTGAAAACGATGCCCTCGATGGGCGGGGGCGAAACCAGCAGAGGCCCAGGACGCCAGTAGTCGCCGAGGTCTTCCGCGGTGTATACGGCCACCACGCCGGGCATTTCGCGCGCGAACGACGTATCGACGCCCAAAATGCGGCCATGCGCGTAATCACTGCGCACAAATGCCACGTGCAACATCCCCGGCAGATGGACATCATCGGTGAAAAGGGCCTGTCCCGTCAGCAGAAGCGGGTCTTCATTTCGTTTGATGCGTTGGCCAAAATATCGCGTAGTCAAGGGAGACCTCCTG
>JAADII010000048.1 GCA_013151415.1 Chloroflexota bacterium
GAACGCGCTCGACAAGCGCCTGATACTCGTCGGTCGATACGACCATCGTCCGGCTCGATTTCTTCTCGGCATCCATAACGCAACTCCTATCAGAAAGAATCAATCACCCCATTTTATCACCTACCCCTCCTTTTGAGCAATGAATCCATTTATCACCCTCACGGCCACCGCGCTGCCCCTGCGGGCCGAAAACGTGGACACCGACCAGATCATCCCCGCCCGCTTTCTCACGGCCACCACCCGCGCCGGCATGGGCGACGGGCTGTTCGCGGCCTGGCGCTACGGCCCGGACGGCCAACCCAACCCCGACTTTCCTCTCAACCAACCGCAATATGAGGGCGCGCAGATTCTCATTGCCGGTCGCAACTTCGGTAGCGGGTCCAGCCGCGAACATGCGGTGTGGGCGCTGACCGAATACGGCTTTCGCGCGGTGATCACCCCCGGCTTCGCGGATATTTTCTACAACAACGCGTTAAAAAACGGCCTTTTGCCCATCACCTTGCCCGAAGCCACCGTCAATATGCTGCTCAACCTGGTGGAAGAGCAGCCCGACGTTCGTTTTCACATCGATTTGCCCACCCAAACCGTCACGCTTCCCGACGGTCAGAAATCTCATTTCGACATCGATCCTTACCGCAAGCAATGCCTGCTCCAGGGCCTGGACGATCTGGGCTACCTCCTGGCGCAGGAGGAGGCCATCCTGACCTACGAGCGGGCGCATGGTAAGGAGTAGATGTTGGATACTGGATATTGGGCATTGATATCTTTTTTCAATTTTTTCTCTTCCATTTCAACCAGGAGCGAATCATGACCACCTCCAATCAGCCTTCCCATTTCGGCGATGCCGAGCAGTTCGGCGAGTATGAACTGGTCGAACAGGTCAGGTATTGGAACGCTTACATCAACCCCGGATATCGGCCTGATTTCGAGATCGTGGAGCGGGCCGAGGTGCGCGTCACTTTCTGGGGCATCGCCAACCATACCATGAAGGAGTATTACGACGAGCGCCGCTGACATGACTTCGACTCACACCATTGTTCTCCTACCCGGCGACGGCATCGGCCCTGAAGTCGTACGCGAGACGCGGCTTGTTCTGGAGGAACTCGGCCCCGCGTTTGGCCTCGATTTCCGCTTCGAGACGCATCTTCTGGGCGGTCGCGCCATCGACGAAACCGGCCAATCCCTACCCGACGAGACCCTCGCGGCCTGCAAACGCGCGGATGCGATCCTGCTGGGCGCGGTGGGCGGCCCCAAATGGAGCGATCCCGCCGCGAAAGAGCGACCCGAGCAGGGTTTGCTGACTTTGCGCAAGGAACTGAATCTCTACGCCAACCTGCGCCCCGTCAAGATCTTTCCGCAGCTGCGCGACGCGTCCAGCCTGAAGCCGGAGGTGCTGGATGGCGTGGACTTGCTGGTGGTGCGCGAGCTGACCGGCGGCCTTTACTTCGGCCCGCGGCAAGAGGGCGATGAAAGGGCCTACGATACGCTGCTCTACACGGCCGACGAGGTCGCGCGCGTGGTGCGGGTCGCGGCGCGGGCCGCGCGCCAACGCCGCGGCAAGCTCACCTCGGTGGACAAGGCCAATGTGCTGGCCTCATCGCGGTTATGGCGAAAGACGGCCACGCGCGTCATGGCCGAGGAATTCCCGGACGTGACGTTCGAGCACCAACTGGTGGACGCCATGGCCATGCACCTCATCCGCCGCCCCGCGGATTTCGACGTGGTGGTCAGCGGCAATCTCTTCGGCGACATCCTCACCGACGAAGCCGCGATGCTGGCCGGGTCCATGGGCATGTTGCCCTCGGCCAGCCTGGGCGATGGAAAGCAGGGCCTATATGAGCCGATTCACGGGTCCGCGCCCGATATTGCCGGCCAGGGCGTGGCCAACCCCTTGGCCACCATCCTCTCCGCGGCCATGATGCTACGCCATTCTTTCGGCCATGACGCCGCGGCCGCGGCCATCGAGACCGCGGTCGAGCAGGCGTTGGCCGCGGGCTATCGCACCCCCGATCTGGCCGCCATCACCCCACCTGACGAAACGGTCGAGGTGGTGGGAACCGAGGCCATGGGCGCGGTCGTGCGCGAGCAGCTGCGATTGCTCACCCCTCACTAATGGGCAAGTAGCGGATCAGATTAATATGCTCTTCGAGATCGGTAACCATCCAAATCAGTTCCAATTCTTCCGCGATTTCGCCTAACGAAAGTTTGTCGTTCAAGATGAAAATGCCATTGCATGGCAGGCCTTGTTCCATCCGTTCACCTAAGTGCACCGGCATAGAGGAGCGATTGTTCGTCACCAAGATAACACCCTCGCGATAGCACCACTCGAGGATATGTATATCGTCGGAACCAAACGTTGGCGCGCCAGGAGAACCGATGCGCATGACATCTAACTCAGGGCGACGTCGTCGCAGAGCAGCCTGCAATTTTGGATCGACATGCTCATCGAGCAAGTATCTGATCTCAGTCATTGATTCTATATTCAGGCTTTGATTCGGCGAAAGCGGCAGCTTGCTGTTCTCGTACAATTCTGGCCGCATCTTTTCCGTACTTCTGACGAAGCGCGCGCAACCGCAGGATGACCGGATCGGGATTCTTCTCCTGCTCCTCGCGCATGCGGCGGCCGTGCTCCAACCATTCCTCCAGGTATTTCTCCACCGCTTCCTTGTTGTGCAGGTAGTAGAGGATGGTCGCGTAGACTTGCTCGAGATTGATGCTGTAATAGCGCTCGTCGATCTCCTCCGGCGTGCGCTTGCGATAGATATAATCGTACAACACCGTCTCGATGCCGATGCGGCTGCCTTTGATGCGTATATCATTTGGCGCCAAAAAGTCGAAATAATCTTCCAGTTTCATGATATTTGTTGCGTATTGCGTAAAAACGAGACAAAAATGGGTTTATATTCTTGATTTCCCTTATCTAGCATCCAGTATCCAGTATCCAATATCTAATATCTAAACCATCCCCCATTATACGCCAATTCAACTTGCCACCACAACCTCCACACACCGCCTCAAAAATCTGACCATGAGCATCAAACTATACGACACCACCTTACGCGACGGAACCCAGGGCGAGGGCGTCAATTTCTCTTCCGGTGACAAACTGCGCATCGCGCGCAAGCTGGATGAGCTCGGCGTCCATTACATCGAGGGCGGCTGGCCCGGTTCCAACCCGAAAGATATGGACTTCTTCCGCCGCGCGCAAACCGAACTCGACCTCAAACAGGCCAAGGTGGCCGCGTTTGGGTCCACGCGCAAGGCCAACACGCCTGTAGACACCGATCCTCAGGTGCAAATGCTGCTGAGTACAGGCGCCGAGGTGGTCACCATTTTCGGCAAAACCTGGAAGTTGCACGTGACCGACGTATTGCGCACGACGCTGGAAGAGAATGTGGCCATGATTTTCGACACGGTTTCCTATCTCAAGGAAGCCGGCAAGGAGGTGATCTACGACGCGGAGCACTTTTTCGACGGTTACCGCGCGGACCCGGACTACGCACTGCGCACCCTACGCGCGGCCGAAAAAGCCGGTGCGGATTGCATTGTGCTGTGCGACACCAACGGCGGGTCCATGCCCTGGCAGATCGAGGCCATTGTGAACCATGTTCGGGAGGAAATCCGCGCGCCTTTGGGCATCCACACGCATAACGACAGCGAAGTGGGCGTGGCCAATGCGCTGGCCGCGGTGCGCGCGGGCGTGGTGCATGTGCAAGGAACCATCAACGGCTATGGCGAGCGTTGCGGCAACAGCAACCTTGTCAGCATCATCGCCAATTTGAATCTCAAAATGGGGATCGAGGCTGTGAGCAAGGAACAGTTGCGCCGTCTGACCGAGGTGGCCAATTTCGTCAGCGAGCTGGCCAATCTCGCGCCCGATGACCACGCGGCCTATGTGGGCAAGAGCGCGTTCGCGCACAAGGGCGGCGTCCATGTCAATGCGGTGGTGAAAAACGTGGATAGCTATCAGCACATCGATCCGGCTCTGGTGGGCAATCGCATGAGGGTGGTGGTCTCCGACCTGTCGGGCAAGGACAACATCGCGGTCAAACGGGCTCAGTTTGGTTTGAAAGGGATTACGCGCGAGCAAGAACGGGAAGTTTTGCAACAGATCAAGGAGATGGAGCATCGCGGATTTGCGTTCGAGGCCGCGGACGCGTCGGTCGAGCTCATGTTGCGGCGCACACAGCCCGATTACAAGCCGCCTTTCGAGATGATCGATTTCACCACCAATGTGGAGCACCGTCGCGGTCGCGGGTTGTTCTCGGAAGCGACGGTGAAGGTGCAGGTGGACGATAAGATATTCCACGAGGTGGCCGAGGGCAACGGCCCGGTGAACGCGCTCAACCTGGCCTTGCGCAAAGCCCTTGAGCGCATCTATCCGCAACTGAAAAGCGTGCATTTGGCCGATTACAAAGTGCGCATTTTAGACACGCATGAAGGCACGGCCGCGACCACTCGCGTGCTCATCGACTTCACCGACGGCGAGCGGCGCTGGACGACCGTAGGCGCGTCCACCAATATCATCGAAGCAAGCTGGCAGGCATTGGCCGACGGCCTGGAATACGCGCTTCTCAACGGCAAATCCTGAATGCAGATGCGTCAATCTTGAACCACAAGTCTTCTGCTTCGAAAATAAGCGTCCAATGTCCGATGTCGGTCGCACAGGCCTTGATGAGCGCTCAGACCAACATAGACCATAGGACCAACATAGA
>JAADII010000111.1 GCA_013151415.1 Chloroflexota bacterium
TGACGTATTGCGTAGTGCACGACGTAATACGCAATACGCAACGACTTGTCCAAAAGCCCTGGCTGCGAATGAATTGCGCCCGAAAAAGCAACGTTCGAGCAAGGATAGCACGGCCGCAGGATGGGGAACAAATTTGGGGTGTGGGAAATGACAACGAATTCCAGGATGAAACGAATGGCGCTCGCCGGAACGATTGGCTCGGGCAGGGATGATGGGTGTGGGCAGGTGAGTTGCACCTCGCAGGTGCAACTCACCTGTGTGCGCGAGCCCGCGGCTATACGGTGGAAGCCCTGCGGGCTATTCGCGCGGCGCGCGTGAGGGCCAATAGGCCCCTCCATTGAATTAGCCCCGTCTTCCAGACCCAGGCGTTCCCGCGTCACCCCTTGACCGCGCGGATGAAGGCGCGGAGCGCGTCGTGGTCTTTGTGGCCGGGCGAGCGTTCGACGCCGCTGCTCACGTCCACGCCCCAGGGCCGCACCCGCGCCACGGCCTCGGCCACATTGGCCGGCGTCAGACCCCCGGCCAGGAGCAGGCGATAACGTTTGGCCAGGGCCGCGGCCATGTCCCAATCCCCGCGTTGGCCGGTTCCACCGTAAAGCCGGGGATGGTGCGCGTCCAGGAGCAGGTCGGGGCCGTTGATTGGACCCAGATCGGCGCACCATTCGGCCTCGACCTCGGCTTCGGTCAGGCTGGCGGGGCGCAGGGCCTTGAACGCGCGACCCTCCAGACGCTCCAGCGTCACGGGCGGCTCGTCGCCGTGCAGTTGCGCCAGGTCGAGACCGGTGAAATCGAGCAGGCGGCGAATGCGCTCCGCGTCCTCGTTGACGAACACGCCCACCGCGCGGCGATCGGGTGGGCGTCGCAATTGGCTCAGGATGTCGGCGATGCGTTCAGGCTCGATGTAGCGCGGGGATTTGGGATAACAAATGAAGCCCAGCATGTCCGCGCCCGCATCCAGCGCGACCTGCGCATCCCTGAGCGTTGTGATCCCGCAAATCTTGACCCGAGTCATCGTCGTCTTATTGTCCGCTCTCCAGGTCCATGCGCGGCCGGCGCACCAGACCATCGTAGGCCGCATAGAGAGGATGGTCGAGAATGTGAACCATGTAGAACTTCTCCACCCACATGGCGTTGAAATGCCGCGGGGGAACATAGAAGCGAAGGCCGTAGATGGGCGAGAACTTGCGGGTTTCGTGCGCGGCGTTGAATTCGGCCATGGCTAGCCGCTCGCCGTTGAAATCGGCAAAGGTGAAGCCAAGGATGTCGTCCATGTAGCAGTGGATGCGGGGCAGCAGCCGCGCGTGGTCGGCTTCCAGCAGGGCCAGGGCCTGTTTGGTGGAGGAGTAGAGGTCGAGGTCGAAGGAGATGAAGCCGATGGGCGCGGGGTTTTGTTGCAGGAACGCGGGGATGGTGTCGGCCACCAGACCCAGGATCAATTGGGCGCGCTGCAAACGGGCTTTCAGCGCGGCTTCGTCCATGGGAAAATCGCCCGCGGACCAGAGATTGGGCAGGTCTCGCCAGTCTTCGGGCCGAGGCAGGCCGCGACCGCTATCGAAGCCGTAAACCTCGATCCCCACGCCCAACGCGTCCTCCACCAGCTCCGCGGCCCGATCCAGCGCGACCAGGCCGTTCCCGCCGGCCACGCCCAGCTCCAACACGGAAATGCGCTCGACGCCGATATGTTTGGCCAGGTGCGCGGCCTGCGTCATGCCCCACGCGTAGGCCGGCCGCTGCACCGAACCCAGGGTCGCGGCGATGTGTTCGACGATGTCGTTGATTTCCGCGTAGGCGAAGCGACTTTGGGCCGGATTGGACACGGGCGCGGGTTCGGCCAGCCAGCCGCGGGCCGCGCGCGCGGCCCTGCGCAACGCGCGTTTGAGTGGGTTGGTCATGGCGCGCCCCCTGCGCGTTCCGCACGCGCTGCTTTGAAATAGGACACGGATTTCACGGATTCCACGGATTAGTTTCTGATTTGAGTGCAGACGATGGACGACAGGACGATAGGACGATGGGGGTTAGGCTCAGCGATGGTCTTTTCGTCCTATGGTCCCATCGTCCCTTTCATGGGTATCCTCGCCTACTTTGAAAATAGCGTCCGAAGTCGAAAGTCCGACTGGTCATGTCGTGATGAGCGGCCAGACCAACATAGACCAAAAGGCCCATCGTCTATCTTGGTCTACTTTGGTCTACGTTGGTCTACGTTGGTCGGCGCAAACGATCTTCATTTGAAAACGATTTCATTGACATAATGCGAACTTTTGCGACATTTTGGACGCTTTTCGGCCTTGAAATGGGGGGATTTTTCGTGGAGAGGCATCTTTCTGAAATCGTTTTCAGGAGTCGATGCAACCGGTTTCCGCTATCAACCGGTTGACCGCGGTGTAGGGATCGAGTTCGCGGTTCGCGACCGCCTCGACCAACGCGTCGATGGATTCGGTCGCGGCGTTGTCGAGCACGCGATTCAGCAGCGCGTCGCGCAGGAGCATGCGCAGTTCCGTGGCCGCGCGCAGGCGCTCTCGCAGCAGTCGCGCGCCGCTCTGCTCCAGATAGAGTCGATGGGCCTCGATGCCGTCCACCAGTTCGGTCACGCCCTTGCTTTGGGTGGCGATGGTCTTGAAAATGGGCGGGGTCCAGGCTTCGGGGTCTTTGTCGCTGGCCGGCATGGTCACGGGCAACATGCGGCCGTGGTGCATAACCTGGAATTTTTCGGGAACGCCCAGGCTGAGCATCATCTTGAGGGCCATGACCGTGCGGTCCGCGCCCTCGCGGTCGGCTTTGTTCACCGCGAACACGTCCGCGATTTCGAGGATGCCGGCCTTGATGGCCTGCACCTCGTCGCCCAGGCCGGGCGCTTCGACCACGACCGTGGTGTGCGCGGTGCTGGCGATCTCCACCTCGCTCTGGCCCACGCCCACGGTTTCGATGATGATGCGCTGGAAACCGGCCGCGTCCAGCACCAATGCGACGTCGGCCGTGGCCTGAGCTAGCCCGCCCAGGCTGCCGCGCGTGGCCATGGAGCGGATGAATACGCCCGGATCGCCCGCCAGGTCGCGCATGCGCACGCGGTCGCCCAGCAACGCGCCGCCGCTGAAGGGGCTGGTGGGGTCCACCGCGATGACGCCCACCGTGATCCCGCGCTGGCGATAAATCTGCGTCATCGCGTTGACCAGGGTGGATTTGCCGGTTCCAGGCGCGCCCGTCACGCCGATGATGTGGGCTCGGCCCCCGCGCGCGTACAACCCGGCCAACAGAGGCCGGGCCAGTTCGGTTCCATTTTCGATGTGGGAGATAATGCGGGCCAACGCGCGGCGGTTTCCGTTCTCCACGGCCGCGAGCAGCCCGTCTACGGTTTCGAGATCAGGAGAAGACATAAGTGGGGGGACGATGGGTCGATCAGGCCGGTTCCAGGCCCAATTGCTGATGAATGAAATCGACGATCTCTTGCGTGGATGTGCCCGGGCCGAACACGCCCTGGACGCCCATCTTGTGCAGCGCTTCCACATCCTCGTCCGGGATGATGCCGCCCACGAGCAGGACGACGTCTTCGAGACCGACTTTTTTCAAAGCCTTTTGCACGGCCGGCACCAGGGCCATGTGCGCGCCGGAAAGGATGGACAATCCAACCACGTCCACATCTTCCTGAAGCGCGGCTTCGGCGATCATGTCCGGGGTCTGGCGAATGCCGGTGTAGATCACCTCGAACCCCGCGTCGCGCAACGCGCGGGCGACCACTTTGGCCCCGCGGTCGTGGCCGTCGAGACCGGGCTTGGCGACGAGAACGCGTACTTTGCGGGTGGTCATTTGAATCTTCTCCTCACGAAAGGTTCGTTGGAAGGGTTTGGAAGCCAGCTTGGCGAAAGTGATGATCGAAAGTGAAAGCAGTGGTTAAAAGCAATTGCTCCATAACGACAAAGCTGGTGCAGTCCACCATGCTCCAAAGTTTGTCATCGTATTGAACAAACTTACGCCATGCCAGAGCCTCGTCAAGTTCGGTGACCCGATGCACATAAATAAGAGTGCTGTCCAAAACCAGGCTTCGCAATCGCGCGATGGCGGAGCGTCGAACGCGTCCTACTAGGCCCGTATAAGCTTCAAGGAGAACCAGATTCGTTGTGACTAACGGTCGTCTAGCTTGCATTAGACGTTCCATTTCCTTGACGGCCGCCTCGCGCCACTGGTCTCGCGGATCAATTAACCCGATCCACGGGCCTGAATCGACAAAAATTGCGTCCCGTTCACCGATGTTCATGTTTCAGCATTTATCGAGATGGAGACGCGTCGAGATCAACGCCATACAAATAATAATCATGTCGCTTTGCCGTATCTGTTGGGCGTTCTCCCTCGATTACCTCGTCCGGTTTCGTTAAATCGACGATGTGGAATAAAGGATCATCTTCGAGATGCCGGTATGCTTCTGAGGAAAGAGGGTCAATGACATTTCCGGAGATCGGCTTGGCTCTGACTGAACGGGTTCTCCATTGAGGCGATGGCTCCCGAAATGAGGTTATCGTTGTCTCTTCTTTTTCGAGAAATGCTTCTTGCTCAGCCATGAGGATTTCGAGCATTAATTCTTGTGGATTCCTCCCCGTTTGCTCGGCGCGGCGCTTCAACCGTTCGTGCAAGTCTTTGGGCAGATCCACGGTTAGGGTGACATATTCGCTCATGACAAA
>JAADII010000003.1 GCA_013151415.1 Chloroflexota bacterium
CCGGGACTGAGTCGCAGAGGCTGGTCGTATCCGCTGCGCAATTGCGGCGGGCCCGCGGCCACCGTCCACAGCGCCAGAAAGATGAGAAGCAGCAGGGGATTTGACCCCGCGACCGCGCGCGCGTACAATCGCGGGCGTTTTGCCCGACCTTCGCTCCCTGTCATGCGCGCTCGCGGATCATAACCAATCACGCGAGGCATGGTATCATGTTGCAGCCCTGCTGTCCAGCGCATTGGGCAGCGTCTCCAACCCCATAAACTCTTTGAATTACTCTATCAATGCCGACACCAACTCCAAATCGTCGAGACTTTGGAAGTCCGCCGGGTTATGAGTGACCAACGGAAGTTGATACGTGAGCGCAGTCGCGGCAATCCAGGCGTCTTGCGGAGATATGGGACGTCATCATCTAGCATGATTCGTCTCGCTCCTCATATCGTTGGCTATAGATATATTCGAGCATTTCGTCAACGGATTCCTCTTCCGGCCAGAAGTCACCCTTCAGACTCGCGATATCTGTAGCAGGTTGGACTTTTTGCTGTTGGATGTGTTCCGCCAGTTGTCGATGCTTCCAAAAGGCGTTCGCACCGTTGTTTTGACGGCTCACATCATTGATGGAGCGAGAGAGGATTTGAAGCAGATCGATTTGTTCTTGAGGCGTTAAGCGTTGGATTTCTTGCACGATGGTTTGAAACATTGTTGTCATTTTTCACCTCCCAGTATGCAACTTCTGGATTCTACGATAGCATCTGTGTAGACGCTTGTCAATTCCTCGCGACCTCTGAGTCTTATGTTTGACTATACTCTTATCGCCAATGACGGTTCAGCCCGATTGGGGGTGTTTCGCAACCCCGCACGGGAACATTCATATGCCCTGTTTCGCGCCGGTGGGCACACAAGCCACGGTGAAAACGCTCAGCCCGGACGAAGTGCGCGAGGTCGGCGCGGAGTTGGTGTTGGCCAACACCTATCATCTCTATCTGCGGCCCGGCGCGGATCGAGTGGCGCGATTGGGCGGTCTGCATCGCTTCATGGGCTGGGATGGCCCCATTCTCACCGATTCGGGCGGGTTCCAAGTCTTTTCCCTGAGCGACATGCGCAAGGTGGACGCGGATGGCGTGACCTTTCGTTCCCATCTCGATGGCAGCCTGCACCGTTTCACGCCCGAACTGGTCATGGACATCCAGGCCAAGTTGGGAGCGGACATCATCATGGCGCTCGACGAATGCCCCGAACCGCTGGATCGAGCCTATAATGAGGAGGCGTTGGCCCGCACTCACGCTTGGGCCGCGCGCTGCGCGGAAAACCAGCGCCGGCCGCAAGAGCAGGCCCTGTTCGGCATTGTGCAGGGCGGTATTTTCCCCGATTTACGGCTGGAAAGCGCGGCGTTCCTCACCGCTCTGGATTTACCCGGCTACGCCATCGGTGGCCTGGCCGTGGGTGAGACCAAAGAGCAGATGTACGCGACGCTGGATGTGGTGACGCCCGCTTTGCCCGCGGACAGGCCGCGCTATCTGATGGGCGTGGGCGCGCCCGAAGACATTGTGGAGGCGGTCGCGCGGGGGCTGGATTTGTTCGATAGCGTCATGCCCACGCGTATCGCCCGGCACGGCGCGATTTTCACCCGGCATGGTCGCGTCAACCTGCGCAACGCGCGCTTTGCGGACGAGCCGGGCCCCTTGGAGGAGGGCTGCGATTGTTACGCGTGCACGCACTTCAGCACGGCCTATGTGCATCATCTCATCCGCGCCAGCGAAATCTTTGGCCTCCGCCTCACCACCCTCCACAACCTGCGCTTCCTGCAAACCCTGATGCGAGACATCCGCAATCACATCGCATCCGGAACCTTCCACGCATTCAAAGCATCCTTCCTTCGTCGCTATCTGTGCTCCAAGAAAACTCATAGCGAGGCTACTCATCCATGACCACTTTTCAAGCATTTATTTTGGGCCTGGTTCAGGGCCTGACCGAATTCCTCCCCGTAAGCTCCTCGGGGCATCTGGTGCTCGTTCCCTGGTGGCTGGGCTGGGATGCATCGAGCCTGGCTTTCGACGCGCTGGTGCACTTGGGCACATTGTTGGCCGTCGTCGTCTATTTCTGGCGCGATTGGTGGCGGATGTTCTTGGCCGTTGTCGGGCGATTGCGCGGCCGTCGCGATCCAGAGGGCCATGACCGGCTTTTTCTCCTGATCCTCATCGGCACGTTGCCCGCGGCCGTCATCGGCTACCTGTTCGAGGGTTTCTTCGAATCGCTTTTTGGCAGCCCGCCCACGGTTGCGATTTTTCTCATCATCACCGGGCTTTTATTGGTCCTGGCCGAACGCTGGCATCAAGAGGGTTTGCCCATCGCCCGACTCAAGGTTTCCGATTCGGTGATCATCGGCTTTGCACAGGCTCTGGCCATTGCACCGGGCATCTCCCGTAGCGGCGGCACCATCGCCGCCGGCCTGGTGCGCGGACTCGACCGCGCCGCGGCCGCGCGTTTTTCTTTCCTATTGGGCACGCCCATCATCTTCGGCGCGGGACTGTTCAAAATGAAAGATCTGGCTGACGCTGGACTGAACAGCGGTCAGGCCGCGCCTTTGGTCGTTGGGTTTCTGGCCGCGACCGTTTCCGGCTTCCTGGCCATCCGTTATCTCCTGCGCTTCCTCCGCAACCACAGCCTTTACCCATTCGCCATTTACGTGTGGATCGTGGCGGGGCTTTCGCTTTTGCGATGGGTTCTAATATGAGCTTCCAGGCCATCGCCGACGTGTTTCTCTTCCTCGCCTCCGATGCGGCCCGCGCCATCCACGGCGCGGCTATTCCCGTATATGGATTAAGCTAAACTGAGGAGCAGCTCTCTTTCGGGATATGCACCTTGCGGCAAGCGTTCAATAGGATCAGCAGCCAAGGCTCCGTATGTTTGCTCGAAAAAACCGGCCGGCCAGGTGGATTCGACATCCTGGGATGTCAGATTCACGGCTTTCATCTGTCGGCCTCCTTTATGAGAGGTGCATTGCATAGACTATTTTATTATCACAGCAACGCCCATTTTTGACAAATGAGGTGTTCGAGATTTTTGCACTCCCAGTTCTACCTAACCTTTGATTGTGCCTGGATTGCCATATGCACAAACTTTCCCTTTCAACCATGTGGATGCAACACCGCGCCGGGCATGTGCGCGAGTGGTGGGAGCAGGTGCGCGGCCTGGGGTTCGAGCAAATCGAGCTGAGCCATATCATCACCCCGGCCATGATTGCGGGCCTCGAACCGGGGGAAATCCCCGTCAGCAGCGTGCATTTTCCTGCGCCCACGGTTCCGCATCCCACCGACGCGCGGGGCGCGGATAAGCTCATCGCCTCGCCCGACCCGACCTTGCGCGGCTGGGCCGTGGACCAGGCGCGGCGCAGCATCGACCTGGCCGCGACATGGGGAGCAAGCGCGGTTTGCATTCATGCCGGCGCGGTGGAGGTTCCTTGGCGGTTGGAGTGGGCCTTGCGCCAGCGCTGGCTGGGCGGCTATTTCGGGACGCCGGTTTATGGGCGAACGTTGGACGAGCTGCTGACTGCGCGCGCGGCCGCGGCCGAACCCTATTTCAGCGCGGTGCGGCGCTCGTTGGAGGAAATCGCGGTCTACGCGCAACAAATGGGCGTCCGTATCGGGGTCGAGACTCGCGTGCACGTGTTCGAGATGCCCAGTCTGGAAGAGGCGCAAATCATCCTGGCGGAGCACGACCCCGATGTGCTGGGGCTTTGGTATGACGCCGGACACGTGCAGGTGCAGGCGAATCTGGGCCTGGCCGAGCCGCGAGCCTGGCTGGAAACCTGCGGCCCGCGCATCGTGGCCGCGCATCTGCACGATACGCGCGGCCTGCGGGACCATCTCTTGCCGGGCGCAGGCGACATCGATTTCGAACTGCTGACCGCGCATTTGCCGGCCGACGCGCTGCGCGTGTGCGAGTTTGATTGGTACTTCGAGCCGGAAGAGATCGCGGCCGCGGCGCGCAGATTGGAGCGAATGATATGGGACAATGAGACGAGACGTTGACAGCCGTACTGAATCATATTATCCTGCATGTCCGGAGGTTGCTTATGAGCGATATGACAAAACTAACCGTTCGCGTACCCAAACCTCTGTTGGAAAGCGCCAAGCACTATGCAAGGGCCCATGAGACGACGCTGACGCGATTGATTGTGGAGCATCTGCATCGCCTTGCGCGTGAAGCGGATGTGAAAGAGGATTGGTTACGCGACGCGCCTATCGTACGGCGTCTAAGTGGCGTCTTACCCCCCGAAGCCACAATCGAAGATTACCAGGATTATTTGGTGGAGAAGTATGCCTAAGGGTCCCGTCATTGCACCTTCGGTGTTTGTGACGTTGCTGAAGTAAACTTTGTGTCTTCTCGAATTCGCTCTGTGTGGCGGCTCGTTTTTCTACCGGCTCCTTTTCTGGCGCTGGCGGCGTGGGTGTGGCCGCGGTTCGATGGGTTGTATGGGCAAGATGCGTTCGCGTATTATGATTACGCGCTGGGGCCATTGCGCGAGGCATTGATGCGAGGCGAGGGGCCGCCTCCCTTTTTCTGGCCGCCGGGTTATCCGCTGCTGGTGGCGCTGAGTTCATTTCTGGTGGGCGCGCGTCCGCTGGCGGGCCAGGTGGTCAGTTTGCTGGCGGGGATGGTGGTTCCGGTGTTTACGGCGCTGTTTGCGAGGGCCATCTGGCCGGGGGAAGAAAGAGGGTGGGGATGGACGTGGTTGGCGGGATTGCTGGCCGCATTCATGAGCCAGTTGTGGCAATCGAGCGTGGTGGTCATGGCCGATGCAACCGCGCTGGCGGCCGCGACCGTGGGCATGTGGGCGTTGGCGGAGTATGGACGCAGGGAGAGGATGGCGAAGGGAATGCTATGGCTTGTGTTGGCCGCGGCAGCCATGGGATTCGCGGTGCTGACGCGTTGGGCTTACGCGCTGGTTGCGATCCCGGCCACGATGTATGCAATGGCGGTGCTGTGGCGTTTGCCGCGACCGCGGGCGTTTGTTCACGCCCTGTTGGCCGCGGCCGCGGTCGCGTTGGTTCTATGGCCATTGTGGGGGCCGATTTTTTCTCTCCTGCTTTTGAACAACGAGACGAGCGCGGCTTTTGTGGGCGATTTGCGGGTCTATTCCTGGCATCCGCTGAATGCGTTTCGCCGCGAGTTCACGACGGCGGATGGTCTGCTTCGTTATCGTTTTGCCAACGGCGTTTATTATTTGTTGGCTCCTCTGCATCGTTTTTATTTCACGCTTCTGGCCGCGCCCTTTTTGCTGCTGGGCGCATGGCGCGCGGCGCGAATGCGCTCGTTGGCGTGGGCGTTGTTGGTGTTGGGTTGGGCGGCCGCGATCCTGCTTTTTCATGCCGGCGCGCCCTGGCAAAACTTTCGCTTCACCCTGGCCGCGCTTCCGCCGCTCGCCCTCCTGGTCGCGTTGGGCGCGCAAAGCGTGCATGAGCGCTGGAGGTTGCTTCGGCTGGGGCCTCGCCATGACGGAATCAAACACTTACTCCTCGTCACCTACCTTGTTTTCATGCTCGCGCTCATGGCCTGGGGAGGCGCGCGGCTAACGCAAAGTTTCATCGAGCGCAAAGAGAATGATCTGGCGACCGTGGCTTGGGTGGAGAGCCGCGTCCCCGAACGCGCGCGGCTGCTCACTTTCGGTCTCACCGCGACCTTTCAGCACTATAGCGATTTGGAGGCGATTGAGTTGTTTTACCTTGATCCCAAAACGTTGGCCGGACTGTTGGAGGAAGGGAAGCCGGTTTTCGTGTTCGTGGATGAGGATGTGTTGGCAGGGCAATGGCGCGGTCGTCCGCCGGAGGCGAATGTGCGATGGTTGCACGAGCGCGCGGGGCTGATGCGCTTGGGCGAGACGGGAGGTTATACGCTTTTTGCGGTGGATCATTAGTAAGAAACGACGCTCTACGCAACAAGCAATATGTCATACGCAACGATTTTCAAAGGCTTTCGCGTTGCGCGATAGTCTGCTACAATGCCTGCATGTGCGCCATGCCTTTTCTTTCATCTTATCCCAAAATCGAGGGCGTCCATCACCTGGGTGGTGGGGAGCGATTCGCGGGCTTGCAGCAAGTGTATCTTCGCGTGCGCGAGATGGAGGGGCGGCTGTATGATGACGAGGTTGTGCGACGGTTGCCCCTGGTTTCAACCGATGATCCGCACGCCGACGAATGGATCATGCGAGCGGACTCCGCGCAACGGTTGAGGGCGTATCTGGAACAACGGGAGGGCGTTGTGGATGTGTTGGACCTGGGATGCGGCAACGGCTGGCTCACGCGCTGGCTGGCCGACGCGGTGAAAGGCGCAGTGCTGGGGATGGACATCAACCTGGTGGAGCTGGAGCAGGCCGCGCGGGTGTTTGGAGCGCGAGAAAATTTGGCCTTCGCGTACGGCGACGTGTTCGAAGACGCGCTTCCCGACGCGGGTTTCGATATCGTGATCATGGCCGCGTCGTTGCAGTATTTCGCGGACGCGGCCCGGCTCATTCGGCGCTTGCTGCGGTTGCTGCGCCCGCAAGGCGAGATACACATTCTCGACACGCCGTTCTATGATGAGCGTTCGGTGGACGCGGCGCGGGCGCGCACTCAGGCCTATTACGCCCGGCTGGGCGCGCCCGAAATGGCGTCGTTTTACCATCATCATCGTTGGTCCGATCTATCATCCTTCGCTCCCGCCCTTCTCTACGACCCCACCCGCCTCGCCCCTCGTCTTCGTCGCTCGTTGCTCAACCAACCCGTTTCACCCTTTCCCTGGCTTCGCATTGTTCAGGTCGACGCGTAGCCCCTCCTTATTTGGAGTGCGATCATGTTCGAGCGCAACCCTGTAGCTTTACTGCAACGCCTGATTCAATTCGACACCACCAACCCGCCCGGCAACGAGGCCGAATGCATCGCATTCATCAACCGCGTGCTCAGCCAGGCCGGGATCGAGGCTCAGATTCTGGCCAAATCGCCGCAGCGTCCCAACCTCATCGCCCGCCTTCCGGGTCGCGGCAATGCGCCGCCATTGTTGCTTTATGGGCATGTCGATGTGGTCACCACCGAAAACCAGGAATGGCTTCAGCCGCCATTTGAGGGGAAAGTGGCGGACGGTTTCGTGTGGGGACGAGGCGCTTTGGACATGAAAGGCGGCGTAGCCATGATGCTGTCCGCGTTCTTGCGCGCGAAGAGCGAGGGTCTGGATTTGCCCGGCGACGTGATATTCGTAGCGCTGGCCGACGAAGAAGCCGGCGGCGACTTTGGGGCCAGATTTCTGGTCGAAGAGCACGCGCATCTGTTCGACGGCGTTCGTTACGCCATCGGCGAATTTGGCGGCTTTACGCTATACGTGGGCAATCGCCGTTTTTACCCTATTCAGGTCGCGGAAAAGCAAATATGCTGGCTGAAGGCCACCATACGCGGTCAGGGCGGTCATGGCTCCATGCCTGTGCGAGGCGGCGCTATGGCCAAATTGGCCCGGTTCCTGCTAAACATCGATCAGCATCGCCTCCCTGTGCATGTGACGCCCGCAGCTCAGCTTATGTTCGATGCAATGGCTTCATCACTGGGCGGGCTCAATGGCTGGATCCTGAGACAACTGACAAATCCGCGCCTGACCAACATCATTCTCGACCGGCTTGGTCCTCGCGGCCGCATTTTTGATCCCTTACTGCATAACACCGTAAGCGCCACCATTTTGCACGGCGGCGATAAGATCAATGTAATACCCAGTCAGGTTGTGGTGGAGCTGGATGGCCGACTATTGCCCGGTTTTTCGCCGGATGACTTTATGGCGGAGCTGCGCCAAATCGTGGGCGAGGAGATTGCGCTCGAAGTGATGCGTCATGATCCTGGTCCGGCCGATCCAGATATGGGTTTGTTCGACGCGTTGGCCAATATCTTGCGCGAAGCCGATCCGGATGGCGTTCCCATTCCCTTGCTATTGAGCGGCGTCACCGATGGTCGCTTCTTTTCGCGTCTTGGCATCCAAACCTATGGTTTTCTGCCCATGCCCTTGCCTAAAGATTTCAATTTTGTGCAAACTATCCATGCTGCCAATGAGCGCATCCCGATCGCGGCGGTTGAATTTGGCGCCAATGCCATTTATGAAGCGCTGAAACGTTTTGGAAAATGAGTTGTTTTCTGACGTCATTTGTATATAATGAGCCAACTCGAACTTGTTCTCTCTTCACACAGTAAGGAAGGTTATCATGCAGCCCAAAACCATTCAAGTCGGAGCGCAAACCGTCGCCTATTATGAAAGCTCGGGAAAGGGCCCTGCTGCGCTACTCGTGCATGGCAATTCTTCGTCTGCGCGGGCTTTTCAGCGGCAAATCGAGAGCTCTGTAGGCGAGGAATTCCGCCTCGTGGCCATAGATCTCCCTGGTCATGGTCAGTCCGCGCCCGCGAGCGATCCAGATGCGGTCTATTCCGCTCCAGGTTACACAGAGATCGTTGTGCAAACAGCCGAGAAACTGGGCCTGCAAAGCGCAGTCTTTGTAGGATGGAGCCTGGGCGGTCATATCGTCATCGAGGCCAGCGATCAATTACCCAAAGCGGCTGGATTTATGGTCTTCGGAACGCCCCCGCTCGACCTCCCGCCCAATATTGCCGAAGCCTTTCTTCCCAACCCGGTCATGGGGTTGGGCTTCAAGCCTGACCTAAGCGAAGAAGAGGCCGAGGCGTATGCATCTGCATTTTTCGCTCCTGGTTTCGACGATATTCCCTCTTTTTTCAAAGAGGATGTGTTGCGCACCGATGGACGCGCTCGCGGCGCTTTGGGTGTGAGCATTGGTCAGGGGCGAATTAAGGATGAGGTTGAGATCGTGGCCAATCTAACCGCGCCTCTGGCCGTGCTGCACGGCGCGCATGAGCAATTGGTGAATGGCGACTACATTCGCGGTTTGACCATGCCCACCCTCTGGCGCGGCGCGGTGCAAGTCATTCCTGATGCGGGCCACGCGCCTCAATGGGAGCAGGCCGAGCGTTTCAACGCGCTGCTGGCCGCTTTTCTCAGCGATGCGGCTGGCTGAGCCATCCTTATTAGCGCGATTGCTTGACGTTGTGCGCGCCGCCGAATAATCTTTTCGACCAATCCCTTGCTCTCAATTTTCATCGTTGTATGCAGTGGTTTTATTAACGAAGGAAAAGCCCATGCGCAAGAAACTACGAGGCGTCAAACGCCGAGACATCCAGTATGATTTCGACCTTTATCGCGAGCGCGTGCCCATGCGCGATGTGGCCGATTCTTATCTCAGTGTGGTGGATTTGTGGCCAGAAGGCGCGCGCGACACCATCATGTTTGTGCATGGCTATGCGGGGGTGCTCGAATCATGGGAATTTCAGATCAATTATTTTGTGAATGCAGGCTATCGGGTGGTGGCTCCGGATCTCCGCGGTCATGGCCAGAGCGATGCGCCTTTTACGGATTACACCATGCCCGAATTGGTGAGCGACCTGCAGGCCATTGTCGAAGATTTGGATTTTCCCGATCGATTCATTCTGGCCGCTCATTCGTTTGGCGGCGCCATCGCGATCGAATATGCGAATGCTTATCCAGAGCGCTTGTCCAAGCTCATCCTTATCGCCACTGCCGGTGAATACCCTTTGCCCAGGTCGGTCAATCTGCTTTTCCGCGTCCCGCTCACGGTGATGCAGCCCTTCTGGCGCTTTCGACCTCGATGGGACGCGGAATTGCATGTGATGAAACGGATGGCCGCCAACAACATGCAGAAATGGCAGGGATGGTCGCTCATGCGCAACATCCGCACGCCCACGCTGGTCATCACTGGCGAGCGCGACTTCTACTTTCCTCGCGCGGTGTTCGAGGATGTGGTCAAGGCCATTCCCAACGCCGAATTCTATGACGTAGGCGCATCCAAACACAAGGTGCAACTCGAACGGCACGATGCTGTGAACCGGGCCATTGAACGTTTCATCGAGGATGAACGTCGCACCTGGCGCGACATTTCACCTATCGAAGAGCGTTTCAGCCATCGGCCCTGGCTCAAAAGCTACAGCAAGGAGACGCCCGTCACCGTTCCCATTCCTCGTCGCACCCTGCCCGATTTTTTGGAAAGCGCGGCGTACTGGATTCCAAAACGCGCGGCCACTGTTTTCTATGGCAAGACCCTCACCTACGAACAGCTCTATCGCCGGGTGAACCGCTTCGCCAATGTGTTGCATGGCATGGGCGTGGGCCCGGCCGATCGGGTGGCTGTCGTCTTGCCCAACATGCCCGAATTCATCATCGCCTATTACGCTGTGCTGCAGGTGGGGGGCGTGGTTGTTTTGCCCAATCCCGAAGCCGATTTGGAGCAAATGTTGCAGGAAATGGAGCAAACCGCGCCCAAAGTTATTGTCACACTGCGAGATTTTCGCCATCTGATGGATGGGATGCTAAACATTCCCTCGCTAGAACGCATTGTGGCGGTTGATTTTTGGCAAAGCGTTTCACCCAAAGTCTATAAGCAGGTGATGCGGCCTTGGGGCCTCACCGAACCGCCTCCCGCGTCTCCGTCCCAGGATGAACGCATTCAATCCTGGACGTTGCTAATGCAAGACGCGCCGACCGATTTTGCTCGCGTGAAACGCTCGTTGGACGATCTGGCCGCCATTTTATTCACCAGTGGCACCGTCGATGAACCCAAAGGCGTGTGTCTGAGTCACGCCAATCTTGTGGCCAACACCGTGCAAACGCGCCATTGGCTTGGTCGCATACCCTATGGCAAGCAGGTGAGTCTCGCCGTCATCCCTCTGGTGCACAGCTATGGCATGACCACCGCCATGAATGTGCCCATTGCCATTGGCGCGACCATTGTGTTGTTGAGCGTTTTCGATGTGCAAGCCGTGTTGCAACACATTCAGAAGCACCGGCCCACGTTGTTTCCTGGCGTTCCGCCCATGTATGCTGCGCTGATGGATGCGCCCAATGTGCGCTCATATGGACTATCTTCCATTCAGGCTTGCCTGAGTGGTGCCGCGCCATTGCCCATCGAGGTGCAAGAGGCCTTCGAAAAACTCACCCACGGCCGACTGGTGGAGGGCTATGGTTTGACCGAGGCCTCTCCCGTCACCCACGCCAATCCCCTGGTCGGCTTGCGTAAAACCGGGTCCATAGGCATTCCCATTCCCAACACCGACGCCAAGATCGTGGACATGTTTAGTGGAGAAACGTTGCCGTCGGGCCAGGTGGGCGAACTGGTGGTGCGAGGGCCGCAGGTGATGTTGGGATATTGGGCCGCAGGCGGAGGCATCGACGAAAAGGCCACGGCCGAGGTGTTGAAGGATGGATGGTTGTACACCGGCGACGTGGCCGTGCAAGACGAAGAGGGCTATTTTCGCCTCATCAGTCGCAAACGAGACACCATTTTCATGGGTGATTACACCGTCTACCCGCGCGATGTCGAGGAAGTGTTGTATGAGAACGCGAAGGTGCGCGAAGTGGCTGTGGTGGGGGTGGGCACCGAAGAGGGTAGTAGCAAGATCAAGGCGTTTGTTGTGCCCGATCCGGGCGCGAACTTGAGCAAAGAGGAACTGCTGGAGCTGTGTCGGCGTCGTCTGGCGCCTTACGAAGTGCCTTGGGAGATCGAGTTTCGCGACGAGTTGCCCAAATCCTTTGTGGGTAAGGTGTTGCGTCGCATGCTCGTGACCGACGGTGAGTAAACGCAAGAACAGCGCCGCGGCGGGTTTTGCGCAGGATGGTTGGCCCGATCGTTTTTGGGGCTCGCAGTAGGCGCGGGGTGAATGGCGCGCGTGTGCGCGTCACCTGGTCATCTGGCTAGGTGATTATTGGCCAAAGGGGTCTACCAAAACGATGCTGAGCATCTTATAATGAAATAACGCTGGCGTTTGCATTATTTTCTTGCTTTTCATAAGTTCTTGACTGTCTTGTTGTCAAATTTTGCGCATATCGATATTAAGCGACGCTCATTACGCAACGAGAAAAATATTATGATGTCCATCTGAATTTCAAGTCGGTCTTATCTTTTCGTCCTCATTCCTCTCGTCACCTATGCCCTCCTCCGATCTGGCCCAAGCCTTTCTCGATGACTTCTTTATCGAAGCCGATGAGCATCTTCAAGCCATCACCCGCCATCTTCTTGCCCTAGAGCAAGGGGATGCATCCGCCGCGGGCTCGCATGAGCGGATCGTCCAGGAGCTGTTTCGTTCTTTTCACACATTGAAAGGATTATGCGGAATGGTGGGTTTGTCCGCGGGAGCAAAGTTGAGCCATGCTCTTGAAACCGCGCTCAAAGCGGTGCAACGCGGTGAACTGGATCTCTCGGAGCCGGCCCTCGATGCGCTGGTTCTGGGAACGGAAAAGCTGGAAGCCGTCATTGTTTCGATGCGCGAAGGCGGCTCGGGTGCGCCAAGCATCGAAAGAGAGATGGCTCAGCTGCGCGAGCTGACGGCCCCTCCTCCCGCCGCGAGACGCGTTCGCGAGCCAACGTCTCCTCCGGCCGCCTTCGTCGCATCCCAGGGCGACGCGGACAAAGCGCTCGCCGCAATGAAAGACTCGCTTTCGGCTTCGGATTGGGAGCAGATTCGTCGCGTCAAAACGCGCGGGGGTCGCCTTTATCTCGTGCTGTTTGCGCCATCGGCCGAACTTTCAGCTCAGGGCGTCAATGTGGATCATGTGCGCGCCTGGCTGAAGCAACAGGGCGAGCTGCTCAAGGCCATCCCTATTGTGCGCGGCGGTTCGGTGCAATTCGCTTTTCTCTGGGCGGTGGACGCGCCTCCCGCCAGTCAAGAGGCGTCCTATCTCGATTGGCGTCCGTTGCCTGAAGATTTTGTCCAACCCGTCACCTCATCCCCCTCCCGGCAGCTCGAGACGCCCGTCAACGGCGACGGCGCCTCGAGTTCGCATAAAAGCGGTGAGCGTGACGCCGCGGGTATGGCCTCTCGCAAACGACTCCCTTCGAGTGGGTCCATGCGCGTCGATATCGGCCGTTTGGATGAAATTATGCGCCTGGTGGGTGATTTGGTGGTCAGTCGCTCTCGTCTAAGAGAAACGGTTCACCGGCTCAATGGCGGCCATCCAGACCTGCGACGTGAGCTGGTGGAGCTGGATAAGGATGTGGAGCGCCAATTGCGCTGGTTGCGCGAGGCCATCATGCGGGCCCGCATGGCCCCCCTGGCCGATGTGTTCGAGCGCATGCCGCTTGTGGTGCGCGATATGGCGCGTTCGTCGGGTAAAGAGGTGCGGCTGGAGATCGAGGGAGCCAAGGCCGAGATCGACAAGGCCCTGGTCGAGCAGTTGCTCGATCCATTGTTGCATTTAGTGCGCAACGCCATCACGCACGGCATTGAGGCCCCAGCCGAGCGAGAGGCTGCGGGCAAACCGCGCGAAGGTCGCATTCTCTTGGCGGCCAGGCCTGAAGGCAACCGCATGGCCATTGTTGTCTCGGACGATGGTCGCGGGATCGATCTCGACCGCATCGCCAAGCGCGCGGCCGAATTGGGCTGGCTGCCTCCGCACACCCGGCTCAACGAAAGCGAGGCGCTCGATCTCCTTTGCCGACCGGGCTTTTCCACGCATCAGGCTGCGGATTTGGGCGCTGGGCGTGGGGTGGGCATGGATGTGGTGTGGGACACGGTGCGCCGCGTGGGTGGCGCCCTGAATATGAGCAGCGCCCTTGGGCGGGGAACCACGTTCATCATGCATTTGCCCCTCACCCTGGCCATCATCGACGCTCTCTTGGTGCGAATCGGCTCGGAGCGGTATGCTGTGCCCCAGACCGCGATTCAGCGCGTTATCCAGGTGGAGCCCGATAGAATTGTGCGCAGCGCGGTGGGTGAACTCTTGCCCTATGAGACGCGCGCGTTGCCGCTGTTGCGCCTGAACGACATGTTGCAGGCCCCTCCGGCCAAGCGTCCGCGCTCGCGACAATTTGCATTGATCTCCGGCGGCAATGATCCTGAGGTTGCGCTATTGGTGGACGAGGTTTTGGGGATGCAAGAAATCGTGGTTCGAACCATCGATGACCCCTTGCTCAAACATTCGTGCGCGGCCGGGGCCGCGGAATTGGGAGACGGAAGCGTGATACTCATTCTCAACATCCCTCATCTATTGCGGGAAGGAGGCCGTAAACGTGAACGGTCTATTGCATCATAGACGCGTGCTCACCATCGACGATTCGCTCACCGTTCGCAACTTTCTGGAACGGCTGCTCTCCCGCTGGGGAGCGGAGGTGGAACAGGCTGCGAGCGGCGAAGAAGGGCTATCCAAATTGCACCAACCGGGCGTTCAATACGATCTCATTTTGCTCGACCTGGTGTTGCCTGACATCAATGGCCTGACGGTGCTGCAACGTTTGCGCAAGCACGACGATCAGAGCGCTGTCGTCATTCTCACAGGTGAAGGCGGCGTCAAGTCGGCCATCGCGGCCGTGCGCGATGGCGCGGACGGTTATATCGAGAAACAGGCTTTGGTGCAAGGCGATGATTACGCCGAGTTCTTTTATGGCCTGGAACAGGCCATGGAGCATCGAGCCGGCATCGTCACCAAAAAACAGCTCGATTCCATCAAAGCAGATTTCTATGCCATGATTACACATGACCTGCGCAGCCCCATGGGCACCATCATCATGGGGTTGGACATGGTATTGAACGACGAAAAGGAGCCGCTCACTCCTCATCAACGGCATATTCTCATGCTGGTGAATGAGGCTGCGGAAAAGACCATGCGGCTCATCAACGATTATCTGGACTACGCCAAAATCGATGCCGGCTATCTTAAACTCAATCGTCATCCCATC
This sequence comes from Chloroflexota bacterium, assembly GCA_013151415.1. Taxonomy (GTDB): domain Bacteria; phylum Chloroflexota; class Anaerolineae; order J102; family J102; genus JAADII01. The sequence continues at coordinate 14,759 of JAADII010000003.1, forward strand.
GATCTACGCGAAGTGGCGCGCGATAGCGTGCGCCTGGCTCGCGTGCAGGCCGACGCCAAACAACAAACCCTTCATGTTGAATTGCCGGATGAACCGGTTGTCGCCAACGCCGACCCTGAACGGATGAAGCAGGTGTTGGACAATCTTCTTTCCAATGCAATCAAATACACCCCAGAGGGCGGAGAAATTTGGCTGCGTCTCTATCAAAAAGGTTTTGAGGCCGTTTTCGAGGTCGAAGACAATGGCATCGGCATTCCGCCCGAATTGCTTCCCACCATATTCGCCAAATATCATCGCGTTCCCGGACAATCTCGCCGAGGCATTCATGGCACCGGTTTGGGATTGCTCATCGTGAAAGAGATCGTGAAAGAGCATGGCGGCGAGGTGGATGTCCATAGTGAAGGCGTCCCCGGCAAGGGGACCAAGTTTGTCATGAGGATACCCCTATGAAAGAGCCATTCATTTTGTTTCAGATCAACGGCGCTACATATGCCGTTCCGGCCGCGCAGGTTGAACAAGTCGAGATGATCGACAAAGTGACTCGCGTGCCCAACGCGCCTTTCTTCGTGGATGGCATCGTTTATGTGCGAGGACGGGTCATTCCCGTCATCAACATGCATGAGCGTTTCGGCTTTCCTTCCAAACCTTATGATCTCCACTCGCGCATCATTGTGGTGCGGCTTGGTGACCGGATCGTGGGTTTGGCTGTGGATAGCGCTCGCGAATTCGTTCAGCTCGACCGCGAGCAAATGACCCCGCCGCCCGAAATTGTGGCCGACGTCAACGGCGAATATCTTCAGGGCGTCATATCCGAAGATGAGCGATTGATTCTCATTTTAGATATCCAACGGGTGTTGACCCCCGACGAGCAGGATATGCTCGGCGCATAATGGAGAGAGCATGATGAACCTATTGCAACGCGTCTTTTCATCCAATCATCATGAAAGCGCAACCTTTTTCGCCCGCGTCAAGGCCGGGGCCGAGGGACAAAAGAAGGCGTTGTTGCGCGCTGTGGATCTCGCCACATCGTTGTTGACTTCGCTGACCGGTTCCACTGAGCAAATGGACGCGTTGGCCGACGAGGGAGATGTGCTGGTGTCCCACACCAACGAGGCGGCGGCGTCCGTGGAGGAGATCGGCGGCTCGTTAGGCGGCCTGGCCTCGGCCACGGCCGAGGCCGCGGCTTCGTTGGAGGAAATTTCCGGCGCGGTCAAAGGCATCTCGCTGTTGGCTGGCGATGTGGACCGTTCCGCGCAAGACATCATCAAGGCGATGAAAGATGTAACGGCCGCGGTGAAAGAAACGTCGATGAATAGCGACGAGATGGTCTCGTCTGTAAACGAGACAGCGGCGGCCATTGAAGAATTGGCGCAGTCGGTGCAGGGCGTGGCGAGGCACGCGCAGGATGTGGCCCGCGCCGCGGAGATGGCCGCTTCCACCATTGTGCAGATGGCTACAGGCATGGGGGAGATCGACGCGGCCGCGGAGACGCTCAACCAATCGGTGGACCAAATTGCCGCGGCCACCGAAGAAATGGCGGTTTCCATCACTCAAGTGACGGCCAACTCGAAACATATCAGCGAGGTGGCCACCGAATCAGAGAGCGTGGCCAGCCGTTTGCATGAATCGATGAAGACCACGGCCAAATTATCGCGACAAGCTGCAAACGCAGCCCATCGCACCATGCGCGAGATCGAAACCGGCGTCGAGGCCGTGGAAAAATCCATTGCCGCGTTCGATCGCATCCAACATTCGGTTTCCGATGCATCCTCCACCATTCGCGCCATGGGACGACGGGCCGAGGAGATCGGCTCGATTGTGGACACCATCAATCTCATTGCCGAACGCACCAACTTGCTTTCGCTCAACGCCTCCATCGAGGCGGCTCGCGCGGGCGAAGCGGGTCGCGGGTTTGCTGTGGTTGCCGAAGAGATACGCAATCTTGCAGACCGCTCGGCTGAAGCGACCAAGGAGATCGCCGCGATTGTGCGCTCGTTGCAAACTGCATCACAAGATGCTGTTACAGCCACGCACGAAAGTTTGAATGTGGTGGACGAGGGCGTCCAATTGGCCGATGCAGCCGCCCGCGGCTTGCAACATATGCGTGAAGGGATCGAAGAATCCGTTCGCTATGCCGATCAGATCGCGAATGTGGCGGAAGAGCAGATGTCGGCCAGCCTCAAAGCGCTGCAAGCCGCGCGCTCCACCAATGAGCAGGTGCAGCAAATAGCCAAAGCCATGAGCGAACAAAAGCTGGCCGTGGACAATGTGCTCCAATCCATCACCGATTTGCGTCGCGTCAGTAAGCAGCTTATGGAATCGACCGAAGAGCAAGCCACCAGCGCCAATGCCATTGTCCAGGGCGCTCAGCAAGGCGTTGCATTGGGCAACAAGATGCTGCGCGCGGCGGAAGAGCAGGCTTCGGCTGTGGGACAGATTGTGAAAGCCGTGGAATCCATGCGACAGAATGTGCGTTCCATCGCCCAGCAACTTCAGCGCATCGGCCATGCGGCGGACGTGGTGGTCGCCGACGCCGAACGCGTGGGCCAGATGATGGGCCAGGTGGATGGCGCCACCACCGAACAGCGCCAAGCTGTTGAGCAGATCACGCTTGCGGTCAATGACATTCGCCGTCAGGCCGATCAGATAAACAAGGTGATGATGCAGCAAAATCAGGCGCTGCAACGCTTGACGCAAACCTCCAAGACATTGAGTCAGCGCATTCGTTCCTCTGCGCAAGAACAACATCAGGCGATGGAGGCTGGACAAGAGCTTTTGCAAAGTCTAGATGAGGCGCGTCGCGCCAGCGAAGCGATTGTGGCCACGCTGAACGAGCAGTCTTCGCCGGCGGAGGCGCGGCATTGAGATGAACATGATGGCCAGCAGTGATCTTTCGGGCGCCGTCTTTTGTTTGCTCCGAGATCTGATACATGGTCGGTTCGGCGTTTATTACGCGTCCGATCGTTGCGAGATTTTGGCGGATCGTTTGCAGCCGCTGCTCGCCGCCTATGGAGCGCAGTCTTTTTTGGATTATTATTATCTGCTCAAGGAGGGCGATGCGCGCGCATGGCGCGACGTGGCCGCGGCCTTGGCCGTGAACGAGACCTATTTCTGGCGCGAGTTCGACGCCATCGATGTTCTTGTAAAGACATGGGTTCCCCGTTGGCAGGCCGAGCGAGCGCAACGACCTGTCCGCATTTGGTCGGCTGGATGCGCCACTGGCGAGGAGCCCTACACCATTGCCATCGCTCTGGATATGGCGCATCGTTATCTTTATGGCCCCATTGAAATATGGGCTTCGGACGTCAACGCCGAAGCCTTGGCGCGCGCTCGCGAGGGACGTTATCGGGCGCGCTCATTGCGTTTGCTCCCGCCAGAGGTGAGAAAGCGGTATTTCGAAAAAGAGGATGAAACCTGGTGGCGGTTGCGCTCGATGATTCGCGACCGGGTGAATTTTCAGGTGATAAATTTGTTCGATCATAATGGCTTGCGCGGTCTTCCCTTGTTCGACGCGATCTTTTGTCGAAACGTTTTTATCTATTTTTCAGAGGAAGCCATCGCCACGGTGGTGGAGGACATGACCGAGCTTTTGCAACCGGAGGGGTGTCTTTTTCTGGGTGCGGCGGAATCTCTTTTTCGCATTCCCCATCATTTGCGTTTGATAGATATGGGCGGCGCGTCCATTTATCAAAAGAGGCGTCCTCTGAAAGAGAGAAGAGCGGCTGTCGAGAACAAAGCGGTCGCTGACCATGTCGATCGAAGGCGATGAAAGGCGTTTCGTCGCCTGGTCGCCGCCACATAGCGTTCCTGTTTTTCGCTTGAATTCATGAGGAGACCGATGGTCAAGAAAGCCCCCATACGCGTTTTAGTGGTGGATGATTCCGCCTACATCCGTAAAGTCGTGCGAGAAATGTTGGAGAGCAGCCCGGATATCGAGGTGGTGGGCGCGGCTCGCAATGGGCTCGATGCTTTGGAAAAGGTGGCCGAGCTTCGGCCCGACGTGATCACGCTCGACCTGATCATGCCGGAAATGGACGGCATTGCTTTTTTGCAGAGCATGGCCGAGCGAGAGCCTCTGCCCGTGGTGGTGGTGAGCATTGCCAGCGAGGAGGGCGAGAAGGCGTTGGCCGCACTGGAAGCGGGCGCGGTGGATTTTGTGCAAAAACCCACTTCGCTGGCTACGGAGAAAGTCTTCGAGATCCAGGAGGAATTGGTGGCGAAGGTGCGGGCCGCGGCCACGGTTTCGACGTCGAAACTCTCGTCGCTGCTTCATTACGAACCCGCAGCGCCTCCCATGACCATTGCCGCCCCAGTCGAATCGCCGCCCTTCGATGCATTGGTCATTGGCGCTTCCACTGGCGGCCCTCAGGCGTTGCGCTATTTGTTGGAGCGTCTCCCCGTTGATTTCCCCCTTCCCGTTGCCATTGTTCTGCATATGCCCTTAGGTTACACCGGACCATTTGCGCAGCGGCTCAATGCGCTGGCGGCCCTGGAGGTGCGCGAGGCTCGCTCTGGCGACGAGATGCAGCCCGGAAGGGTGCTAATGGCGCCGGCGGGCTGGCATCTCAAGCTCGCTCGCGAGGGCGAAGCTGTGGTGGCGAAACTGGACGTGCACCCCCTGGAAGCGCGGCATCGGCCTTCGGTGGACGCCTTATTTCGTTCAGCGGCCGAAATCTATGGTTCGCGAGTGGTGGGCATGGTCCTGACGGGCATGGGAGAGGACGGGAAAACCGGCGCGGCCTGGATCAAAGCGCAAGGCGGAATCGTGTTGGCCGAAGCCGAGTCAAGTTGCGTGGTCTATGGCATGCCGCGTGCGGTGATCGAGGCCGGTTTGGCCGATGAGGTGGCCCCCCTCTCCAAAATGTTGCCTGCGTTGTGTCGCCTGGCGAAAATGCGCCTGGCTCATTCTGCATTTTGCGCCTGAAGAAACCGCCTGTTGCTGGATTAAATGCTCGATTTGAGCGTATGGCCACAATCTTGATTATCGACGATTCTCCCTTTTGGCGTTCGCATGTGCGTCGTGTGTTGGGAGAGGATTACACCTATCTCGAAGCAGCCGACGGATTGGCGGGGCTGGAGCAATTCATGCTCCACGCGCCTGATCTCGTGTGGCTCGATATGACCATGCCGGAAATGCATGGCCTGGACGCGCTGCGGGTTATCCGTCGGCTAGACTCACAAACGCCGGTGGTGGTGGCCACATCAGAGCCTGAGTTGGCCGATGAGGCTTTGGCCCTGGGTGCAACCGCTTTTTTTGAAAAACCCTTTCACGATGAGCGTGCGGTGCGTCAAACCGTGCGCTTGTTATTGACATAAAAACAGCGAGAGCATTCGCTCCCGCCGTTTCCTTTTCGCGTTTCCGCCGCGTTCTTCGCTTATTCCGGCTTCCAAATTTTCCATACATTGCCCACCAAATCGGGGCCGGGCTTTAGTGTGAGTTTGCCTGGCTGCCACTCGGCGGGCGTAGCCTCTTTGCCGCCGCTCGCGCGCACCACCTGGAACGCCTGAATCTGACGAATGGTTTCATCGATGTTGCGCCCCACTGGCGGCGTCAAAATCTCTGCGGCCTGGATCACGCCGTCCGGGTCGATGATGAACCGACCCCGCAACTCGACGCCACTATCTTCATCATAAACGCCGTACACCTTACCCACATTGCCCGCAGCGTCTGTGGCCATGGGCCAAGGGATGCCCCCCTCCACCATTTTCGAGAGTTCGTGGTCATCCCACATTTTATGAACGAACACGCTATCGACGCTTATGGAAATGACATTGACTCCAAGCGCCTGTAAATCCGCATACCGGGCGGCGACCGCCGCCAACTCGGTAGCTCAGACATAGGTGAAGTCGCCCGGGTAGAAGCAGAGCAGCGTCCATCCTTTGGCCACATGCTCAGATAGCTTCACCGAGGTGAACTCCCCTTTATAATATGCTGGGGCCTCGAAATCGGGAGCGGGTTTGCCAACTTGCGCTCGTATCATGGTTGTCCTCTCCTGTTGGGATTCGGTGATCGGGTGAGGTGGTTCATCCACTGTTTGCACCACAGTGGCTCCGGTCGGTCTGGCGCAACCAATGTTCGCCATTTGATGACCTCCTTTGGATGGGAATGAATAGGCGCGAGCCTTGACCCGCGCGAACCGATATGTGGAATCATATGCTGTTGGACGCGTGGCGTCAAGATTTCATGGCGATGTTTCTTCGGCCGCGACCAATTCGGACAACGTGACAACGCGATAGCCCCGACGCTGCAAGCGCGGCAAGATTTGTTGGAGAATGGTGACGGTCTTGCGGCGTCGCCATTCTCCATCATGAAGAGCGATGATCGCGCCCGGAAAAATGTTGACCAGCACATAAGCCGATAGAATAGGCGTGAAGGGGAGATGCGCGTCGTATGGGTAAATCGAGCCGATTACGCAGCGATACCCAAGACCAGACGCCTGCTCCAACATGCGTCGATTGAACCAGCCCGAGCCGGGCCGGAACCAATGCACTTGCGAGAATTGAGATAGTATCTCGTGGGCTTGAAGCAGCTCGGCCTCGAATTGGGCTTCGCTGAGACCAATGCTGGGAACGTCGAACATGGTGTGGTTGCCCAATTCGTGTCCCTCCGCGACTATGCGTTCAACGATGGCTTCATTGCCGGGAATTCGGCTGCCCAAAAGAAAAAAAGTGGCTTTGGCCTGGTGTTGCGCCAGCACATCGAGGATGCGCGGCGTAACCACAGGGTGCGGGCCATCGTCGATGGTCATGGCCGCAATGTGTTGGCTTGTATCGACATAAAAGAGCGCGTTCGGCGCGGTCTTTGCCAGCCAGCGCCGTGCAAGACGAGGCTGGTATAGCATGATCCCTGCAACGGCTCCAATGCCTAAGCCCAGCGGCGCAGCCAGACGCAACCATTTCATCTGTTGTTTGGAGAGAGAGGTGTCGAATGGCATAAACTTATCTTTGGACATGTGGTCAATCGGGAACTGACCAAGTGGACAGTATGATAACATAGTAGATTGGCTATAATGAAAAGTGAAAATTCTTCCATCCCATTTCTTTCAATACTGGAGTGATGCGCTCAAATGAGAAGGCATATGTTCGGAATTTTTTCTGACAAAGGGCAAGCGTTGAGTGAATATAGCATCTTGTTGGGGCTGCTTGCTTTGGTCGCTGCGGCGGGATTATTGCTTATGAGCGGCGGCATGTCCGGCGTTTTGAACAACTTTTCTGAGACCGTGTCCTTAGGTTCAAGCGGTGGCGAGGGTTTTGGCGACGAAAGCGACGAAGTGGCGGAACTGCCGCCTCATTTGCGAAGAGCTTATCTACTCATCGAGCGCATGCGCGAGTATTATCGCGAGCATGGCCGTTGGCCACGGGGTTGGCCGCCCCATAACTATCGCGACATTGGCCTCAACCCGGATAAATGGGGCAAGCCGCGACGCGGGTTGATCTACAACCCAGCCGGCAATCGTTTGGGCTTAACCAATGCACCAGGCGACAAGTACCAGGTGTATGTTACGACGCCGGATGGAGAGCGATTGCACGTAGCCGATGGCGAGAGCATTTGGTACAATTTCGATGACGGTCAGTGGTACTATGGAAACATTCGCGACAATGTCCCGGTGGATATTTCAACCCTGGAAATTGTGAAAGAAAAGCCGCAGAAGCCTCCAAAGCAGGATGATCCTGAGCAACCAGGTCGGCCCGAGAAACCCGATAAACCTGATGGAGATAAACCGGACAAGCCCGAGAAGCCGGATGAAGACAAGCCCGATAGGCCCGACAAGCCCGAAAAGCCGGATGAGGACAAGCCCGACAGGCCCGATAAGCCCGAAAAGCCGGATGAAGACAAGCCCGACAGGCCCGACAGGCCCGAAAAGCCGGATGAGGACAAGCCTGACGAGCAGACAAGCCCGACAGGCCCGATAAGCCCGAAAAACCGGATGAAGACAAGCCCGACAGGCCCGACAAGCCCGAAAAGCCGGATGAAGACAAGCCCGACAGGCCCGATAAGCCCGAAAAACCGGATGAGGACAAGCCAGACGAGCCGCGGCGCCATTGGTGGCCTCCCCGTTTTGAATGGCCCACCAATTGGGAGCGCCCCGCATGGCTACGATGGCCCGCCTGGCCCGGCCAGCCTGTAAGCCCAGCCGACTCTGATATGCGACCTGAACAGAACGAGGCGCCACCGCCGAGATAAGCGCTCACTTTTTTGCGTCGATTGTGGCAAACAATTGTATAATGCGTCAACGCATGTGCGACCACCTCAATGAAGGCGGTCGCACATTGGTTATGATGCTGTTCGTCGGCGACTGTCTGGTCTGCGCTCACCTCATTCTATGCATCGGTAACATCGAGATTTCAATGCATCGACGATTCATCTTGCTTTTGCTGGGCATAAGTCTCTTGACGGCCTGCGCCGCGCCCCCTCCGCCGCCAACGGCCACTCCCACTCCGGTCGTCAACCCGGCCGCACCGCGCGATCGCACGCTCCTCGATTTCGAACGTACCATTCACAGCAATTTGTTTGGCGGTTCAACTTATTGCGAGGCGCGCAATGGCGCCGCGCTCATCTGTGCGCCTTCTTTTCAATTCAAAGGCGGGTTGGGTCTTACTGTGCGTAATGTGGGCGGCAATGCTTTTGCGCTTTGGCGCACTGATCTGATCGGGGATTCGAGCGACGCGTCTGATTTTCAGGCCATTGGCTTGCGCGTCAGTGGCAAAGGGCGAGGGTTGCGTCCTCATCTCTACCTGGTGGACCAGGATGGTCGACGCGCTTGGGTGGATCTTTCGCAATTTGTCCATTTGCGTTCAGAGCCCGAAGTTGTCTATGTTCCTTTGCGTTGGTTTCGCGACGCGGAAGGCAACTCGCCTGATTTCTCGCGTCTGGCCGAGTTTCAGATCGCGTTCGAGTGGGAGGCCATGGAGGGGACCCTTAATGTGGATGATGTGCGATTTGTTTATCATGTGCAAAAGGCCATCGAACGCGCACAGCTGCCGGCCGCGGTGTCGTGGCCTGCAGGCTTTCGCGTGACGGCTGTGGCCGAAGGTTTTTCTGGGGCCACCACCATTACATTTGGCCCGGAAGGTCATCTGTGGCTCAGTCAGCAACGTGGAAATGTTTGGAAATTAGAGGACGGGAACGGAGATGGGAGGTTCGAGCGGGCGAGTCTATTTGCAAGCGGTTTTACGGAGCTTCTCGGCCTACTCTGGCATCCTCAAGATGGAACGCTTTATGCGAGCAGTCGAGCCACTATTACGGCTCTGCGCGACGAAGATGGCGACGGCCGAGCGGATGTCTACACAGATCTGGTGACAGGCCTGCCGTGGGGGCGTCATCAAAATAACAGCATGGTTTGGGGGCCAGATGGCATGCTCTATTTTGGTCTTGGTTCGGGCGGCGACATCTCTGAAAATGAACCGGAGCTCATGGCCACCATCCTGCGCTTGCCTCATTTGGGCGGCGCTGAAGATTTAGAGATTGTGGCGCGGGGCGTGCGCAACGCCTACGATCTGGCCTTCAATGCCAGGGGCGACCTCTTCGCCACTGAAAACGGCCCCGATTACAACGACGCGCCCGATGAGCTAAATCATATCATCCCCGGCGAGCATTATGGTTATCCCTACGCGTTTGGTGATGACGATGGCGGCGGTCGGTATCGCACGCCCATCTGGCTGTTCGAGCCGCACGCCAGCGCCGATGGTCTGGTTGTTTATGAAGCGGATCAATTTCCGCCGGAATATCGCGGCAATCTCTTTGCGGCTTTGTTTGGGCAGGTTTTCGGCTCCGAGCTGGCCGGACATCGCGTGGATCGGATCATCGTCACCCCAAATGAAAAGACATACGCGGCCCGCGGCGAGCCTTTTCTTACAGGTCTCGACCGTCCACTCGATGTGACGGTGGGTCCGGACGGAGCGCTATATGTATTGGAGTATGTGAACGGCGCGATTTATCGGGTCGACTGGGTTGGCGGCCAATGATAGATGGCCCTAAAGCCTTGATAGTCCTCTTCTTGTTCATGGTAAGGTTGGCCATTCAACGTGTTCCAGGCATGGCCGGCAATGCTTTGGCCTTTGGCGGCGCGGCGAAAACGCGCACCAAACACAATGCCCAGCTCCACGCCGGCGCGACGGAGAAAATGATAGCGCAACAACGATCGGCGCAGACAAAGGCCGAAAGGATGATTGCGCTCCAGGCGCGCCCAGGCGTCGATCAATTCGCGCAGAGCGCGTTCATCCATTCCAGCCAGATCGGTTTCGCGGGGCGTCAATTCGGCCAAAAAGTCGGGCAGGGGTTGCGCGTCGTAGCGCGCTGGCATGGCGCGCAGCAGCGCGCGAATCTCGCGTTCAAGAGGACGCAAATTGGGGTCCATTCGGGCCAGGAGCGCGGTGCGAAAAGCCGCCGCCCCGCGCACAATGCGAGTGAGCATGATGAACATACAAGCGGGAAAGCAAGTCGTAAGCAATGGGCATGTATGGTATACTAAGGATGCCGCAGGCTTCAAATCGCATTGTCATCCATGCGTCCGGCTTTCAATGCAGGCAAGGTGATGCAAATAGGCGAATGACCGGACTCAGCCCCCAAATTCCAAAAGATTAAAATGACTTCAAATCTAAACGACGTCCTGCATGCCATCCGTGAGTTCATGGAGGCTGAGGTCTACCCTCTGGAGGCGCGCTATTTGCCCATCGGCTTCGAGGGTGCGGAAGAGGGCCTGGAGCCGTTGCGCCAAAAGGTGAAAGATATGGGCCTTTTTGCGCCGCACATGCCCAAAACCTACGGCGGGCTGGGCCTCTCTCTGGCCGAATTCGCTCATATCAGCGAGGAGTTGGGCCGCTCGCCTTTCGGTCATTATGTGTTCAATTGCCAGGCGCCCGACATCGGCAACATGGAATTGCTCTTGGAGCACGGCTCGGACGAGCAAAAAGCCGCTTATCTCGAACCGCTGGTTCGGGGCGAGATACGAAGCTGTTTTTCCATGACCGAACCGGAGCATGCGGGCTCGAATCCGGTTTGGATGAGCACGACCGCGCGACGAGATGGCGATGAGTATGTCATAAACGGTCATAAGTGGTTCACCACCTCGGCCGATGGAGCGGCTTTCGCGGTGGTCATGGCCGTGACCAACCCGGACGCGGCCAACAAATATCAGCGCGCGAGCATGATCATCGTGCCCACGGATACGCCCGGATTCATCATCGAACGCAACACGCCGGTGATGGGGCATGTGGGCAAGGGCTATTTCACTCACGCCGAAGTGCGCTACGAAAACTGTCGCGTGCCTGTGTCCAATCGCATCGGTCCCGAAGGCGCGGGCTTCGCGTTGGCGCAGGAGCGCCTCGGCCCCGGCCGCATTCACCATTGCATGCGTTGGATCGGCATCTGCGAGCGGGCCTTTGATCTCATGTGTCGTCGCGCGGCCACGCGCGAGCTGTCGCCGGGCAAGCCTTTGGCCACGCGACAGATTGTGCAGGCCTGGATTGCAGAGAGCCGGGCCGAAATCAACGCCGCGCGACTGCTGGTGCTGGACACCGCGGCCCGCATCGACGCGCAGGGCGCTTACGCCGCGCGCAATGAGATATCCCTTATCAAGTTCTATGTGGCCAATGTCTTGCAGCGGGTGTTGGACCGCGCCATCCAGGTGCACGGCGGCCTGGGCATGACCGATTACACCCCCCTGGCCTATTGGTACAGCCACGAACGCGCGGCCCGCATCTACGACGGTCCCGACGAAGTGCATAAAATGGTGGTCGCCCGCCGTATTTTGCGGGAGTATGCTGCTGATTAGGATATTAGATATTGGGTATTACGAACCCCATGTCCGACATCATCCCCGTTCGACCGGACGAACGTTTCGACGAGGCTCGGTTGCACGCCTACTTGAAGGGCAAATTGCCCGGCGCGGAGAACGCGCTGCGGGTGGCGCAGTTCGGCGGTGGGGTGGCCAACCTCACCTACCTGCTTGATTTCGGCTCCCATCAATATGTGCTTCGCCGTCCTCCGCTGGGTCCGGTCGCGCGCGGCGCGCACGATATGGGCCGCGAATATCGCGTGCTTTCGGTTTTGCATCAGGCCTTTCCCAAGGCCCCGCGTGCGTTCCTCTATTGCGACGATCCCGAAATCATCGGCGCACCCTTTTTCGTCATGGAGCGTCGTCACGGAATTGTGGTGCGTCGTAGCATTCCGCCTCCATTCGCCGACATCCCTGACGCGCCTCAGTGCATGAGCGAAGCGCTCATTGAAACGCTGGCCGAGTTCCATGCGGTTGATTATGCAGCCATTGGCCTGGAGACGTTGGGGCGGCCCAAGGGCTTTATCGACAGGCAGATCGAAGGCTGGTATAAACGCTGGCGCGCGGCAAAGACCAATGACTTGCCTTTGATGGATGAAGTCTATGCCTGGCTCAAGGAAAACCGGCCGCCCTCGCCTTCGCCCACCCTGGTGCATAACGATTACAAGCTGGATAACGTCATGTTTGCCGAAGGCGATCCCTCGCATGTGGTCGCAGTCTTCGACTGGGACATGTGCACCCTGGGCGATCCCTTTTCTGATCTGGGCGCGCTATTGACGTACTGGACCGAACCCACGGACCCGCCCTACATGCAGATGACCGCGTTGATGCCGGTGGGCGACAACCGCTTCTGGACGCGCGCGCGGTTGGTCGAGCGATACGCCGAGCTCACCGGTCGCGATGTCTCCGATATTCATTTCTATCATGCCCTGGGCCTTTTCCGCCTGGTGGTGATCATCGCTCAAATCTACATTCGCTATGTGCGCGGGCAGACCAAAGACTCTCGCTTCGCAGCTTTGGGCGAGCTCATCCCCCTGGTGGCCCGTTCGGCCCATGATGTGGCCATGCGCAGTTAGTTGGACGATAAGACGATTTTCCCATGGCTCCCGCCCTCCAGTTGCCCGAAGGCCATTTGGTCCATATCAGCGCCGATAATTTCGTAGTCGGCGCGGATGCGGGCTGCGATCTGCGTCTGAATGATGATAAGGCGTCATCGCGCCACGTGATCATTCAGCGCGCAGATGTAGCATGGCAGATTGCTCTGCTCGATCTCGAAGCCGTCGCGTTTCTAAACGACAAACCCATATCGGGCATTGTTCAGCTGCACGATGGCGATATATTGAAAATCGGTGACACTCTCTTGCGTTGGGTCGAAGGCGACGAAATGCCGCCACCTTTGGTCAAGCGCTCACACTGGATGCTGGGCTTGCTTGTCCTCGCTCTGTTTCTTATGCTGGCGGTGCTTCTTACTCTATTGACCCGACCTTTTCTATTGGAAGAAACGCCTTCCGAAACAGTGGCCGCGGCCACGTCGCCGCCCCCAACCGCGACGGTCACGCCGCCTGTGCACCGATTGGCGGCGCCATCATTCACGCCCACGCCGGCGTCATCTGTTGTGACGCCGAACGCCGACTTGGTCGAAACACCCTCGGCGTTGGTTTCACCCACAGCGATTTTCTTTCCGTCGGCCACGCCCTCTATTCTGGTCACGCCCGTGTTGTTGCCTCTGGTTAAGACCAGTGAAGAAACGGAGCGCGCATCCACGCCTGAGTCACACCCGTCTCCACTTGTCGATGCGGGGCCCACTGTTTCGCCTGATGAAGACGTCGTTCCCACGCCACTTCCTTCTACGTCCACGATTTCCCCCTCGGCGGTCAAATCCCCCAACGCTTGCCCTCAGCCCACGGGCTGGAAGCGCATTGTTGTGCAAGAGGGTGAGAACTTGTTGGATATCGCGCTGCGCTATCGCATCTCCCGCGCCCGCCTGGCCCGCGGCAATTGCCTTTTGGGCTACGCGCTCGAGCCGGGCCAAGTTCTCTACGTTCCACGTACGGATTAAACGCATGATCAATACAGTTTCGTTTTATTTAGAGGTGATAGATGAGTCATAGCGCCATCCCCATCTCTCTTCCCATCAAAGAGAAAGATCGACCGGCCGAGGTTTGGGCCATCCAACCGCCACCGCCAGAATCCGGCGATCATCTCTCTCGCGTCGAGTTCGAGCGCCGCTACGACGCTCATCCGGAAATTAAAAAAGCTGAGCTCATCGAAGGAGTGGTGTACGTGGCTTCGCCTGTTCGTTTTTCACAGCATAGCGCTCCACATAGCGACGTCATGGGTTGGCTGAGTGTGTACCGGGCGGCCACACCCGGCGTTGTAGTTGGCGACAATGGCACATGGAGGGTCGATGAGACCAATGAGGTCCAGCCGGACGCAATGATGCGCCTGGATCCCGCTTTGGGCGGTCGTTCATGGCTTGATGAAATGGATTACGTCAACGGCGCGCCCGAGTTGGTGGTGGAGATTGCAGCCAGTAGCGCGTCAATTGATCTACACGAAAAACTTCGCCTTTACGAACGCGTGGGTGTGCCGGAATACATTGTGGTGCGGACATATGAGCGCGAATTGGATTGGTTCATCCTTCGCGAAGGCGTCTACCAGAAATTGGCGCCGGATACTACGGGCGTATTGCGTAGCGAGATATTCCCCGGCCTATGGCTCGATTCGCAGGCATTGTTGGCGGGAGATCTTGCAACCGTGTTAAAGGTGTTGGAGAAAGGGCTGGCCTCGGCCGAACATGCCGAGTTCGTGAAGAGGAACCGAGTCGCATTGGACGCTTAGGTTGAACTTTGTCCAAACGCGGCCAGCAGCGCATCCACTTTTTCACGCGTGTTGTAATGGCTGACGCCGCCTATATTGTCTCCGTCACCTTGCGGATGCCGCGAGGGTGGTCTACGTCGTAATCGCGGGTCGCGGCCAGATACATGCTGAGCAACTGACCCGGTATGATGGTGATGAGCGGTGAGAGCCACTCGGCCGCTCCCGCGGGCAAGCGTAGGCCGATGCGCGCCCGGCTCAGGGCTGCTTCTGCATCGCTGATGACCAGCAATTCGGCCTCGCGGCGCTTGACCGTGGCGATGAAATCCAGCATTTCCGGCAACATTTGTCCCGAGGGCGCGATGACGATGATGGGAAAGCCATGTTGCACCAGGGCCAACGGCCCGTGCAAAAAATCCGCGCTGCTGTAAGGCTCGACCACGGTGTAAGTCAGTTCCTTTAGCTTCAGGGCCAGCTCGAACGCGGTGGCGTAATTATAGCCGCGACCGATGGTGACGCAGGCCGAGAGGAATCGATAGCGTTCGGCCACGCGCGGGATATCCTGTTCGATCTCGAACACCTGGGCCATGCGCTCCGGCATCTGCATGAGTTCTTGGTGGCGGTTTTCGTCATTTCCCAACAGCGCGCTCAACAGGGCGATGGCGGCCAGTTCGGTGGTGTAGGTCTTGGTCGCGGCCACGGCCCGCTCTTCGCCCGCATGAAGAGGCAAGACATAGGCCGCGGCTTGGGCCAGATCGGAGTCGGGGTCATTGGTGATGGCCGCAGTGAGCGCGCCCTGTCGTTGCGCCTCGGCCAGCACCGCCACAATGTCGGGGCTTTTGCCGCTCTGGCTAATGCCCAGCACCAGCGCGTTTTTCAGCCGCGGGGGGCGCTTGTAGATGGTGAACAGGCTGGGCGTGGCCAGCGCGACCGGGAGCCGGTTGTGCGCGCCAAAGAGGTATTGTGCATAACGGGCCGCGTTGTCGCTGGTGCCGCGCGCGGCGATGACGATGTATTCCACGCGTCGCGCGCGCACCGCCCCGGCCAGTTCTGCGGTTACTTGCCGGTTCTTGTTCAGCACCCGAGCGACCGCGTCGGGTTGTTCGTGGATTTCTCGATAGAGGTGGCTGTTTTCGATCATGTCTCTTCTGGCTGAGGGAGATAGGACGCGGATGTTGCGGATTGGTTGCCGCTTTGTAAATAGTGTCCAACGTCCGAGGTTGGTCGGACAGGTCATGTCGTGATGAGCGGCCAGACCAATATAGACCATAGGACCAACATAGACCAAAAGGCCCATCGTCTATCTTGGTCTATACTTTGGTCTACGTTGGTCGGCGCAAGCCGTTTTCATCCGTATCGGAGCGAGCTCGCCCGCCGTCGGACTGCTTTGGGGATAGACGATGGACGATAAGACGATGGGACGATGGGAGATTAGGCTTGGCATGGTCCCATCGTCCATCGTCACATCGTCCTTTTCTTCACCGATTTTGCCACCGATGACCTGTCGCCGGCAACTTGCCAGGGCAGGGAGCCGGGCGGGGTTTAGTTCAGCCCGTTGTAGATGGCCGTCATCAACGTTCCGTCATCGCCATCCAGTGACCAGGCCATGGCTCCTCGCAGACCCAGGGCCTTGACGTAAGCCATCTTATCGGCGATGACGACCGGATCATCGAAAGACCAGAATTCATCGCCGTTGTAGAGCCAGGCCGCTTTGGCGACATCGTCCCGAAACAGGGGATAGCCTTTGGTCTTGAGCACTTTGTAATCTTCGATGCCCGCCTCCCAGGTTCCGGGCGCGGCGCCGGTTGCGGATTGGAAAAGGCCGTTGTTCACGTTGGGGACGCCTTTCCAGCCCCGACCGTAAAAGGGGACGCCCACCAGCAGCTTGCCGGCCGGAACGCCCGCGTTGAGATAGGCCTGCACCGCGTTGTCGATGTTGTACTCGCTGGCCGGGTAGGCGGAGGGGTCGTTAGGGTTATGGTAGATGGGGGCCTGATGGTTGGTCGCGCTCTCCCAGCCGCCGTGCATGTCGTAGGTCATCAGGTTGATCCAATCGAGATAGGGATGAATCTTGTCTAGCTCGATCTTCTCATACTTATCGACGCCCGCGGGCGCGGCAATGGTCAGCAGATATTCGCGGCCCGTTTCCTGTTCCAAAGCGTCGAGCTGGCGACGGAACTCTTCCAGCAGCAGGGTGAAGTTCTGGGTGTCTTCAGGGCGATAAACATGGCCATCATTGGCGGGCATGGCCGGGTATTCCCAGTCGATGTCGATGCCGTCGAAGACGCCAAAGGCCGCGGCGGGTCCGCCCGCGCCGTCTTGCAGGGGTAGATTGCCCCGCAAATAGATGTCGATGCAGGTAGCCGCTGCTCGGGCCCGGGATTCGGGTGTGAGGGCCGCGTCGGAGAAGCCCTCGGACCAGGTCCAGCCGCCGAGCGAGATGAGCACCTTGAGGTTGGGATACATGGCTTTCAGCTTCTTGAGCTGGTTGAAGTTCCCTCGCAGAGGCTGGTTCCATTGATCGGCCACGCCATCCACGCTTTGGGCGGCGGTGAAGCTTTTTTGATAATCCGCGTACGCGTCCATAACGCCGGTCTGGGTGACCATGACGCACTCGCCATCCTTGATATGACCGAACGCGTAGTTGATGACGGTGAGCTTGTCGGCCGCGCCGTTTGCGACAATGTCTTTGACAAAGTACTGGCGACCGTAAATGCCCCATTGAGTGAAGTAAGCCACGATTTCATGGGCCGGTGTGGGCGCGGGCGTGGGGCCGGGGGTGGGCGAGGCGGTGGGAGCGGGGGTGTTGGTGGCCGCAGGAGTCGGTGTGGGCGTGGCGGTCGGAAGCGGTGTGCTGGTGGCCGCGGGGGTGGGGGTGTTGGTGGGGAGCGGTGTGGGCGTTGGGGTGGGGCCTGTCACATAAGCGGCGTAGTGATCCGCGCCCAGGGTGTAGGTCTGGCCACCAAAGGCGATGCTGAAGTTGGACGGGCCGGAAATGGGCAGGTAATACACCAGCTCGAAGCGGTAGCTTCCGCCGGGCGGGATGTCCTGAGGCAGGGTGAATGCGGCGCGATGAAAGTCGCCCTGAAGCCCGCCGATGTTGTTGGCCGCGGTGTGGTCGCTGGCGATGACCTGTACGCCCACGCCCGACCAGTCTTTCATGTTGGACGGCGCGGATGTGGGGTAATCGAACTGGACTTCCGCGCCCGCGGGCAGCGTGATATTGCTGTGGTTGGTGATGACGAACTCGGGGTTGATGGGATAGTTGTTATCGCCGATGGGGAAGTTCTCCAGGGCGATGCTCACATCCAGGCTCTGAGCGGGAATGGGGTCCGGGTTCTTGCGATTGCCGTAAGGGGGCGCGTTGTCGAAAGCGTTGGCGATGAGGGTCACCAGTGTGTCGCCCATGAAATATTCGCCCTGGCCGTTGTTGCGATTGGGATGCCAGGCGTAATCACCGGCCAGCTCCCAAAACATGATGCCGCCGATGCCCTTATCCACCACATATTGCGCCTTGACGGTCAGCGACTCCTCATCCTCGATGGAGAGGAAGACGTTTTTGGCGTCGTTCCAGAGCCAGGGCGCCACCAGGCCGGCGTCGTAGAACCGCTGATAGACGCCGGTCAGTTGGTCTGCGGGATCCGCGGCGGGATCCAGGCCGTAATCGGCCAAATAATCGGGCAAGATGCCTGCTTCCAGGTTCTTGGCGTGCCACATGGGGTTCGAGCCTGCGCCGATTTCCTGGCCGTTTTCGTCCACATCATGCCAGAGATTGTCGATGCCCACCGCGCCATCGCCGCAGGATGTGAGACCCGTGGGGCAGTTCGAGCCGGGCGCTTCGCCCCAAAGTCCGTTCGTTCCCCCGGTCACGTTTTTCCAGCCGCGAGTGTAGAAGGGAACGCCGATGTTGATGCGGCCCGCCGGCATGGAGCCGCGGAAATAGTGATAGGCCCAGTCCGTGTTCAGATAGCCGATGCCGCCATACGCCGCGGTGTTGTATACGTTCCAACTGGCCAGCTCGGAATCATTGCCCTGGTCATAGAGCGCGGCGTTGGGGCCGACATATTTGTTCCAGGCGCCGTGCAAGTCATAGGACATGATATTGACATAATCCAGATACTGGGTCGCCTGATACGTCTCCATGCCCCGCAGCAGATACCCCGATGAGGGCGCGGCGATGGTCAGGAAGTAGTATTTGCCATCCTGCGCGGCCGCGGCGTCCAGCTTCTCGCGCAGGGTTTTCAGCAAGACCACATAGCCTTGCATGAGCGCGGCGCGGCGCGGATTGGCCACGCCCCAATCCAGGGGATTTCCCGCGTCCTGCATGGATGTGGGGTATTCGTAATCGATGTCCACGCCATCGAAGAAAGGATATTGGCGCAGGAACGCCACCACCGAATCCGCGAACGAGTCGATGGCTGCGGTGTTGATGGTGTTGTCGTTGTTGACGGTCAGGGTGTAGAAGCCGCCGTTGTTCACGCGATTGCCCTGCGCGTCGAAATAGCCGCCGGTTTCGGCCCATCCACCCACCGAGATAAGCACTTTGACATTGGGATACTGCTGTTTGTATTGGTGGAGGAGATTGAAATGGCCTTTGTAAGGCAGGGTGAGGTCCATCTCCGCTCCTGCGACGCCGGGCCATTCCATGCCTGTGGCGGGATTATTGGGATCGCTCACGTCGCCCACCGATATCGCGCCTTGATCATCGATGTGCGCAAACGCGTAGTTGATGTGAGTGAGCCTCTCCCAGGGGATGTCGCTAACAAGATAGGCGGGATCGCCCTTGGAGCCGTTGCGCCAGGAAGTGAAGTAACCGATGACGCGGCGGGTGCGTCCGCCCATCAGCTCCCGACCCTCGGCGTCGTAGGCCAGACAGTAGGGCGCGTCCACGCCGGCCGTGCGCGCCATGCCATCGGGACGGCAATCTTCATGGTTGAAAGCCTGAACAGCCGCAGGCAGGGCCTGGGCTGAGGATGCGAACAACCCTAGCGCCATCCCGCCCATCATCAGAGCGATGAAGAGCAAGCCGAGCAAGGCGCGAGGTCGGAAAAAGGACGAAAACGCGAGCATGGTTTACACTCCTGTTGGGGTTCTTGGATATTTTGATCGGGTGTTATGCCACTTGCTACTTGTTCCTTGCCACATACTCCTTGTCTCCTGTTTCCGCGAGCCAGGCGTTGAAAAGGCGTTGGCGTCGGGCGCGGCCGTTCAATCCCGCGGCTTGCATGCCCAGCAGCACCGCGCCCAGGGCCGGCGGCGCGGTTAGCCGCACGAAGCGGGCCGCGGGCGCTTCGGCCAATATGCGCGCCTGCAGGGGCTTCATCAAGTGCGAACCGCCGTTGAACATGCTCCCCACCAGCACAATGTCGAACGCCCGTTGTGCGAGGTCGAGTTGGCGGATCACGCCCAGGGCCAAATCGGCCAATTCTTCGCCCGACCAGCGGATGAGATCACGCGCGACCCGGTCCCCCTCGTCGGCTATGCGGAAGACCAGCGGGGCCAATGAGGGGCCGGGATGATACCGTCCCAATTGAATGCGCTCCAGCAATTGGGACGCGTTCTCAACGCCAAAATGCTCTGCGAAAGCCGCGGTCAGCGCGGTTTCCGGCCCGCGCCGCGACCAGGCTTTGGCAATGGCGATGATGGCCTGATTCACCAGCTCGATGGCCCCGCCATATTCGCCAAAACGGCTCCCGCCCCCGGTCACGCGCCCCAACCGACCGCTTTCATCCATGCCCCAACAATTGTTGCTGGTCCCGGCCACCAGGGCCACGCCCCAGCCGGCTTCTGCACCCGCTACAAGGCCGATGACGGCGTCGTTGACCACCTTGACCGGACAACTCAACTTCAGCGCGCCGATGGCTTCCATAGTGGGAGGAAGCTCCGAAGGCCAGTCGTAGCCCGCGACGCCGAATCCCGCTCCGGCCACGCGTTCACGCGTCGCGCCGGCCTCGCTCAGGGCCTGTCCTGCGGCTTCGCACAGCGCGCTCGCCAGGCCATCATAGCCCACCACTTCGTGATTGCCCGGCCCGGCCCGGCCAAACCCCACCACATTTCCTTGTTCATCCGCGAGCAAGGCGTGTGTTTTGGTGCCGCCGATGTCAACGCCGAGAAAATATCGTTTCATGCCGAACTCCTCATGGCTTCGCGAAGTGATTTCATGCTGATGATGGTGATTCCCAGCTCATCCAACAGCTCTCGAAACGCCGGATCGAGCAGCAATTGCAGGTCGGCCACGCGCGCGGGCCAATCATCCGTAAACGCGCGCAGATCGACCGTGTCTTGCGCGGGGTGCAAGATGAGATAGGTCATCGTGCCGGGGGGCAGGCTCATCAGCGTCTGACGCGCTTCCTCCAGCCGCTTTTCGTGCGTTTTCAGATCCATGACATGAAAGCGGTCGAACAAAGGCAGGGCGCGAGCATCGAGGTCTTGCACAATGGCGCTGAGCGCCTGAACTTCGTCTTTCTGTAGATTGCGGGTCTGGATGTGCTCCGCGTCGCTGCGCATGAGAAACGCCGGTAGGCCATATTCGCGGGCCAGATCGATGTAGATGGGCAGCAGTCGCGGATGGAACAACGCGCCCATGTGCGAATCGAGATGCGTGATGTCAAGACCCGCGTCCAGCGCAGCTTCGATTTGCGCGCGCAGCTCCATCTCCACCGCGTCCAGCGAAGCGCGACGCCAGACATCCGCTTCGCGACGGTGGAAATATCCCTCGCGATCCAACAGACCCGAGGCCCGGTCGCGCGTGCTCAGCGGCCCCCACCGATACGCGTCCCACTCGCTGGTGAGCGTTAGATGCACGCCCACATCCAGACGAGGATGCTCGCTCAGCTCGCGTAACATGGCCGCGGCTCCGGGAAACCAGGGGCAAGGCGTCATGACCGAGGCCGAGGAAAGCGCGCCCGCGTCCAGAAGATCGGGGAATGCGGCCAGAGTGGCGTAGTTCATGCCAATGTCATCGGCATGGATGACCACGGCTCTGGCGTCTTTAGAAAGGTTGAGTCGGGAAAGAAAGGGGTTCATGTGGGTCACCTGCTATCTCCCACCCGCTATCGTCTGAGCCGCGCCGAATCGAGGCAGGTGGGGCTTGTTGGTTTTCAGCATATCGGCGAGCACCGCGGGGATCTTGTCGGCCGGCGGGCCGAGAGGGTGTGCGAGCAGCGCCTGATACGCGGTTCGACGGTCGCCATGCACCGCGGCCTCGACCGTGAGCAATTCATAGCTTTTCACATGCGCGAGCAGCCCAAACTGGGCCTGGGGCAGCGGCTCGGTCGGCAAAGGCTCGATGCCCGCGGCGTTCACGCGACAGGGCATTTCCAACACCCAATCTTTGGGCCAACCCGCCACCGCGCCGTGATGGGGGACGTTGAGCACATGGACTTCGTTCGAGTCGTTGTAATGGGCCGCGAGGAGCTGGGTTGCGAGAGTCGAATACCAGGCCCCGCCTCGTTTCATCAAATCGGCCGGTGGAGATGAACGAGTAGGGTCTGCATACTGGGCCAGCAAATCTTTCTCGATGGCCATCACTTGCTCGGCCCGGCTACCTTTTTCGTCCCAGGCGGCTTGTTCCGCGATTTTCTTTTGGGCGAAGTAGTAGTATTGCAGGTAATAATTGGGGATCATGCCCAGGGTTTCGATAAGCTCCGCCGGCCATTCGGGTTCATCCGTGCGCCGTAGTTCCAGAATGTAGCTTTCGAGGATCGCGTTCCAATAATCCTTGCCATCGACGGTGAGCCCGCGATGCCAGGAAAGGTGGTTCAAACCCAGGGTGTCGAGTTGCGCGCCTTGGGGATCGATGTCGCGTCCCAGGCGTTTTTCCAGCTTTTGGATGAGCGTCATTTTGGCCGTGATGGGCACATTGCACACGCCCACCGCGGGGATGTCGGCCGCGTAGCGCGAAAGCGCTTCGGTGATCAGACCGGCGGGGTTGGTGAAGTTGACCAGCAAAGCCCCGCGCGCGACCTGGCGCATATCCGCGGCGATGTCCAGGATGACGGGGATGGTGCGCAGGGCTTTGGCCATGCCGCCGACCCCGGTGGTTTCTTGCCCCACCAGGCCCCAGCGTCGGCCCAGATACTCATCCTCTCGCCGCGCGGCCATGCCCCCCACCCGCAACTGAGTGAGGACATAACTCGCAGACTCGAGACCCTGCAAGCGGTTGGTGGTGGTGCGCACGCGAAAGGGCGCGCCGCGAGCCTGCGCCATGCGTTGTGCAAAACCGCCTACGATTTCCAATCGCTCCTGGCTAATATCCACCAACCACAATTCATCCAACGGGAATGTTTCCACTCGGTCGAGAAAGCCTTGCACAAGTTCGGGCGTGTAGCTAGAGCCACCGCCGATGACGGCAACTTTGAGCATGGGAATCCAACTCCTTATTCGGTTATCCTTTTACCGACCCCGCAAGGAGGCCGCGTACGAAGTAGCGTTGAAGCGAGAAGAAGATGACCAGCGGCAAGATCATGGTCACGAAAGCGCCTGCGGTGAGCAAATGCCAGTCGTTGCCGCGCGACCCCACCAGATTGGCCAGATGCATGGTCAGGACCTGGTTTTCTTGATTGCTTCCCAGGAAAATGAGCGCGACCAGGTAGTCATTCCACACCCAGAGGAATTGGAAAATCGCGAACGAAGCCAGCACCGGCACGGAGAGCGGCAACACCAACCGGGTGAACACGGTGAAATGCGACGCGCCATCGATGAACGCGGACTCCAACGTCTCGCGAGGGAGCGTGCTGATGTAATTGAACAGCAAATACACGGCCAGGGGCAGGCCAAACCCTGTGTGGGCCAGCCAAACCGCCAGAAATGTGCCGTTGATCTGCAAACGAGCGTAGTCTCGCAGGATGGGAACCAATGCAATTTGCAAAGGAACCACCAGCAAAGCCACGATAATGATGAAAAACATGCGCTTGCCGCTAAACTGCATCCAGGCAAAGCCATAGGCCGCGAACGCGGCGATGAGAATGGGAATGACCGTGGAGGGAATGGCCACGGCCACGCTGTTCAGAAACGAACCGACAAAGTTTTCGCCGGGGATGACTTCCACCGAACCATCGGGTTTTTTGATCTCGATCTCTTTGCCCAGCAGCACCTCTTTGTAGTTCTGGAGGGTGAAATTCCAGTTGACGGTCCATTTGTATTCCTGAACCACGATGCGCCCCAACCGCCGATTGCCGATCCACTTGACGCGCGCGCCGTCTTCGGTCTCGACGCCTTCGCGAAATTCTTTGAACGTGCCGGTCACGCCGGCAATGGTCATCTCGCCGGTTGTGTCCAGGTTCAGGTCTTTGGCGCGCATTTCCTCGGTGGTCACCCATTCCTTATGAGGGAACACCGTCCACCAGCCGGTGGCCAGGATTTCCTCCCGCGGCCGAAACGAGGAGATGAACAGCCCCAAGGTGGGGAGAGTCCATAAAAGAACCATGATGAACAGCGCGCCGTTCACCGCGAGAAACGCGCCCCACCCGCCTTGCCGTTTCATTTGAACCCCCTCTGTTCGCGGAACTGGCTCAGGTTGTAGATCATGACCGGGATCACGGCCACCAGCAAGACGATGGCGATGGCCGAGCCGTAGCCCGCGTTGCGCGCCACAAAGGATTGACGATAAAACTGCGTGGCGATGACCTCGGTGCCGTATTGCCCGCCCGTCATCACCCAGACCACATCGAAAACTTTTAAGGTGAAGATGATGATGGTGGTGGTGACCGTGATGATGGTGGAGCCAATGTAGGGGAGCATGATCTTGAAGAAGATTTGCATCTCGCCGGCGCCATCGACTCGCGCGGCCTCGATAAGCTCATCGGGGATGCCCTTGATCGCGGCCGAGAAGATGACCATAGCGAAGCCCACCTGCAGCCACACCAGGATGACCACCAGGAAAACGTTATTGAACGGAGCGATTTCGGTGTAGGCGGGCCAGGCGCGAGGCTGACCGCCCAAAGCGACCACGACCGCATTCAGCAAGCCGATTTGCGGAAACTCGATGGGTCGCGCTTCGTAGACGAAGTTCCAAATCACGCCCGCGCCCACAAAGGAAATGGCCATGGGCAAGAAGACCAAGGCTTTGGCCGACCGCTCAAAACGACTGCGGTCGGCCAATACGGCCACCACAAGCCCAAACCCCACGGTGAGCGGCGCGCCGATAAGAATCCAGAAGAAGATGTTGTTGCGAAACGCCTCTCGCATGAGCCGGTCGGTGAACACGGCTACATAATTGGCGAGGCCCACAAAATTCTCAGGAGCGGGCCCGTTTTTGTTGAACAAACTAATGTAGAATGTGCGGACCACGGGCAAGGCCAGGTACCAGGTCAGGATGGCCAGAGCCGGGCCCACGAAAAGAAATGGAAGCAGCCGCGAACCCCAAACATCGGGCAATTGCTCCAAAATCCAATTGAATATCCAGTAGAGCGCGGCCACGCCGCCCACGCCCCAGACCACAGCCGCCAATGTGATGACCCATTTGGGCGCGTGACCGGCGCGCAGGAACATGAATCCTGCATAAAGCGCGGCAAAGGCGATGAGGGGCATGACGACCATCAAGAGGATGCGCAAGAGTAGCAGCGCGATCCGCTTGCCTGGATTGAGGTCGGCCCCCGGCCTTTGGTCGAACAGGTTCATGGCAAGTCCACTTGAAGCGCTAGAACGACGAATGGAGGGTGGGGCCGCCGAGCCGGTCGCGACTCGGCGGCCCCATCACGAAGACATCCCAAGACTATTCCTTGGGCCAGGCTTGATCGATTTCCTTGAGAGCGGTGTCGAGGTCGATGGAGCCGCTGACCCAATCGGTCATGGCTTTCCAGAAAGCGCCTGTGCCGACCTCGGCGGGCATCAAGTCGGAGGCGTCGAAGCGCACGGTTTTGGCGTCCAGGATGG
>JAADII010000110.1 GCA_013151415.1 Chloroflexota bacterium
GATGCTCCGAAGCCATGATCGTTTTTGCCCAACATGCGGCGCCCAAATTTCTGAAACCCGGTTGTGCAACCGGTGCGGGCGTCCTTACCGCGCATTGGATGCGTTTTGCGCGCATTGCGGCGCTTCTTTGCCCCAGATATTGGAGGCTGTGTCATGATGAAAAGAACGGTTGTTTTCACGGTCGTCCTCTTATTCGCGCTCATTCTGGCCAAAACCGCGAGCGCTCAATCGCCCACCTCTGGTGATTCGGCCGAACCCTGGATGGGTGAAGTGTCTGGCGTCGTGATCAATGGAACAGAAGGGGGCGTTGTCTCGCCCGATCTCGAAGTGACCTTGTACGTTTGGGACGACAATTTCGAGAACAAGGCCATCCGCGACGCCTTGCTCGATCTCGATGGCGCGTTTCGCTTCTCCGATGTGCCCTTTTCTCCAGATTACAACTATGGCGTTGCGGTGACATATGAGGAGGTCACCTATTTTTCCGAACCAGTCAAAGTGGAGCCGGAACAAACCGAACTCGAAGTGGAAACGACCATTTATGAAGTGACCACCGATGCATCAAGCGTGGAGATCAGTCGCGCCCATATCGTGCTCGAACTCTCTTCAACCGGTTTGGAAGTGAGTCAAATTTACGTTGTTTCCAACAATGGGGATCGAACTGTATGGAACGCCCTCACTCTGGACGACGGCGCTGAGGCCACGCTCCGTTTCTGGCTCCCCCCAGATGCATCCAACCTCGCCTTGTCGGACCCGCAAGAGCGCTGGATTCGTCTCCCCGACGGCTTCGCGGATGTCTCTCCGCTGTTGCCTGGCGAAAATGTCACCATGATGGCGGCCAGTTATTTGCTGCCTTTTGAGGATGGCATGTCGTTCATCTATCAGGCCGAATATCCCACCGAGGCCATTTCTTTCATCATCCCCGATGGAGGCCCCTTGACCGTGACAGGTGATGGACTTGCGGACCTCGGTGTTCGCGAGACGCGCGATGGCGCGGCTCTGCGCTTGCTGGGTCATGATGGCGCGGCCGCCGGCGTTCAGGTCGCGGTGCAGCTCTCAGGGGCGCTTCCGCCGCCGCGACCGGCCGCGACGGAAAACATCGAAAATCCAGCGACCGATTCGTGGCAAGCGGCTGCGCCGCCAAAGCCTGCGCTTTTCGCGGCGGCCGCACTGGGTCTCGCGCTGATCATCACCGGCATCTGGTGGTGGCATTTTTCCAAAGAGGAGAACGACGAGATATCGGAGTCAGCAGAGTTGGAAAGCATCATTGAGCAAATCGCATTGCTTGACGATGATTTTGAGCGAGGCGCGCTGAGTGAAGATGATTACGCGACTCAGAGAGAGGCGTTGCTGGCCCAACTTCGCGAACGCTTTGCTCCATCGTCCTGACCGTCGTCCGCAAAGGAGACCTCGTCGTTTTGCGCCTGTCCTTGCTCTTTGGGCTTCGGTCTCTCTCATCGATATCGCCGGGCCGTCGCGCGCGTCACCCGCTTTGAGAACAAGTCTCACGCGAAGGCGCAAAAGACGCAAAGGCATAAAATCAAGAAGTCCTTGGCGCTCTTGGCGACTTAGCGAGAGATTTATTTTCATCGGTATCGGAACGGGCTTGCCCGCCGCCAGTCTACTTTGAAAGACGACGAGTCCTCTATGATCTCTTGAATTGTCGGGAATCTTCCATTTGGTTATAATGGCGTTCACTCACAAAGACCAAGCGATCATGTTCGCCCCAAACTCATTCGGCTAGTCAACCAACTTTGAATCTCGAATCTTATTCATAGAAACCCAATATGCGGAAACGATACGGTGGGATTATCTTAATCGTTGTCGGCGCGTTGTTGCTGACTGTTTCTCTCGGTTTGTTATGGTTTACTGAGACCATCGCCGAACCGGAGGCCGTCGATCTACCCGAAACCATTGCTGGGCTTCCCTTGGTCCAATCCAGTTATGGTCGGGAGGCGGTGGCCGAGGTGGCTCGGCTTCATGACAAACAATTTCCCCTTTCCTCGGGCGCGTTTGGCATGTATCGCGACCAAAACGCCATGGTGATGCTGTGGGTGACGGGCGCTCCCATGCAATTCATGGCCGCTCGCATGCTTTCAGATATGGAGCGCTCCATCGCGGAGGGAGAATCGCCTTTTACGCCCATTGGCGTACGCGAGATCAGCGGCCGAAAAATAT
This sequence comes from Chloroflexota bacterium, assembly GCA_013151415.1. Taxonomy (GTDB): domain Bacteria; phylum Chloroflexota; class Anaerolineae; order J102; family J102; genus JAADII01. Next base: position 2,176 of record JAADII010000110.1, read on the forward strand.
ATGAGCTGACCGGCACAGGCCAGCGACATTTTTATTTTCGCTCTGGTTCGCTCCTCATTTGGGTGGCGGCGGACGAGCCGGTGGCCGAGGTGGCGCTGGTTCAGGTGTTGGCCGCTTATCCATAAGAAGCCGCTTTAATCCACAAGCTACATCTTCGAGGACTCCATGCTCCAACGATTATTCAAACGCGAGGCGCGCAAGCCCAAAGGCGTGGTCATCTATACGCAACCCACCTGAGGCGATTGTCAGGCCGCGAAGAGTTTCTTCGCCAAACACAACATCTCCTATGTCGAAAAAGATGTGACGAGCAACGAGAAGTATATGGAGGAGTTGAAAACCGTGGCGGGTCGTTTCATCACCCCCACATTGGTGATCGACGGCGAGCGCCTGATCGGATTTGGCATGAATTTGCCCCGCGTGCGCGAGTTGTTGCAGAAGGGCGGGTATTTGGATTGAAAGCCTGGTTGGCTGAAAGGGAAGGGGCGGTGCTATACTTTTGAGTGATGGACGTTTCCTCCCGCTCTTCGTTTTCCAAAACCCGCTCCCTGGCGCTTAGCCTGATCATCACGCTGGTGGGCGTGGGGATGATGGCGGGTTTTGGCTGGTTGCTGGTTTTCCGGCCCGATAGCGCGGACCAGATCACCGCCATCGTGATCATGAGCGCGACCATTCTGGTCATTTTGCTCGATCCTTTGGCCGGATTCCTGCTCTGGCTCTTTCTTTTTCCCTTCGCGCCCTTTCTGCCCTTCAATATTAGCATGCCCGCGGGCGTGCCCGATCTCAGCTACCCGCGCATGATCGGGGGCTTTCTCACCATGTATCTGCTGGCGCAGATTGTCTCGGGGCGGCGAAAGATGGCGCGCGTGATGTGGGTGGACCTGGCCGCGCCTTTTCTGATCTTTGCGCTGGCGCTGTCGGGAGCTCGCTCCATCAACGGCTGGCTGTGGGGCGTGCAATCCACCTTCGACAGCTCCGTCATGCCCCTGCTGGTTTATTTCATCGCCCGGCAGTTGGTGCGCACGCGGCAAGATTTGCTCAAGTTTGGGGCCATGCTCATGGCCATTGCCGCCGTCATCGCCACGTTCACCATCACCGAGCAGCTTTTCGGCTTCGCGCCCTTTCGCGTGGCCAGCGCGGCCACGGTCTATACGGCCGGGGTGCGCAAAGTGGCGGTTTTGTTGGCCAATCCGGCCTATATTGCCGTCACCATCGCCATTGTCATCCCGGTGGCGCTTGAGCGCCTTTTGCACAGCCGCTCGCCCGCCGGCAAGGTCTTTTTCAGCGCCTTGACGCTTCTCTACCTGGCCGCCATCGCGCTCACGTACAATCGCTCGGGCTGGATTTCGGGCGCGTTGGCCTTGTTGGTGGCGGGGATGCTGGTGAAAGGGGTTCGACGCTTTCTTTTGCCCACGTTTTTGGCTGGGGGCGTCGCGCTCTTCTTGCTTTGGCCCCAAATTCAGAACAGCCCCATCGGAGAGCGTCTTACAGCCGAAAGCCCGGTGGATTACCGGCTTCAGGCTTTGCAGGTGGGATTGGATCTCGCCCGCGAGCAGCCCATCTTGGGCATTGGCTGGGGAAGTTTTGGACGCATGGCGGCCGCGCGCGGCTTCCGCCAGGGCGCGAACATTCATGTGTTGCCCACGACCCACAACAGCTATCTCAACTTTCTGGTTTCGGGCGGCGTCTTGCTCCTGGCCAGTTATCTCCTCCTCCTCGCGGCCCTGTTCCTCAGTCTGATCCAGGTTTCGCAGCGATTCCGGTCGTTGAAGCGTCCGCTGCCCCTCTATCTTTTGTTGGTTTGGGCCTCGGTGTTTGCTTATATCATCCCCATAGCCGCTTTCGACAACAACTTCGCCATCTACACCAACGTCCTCTTTTGGGGGCTCATGGGCGCGGCGCTCAGCGCTGCCGACGGCGAAGCCGAGTCGTTATTTATGAAAGAGTGAGGAGCCATGACCAAACTCTACACCCGTTTTCTACGCGGGGCGGTATTGCCCATCGGATCGCGACTGGCTGGATACGGCGATGTCATGCCCTATCTGCGCGAGCTCGAAGCGTCGCAATGGTGGTCGGCCGAACAGTTGCGCGAGCTGCAAAATCGCAAGCTTCGTCGGCTCATCGCTCACGTCTATCAGCATGTCCCCTTTTATCGTCGAGTGATGGATGAACGGGGCCTGACGCCCGACGACATCCAAACCACCGACGATCTGGTCAAGCTGCCCATCGTCGATAAATACATCCTCACCGAACACTATCA
>JAADII010000146.1 GCA_013151415.1 Chloroflexota bacterium
TGGACGAAGTGACCCCATTGGTGGTGGAGATCATGGAATCGGCCTATGAATTGAAAGCGCCCTTGAAGGCCGAACCGGAATATGGGCCCGACTGGTACGACCTGCGCCCCTGGCGGCCCCCGCGGGAAAGTGGATCGATGTGATTTAGGTGGATTTCAAAACATTGTTTATTTGGTGTAGAATAGATGTTCGGAACACTCTCGGAGGCCGAACCATGCTCGATTATCTCGATCGCATCATTCAGGGTGATTGCGAAACCGTTTTGAAGGATTTGCCCGACAATTCGGTGGATCTGATTTTCACCTCGCCACCTTACGCGGACCAACGCAAGCAAACCTACGGCGGCGTCAAGCCGGATGAGTACGTCGATTGGTTTTTACCCAAGGCCGAGCAGTTTTTGCGCGTGCTAAAACCAACGGGCACCTTCATCTTGAACATCAAAGAGCGCGTGGTGAACGGCGAGCGCCACACCTATGTGATCGAACTCATCCTGGCCATGAGGCGACAGGGCTGGCTGTGGACCGAAGAATTCATGTGGCACAAAAAGAATTCCTATCCGGGCAAGTGGCCCAATCGCTTTCGCGATAGTTGGGAGCGGCTTTTGCAGTTCAACAAACATCGTAAATTCAATATGTATCAGGAAGCTGTAATGGTTCCTGTGGGTGATTGGGCGCAAACGCGGTTGGCCCGATTGAGCGAAACGGACAAACGCCGCGATGAATCGCGCGTGGCCAGCGGTTTCGGCAAAAATGTCTCCAATTGGGTGGGCAGGAAGATGGTGTATCCCACCAATGTCATCCACATGGCCACGGAATGCGGCAATCGAAGCGCCGTGTTTCCGGTGGCGTTGCCGCGCTGGTTCATCAAGCTGTTCACATTAGAAGGAGACGTGGTGCTCGACCCGTTCATCGGCTCCGGCACCACCGCGGTGGCTGCGCGCGAGTTAGGCCGTCATTTCATCGGCATCGATATCAACCCCGAATATTGTGAACTGGCGCGTGAGCGGATCGCCCAAATTCAACCACAGTTATTCGAAATCCAAGATGCATTGCTTCCCGAAAACGGATCATGAAGCCTTTGAACTTGGACGAAGTTCAAAAATATGTCAACGACAGAATCGGTGATTTCCATGAAAGCCGTTTGCGTTTGCTCGCGGGATTGAAGCTTCACACTTTGCTAAAAAAGAACCCCTATCTGTTTCGGGCCAAGAATATGGTCAAGTCGCACGAACTCATCGAAAGTTTGCTGGAAGCGCGTTTGTCTTCCTCAGAAGAAAAGTTGTTCGGCGACTTTTTGGAAGATCTGGCCGTATTTATCGTGAGCAAAACTTGCAATGGTCACAAATCCACGGCGCAAGGCGTTGACCTCGAATTTATCAATCATGATGTCCATTATGTGGTGTCGGTGAAATCAGGTCCGAATTGGGGCAATAGCTCGCAGCAAAGAAAGCTGGCGCAGGATTTGAACCTGGCGGTGCGACGCGTGCGTCAGTCGCGAGTGGCCAAAAGGGTTCAGCCTGTGCTGGGCATTTGTTATGGCAAAACGCGCACCACGTTTCACCAGGCGGGCTATCTCAAAGTGGTCGGACAGAATTTTTGGTATCTGATCAGCGAGAATCCCCGATTGTATATAGACATCATCGAGCCGATAGGTCACCGGGCGCGAGAACATAACGAAGCTTTTCTCCGCCAAAAGACGGCCATTATCAATCGATTCACCCATCAGTTCACCTCGGAATTCTGCAACGAGCTGGGCGAAATCGATTGGGAAAAGCTGGTCACATTCAACAGCGGCAATTTCGATCTGGACAAGTTTTTATCGTGAGACATCGTCTCATCGTCCCATCGTCTCATCGTCCATTCCATAGTAAAACTCCTCCATCCCCAAATTGATTTAATCATTCCTCATCCCAATCCTCATGCTACTCACAAAAACCTTAGCCGAAATCATTGAACGCGCGGCGCGGAAGGCGCAGAAAAAGGGCGATCTGCCCAAATTCCCATTACCCGAAGTCGTGGTCAGTCGGCCCCGACAGGCCGACAAGGGCGATCTTTCCAGCGCGTTGGCCCTGCAAATCGTGCGACCGGTGAACAACGCGCTCAAAGAGCAAGGCAAAGAGCGCCTTTCGCCCATTCAGATCGCGGAAATCATCAAACGCCGCATCGCCGACAACCCCTACATCGGCCGGCTGGAAGTGGCCCCGCCCGGATTCATGAACATCTGGCTTTCGCCGGAGTGGGTGGCCGAGCAGGCCGGAGCCATCGTCGAGCAAGGTCCGGCTTATTTCAAGGAGAATATCGGTCAGGGGAAAAAGGTGCAGGTCGAGTTCGTGAGCGCCAACCCCACCGGCCCGCTCCATTTTGGCGGCGCGCGCAACGCGGCCATTGGCGACACCCTGGCGCGCTTGCTGGAAAACAGCGGCTATGAAGTGCAGCGCGAGTACTATGTCAATGACCGCGGCGCGCAGGTGGACACCTTCGCCGAAACCCTGTGGCGACGCTACCAGCAGCTTCACGGCGTCGAAGTGGACATCCCCGAAAAGGGCTATCCGGGCGCTTACATGATCGACTACGCGCGAGCGATCCAGGCCGAACATGGCGACAGCCTGCTCGATCTGCCGCGCGAAGAGGCCATCCCTCGCTTTCGCGAATTGGGCTTGAAGCTGGTTTTGGACGAACTCGACCGCGATCTGGCCATGATGCAGGTGCATTTCGACAACTGGTTCTCGGAGCAAAGCCTGTATGAAGACGGCACCTTCGAGCGGGTCAGCGCGATCCTGCGCGAGCAGGGCGATCTCTATGTAAAAGATGGCGCGGTGTGGTTCGCGGCCAGCAAATATCTGCCCAAAGACGACCGCGACGAGGTGTTCATCCGCGCGAACGGCGAGCCGGGCTATTATGCCAGCGATATCGCCTATCACTACAACAAATTCGTCGTGCGCGGGTTCGATTGGGTCATCGATGTGTGGGCCGTGGATCACCAAAACCAGGCCCGCCGCATGCCGGCCATGATGAAAGCCCTGGGCCTGGACCCGGATCGCCTCACCATCGTGCTCTACGATTTGGTCACGCTCAAGCGCGGGGGCAAGGAGGTGAAAATCTCCAAGCGCTCCGGCGACATCATCACCATGCGCGAGGTGTTGGAAGAGGTCGGGTCGGACGCCGCGCGCTATTTCTTGCTCAGCCATTCCAACGAAGCCCGCATCGATTTCGACATCGACCTGGCTGTGGCGCAGAGCAGCGAGAACCCGGTCTATTACATTCAATATGCGCATGCACGCGTCTCCTCCATCCTGCGCAAAGCCGCGGCCGAGGGCCTGGATGCGGCCGACGCCGACCTGCACCTGCTCACGCATCCCACCGAGCAGGCGCTGATCCAGAAGATGTTGCAATTGCCCGAAGTGGTGGTCGAGGCCGTGGATCGCCTGGCCCCCCACCATCTCCCCCACTTCGCGCTGGACCTGGCCAAGACCTTCACCCAATTCTACGGTGCGTGCCGCGTCATCTCCACCGACCCGGCCGATGCAGACCTCACCCGCGCCCGCCTGAAGTTGGTGGAGGCCACCAAGACCACCCTGGCTTACATTCTTCATCTCATGGGCATGACCGCGCCCGAGGTGATGTAGTTTCGCTCTCTGCCGGATTCTGGGTTCTTTGATCCGAGCATCCACTTGTTCCCAATCCGACGATGGGACGACGAGACGATAGGACGATGCGCGTTCTGGTTTCCGACCCATTGGCCGAACGCGGCCTGAAGATATTGCGCGAGGCCGGCTTGCAGGTGGATGTGCGCACCGGCCTCAGCGCGGATGAACTGATCGCCATCATCCCTGAATACGACGCGCTCATTGTGCGCAGCGGCACGCGCGTCACGGCCGAAGTCATCGAGGCCGCGCGCAATCTCAAAGTGATCGCCCGCGCCGGCGTGGGCCTGGACAATATCGATGTCGAGGCCGCAACGCAGCACGGCGTCATCGTGGCCAATGCGCCCACGGGCAATGTCGCGGCTGCGGCCGAACATGCGGTGGGTTTGTTGCTGGCCCTGGCGCGGCATATCCCCGCCGCGCACATCTCGGTGACGCGGGGGGAATGGAATCGTAAAGCCTTCATCGGCGTGGAGGTGTGCAACAAGACGCTGGGGCTCATCGGTTTGGGCCGAGTGGCCAGCCAGGTCGCCCGACGCGCGCTGGGCCTGGGCATGACCGTCCTGGCCTATGACCCCTACGTTTCGGCCGAGTATGCGAGCAACCTGGGCGTGGAGCTTACATCGCTGGAACGGGTTCTGGGCGAGAGCGATTTCATCAGCCTGCATCTGCCGCTGAACGAGAAGACGCGTCATTTCATGAACGCGGCGCGGCTGGCGCAGTGCAAAGCGGGCGCGCGCATCATCAACACCGCGCGCGGGGGTGTTATCGATGAGGCCGCGCTGCTGGCCGCGCTGGAGTCGGGCCACATCGCGGGCGCGGCCCTGGATGTGTTCGAGCAAGAGCCGCCGCCTCGGCAATGGCCTTTGCGCGGGCATCCGCGGGTTATCACCACGCCCCACATCGGCGGCTCGACCAGCGAAGCGCAAGATCAGGTGGCCATCGACGCGGTGACCCAGGTCATCGACGCGCTGGCCGAGCGGCCCGTGCGTCATGCCGTCAACGCGCCTTTGATCCCGCCACGCGAGATGGAGGCCCTGGCGCCTTTCGTGCAGCTGGCCGAGATCATGGGCCGTTACCTCACCCAATTCCAGCCCATGAACATCGAGCAGGTGGAATTGACGGTGCACGGCCCCATCGCCGAGTATGATCCCACCATCCTTCAGGCCGCGGCCTTGCGCGGGCTGCTGGCGGGCGTGGTGGAAGAGCGGGTCAATGTGGTTAACGCCAAGCTTATCGCCAGGCGACGCGGCATCATCCTGGTGGAGAAACGACAGCGCCATCATTACGAACGATACGAAAACATGGTGACGCTGAGGGTGCAGTCGGGCGAGCGCAGCAGTTCGGTGCGGGGCAGCGTGTTGGGCGGTGAGCCCTATATCGTGGCCATCGAAGAGTTGTGGGTCGAGTTTCTGGCGCGGGGGAATTTCCTGCTCAGTTGGCACACGGACCGCCCCGGCATCATCGGCGCCATCGGCACCCTTCTGGGCGAGCACGATATCAACATCGCGTTCATGCACGTGGGACGACGCAGCCCACGCGGGGAGGCCATCATGGTGCTCCTCACCGACGAACCCGTGCCCCGCGAACTCTTGCCCGAGATCAACAAGATCGTGGCCACTTATCGCGCGCGGACGATTTCTTTGTAAACCGCGTCATTGTGGACGAATAGACGATGGGGTTAGCAGCCCCTATCGTCCATCGTCCTATCGTCCCACCGTCCCTTTCATCGGCATTCGCCGCGGGCTGGCCTGCCGTCGGCCTGTTTGACAAACACGAAAGATGGTGTATACTGAATGATATATATCAGTGTTTGCAAGGAGGTGATGATGGAGACCGCCAAGCTGTTTTTCAATGGACGAAGCCAGGCTGTCCGCCTGCCCAAAGCTTACCGCTTTGAAGGCGATGAAGTGTACATCAAGAAGGTGGCCGAGGGTGTGCTATTGCTGCCCAAAGATCAATCGATATGGGATGTTTGGGAGAAGAAGCTGATGAAATATGAAGAGCCTTTTATGGTGGAGCGGAATCAGCCAACATCACAACAGGAGAGGGAACCCCTCGATGAAGTACATGATTGACACCAATATTTGTATTTACATCATGAACAAACGCCCTGTCAAGGTTGTGAAAAAATTCAAGCAGATGGCTGTCGGAGAAATCGCTGTGTCGAGCATCACCGTTTCTGAGTTGTATTATGGGGCCGGTAAGAGCGGCAATCCGAGAAGAAACAAAGAACGGGTGAGAGATTTTCTTCTACCTTTCGTCATTTTGCCATACGATGAAAGAGCGGCCGTGTTTTACGGGGATATTCGTTCGCGATTGGAGCGACATGGCAAGCCCATCGGCCCACTGGACACCCTAATCGCCGCCCATGCATTGAGCCAGAATTTAACTTTGATCACGAACAACGAGAAAGAGTTCCAACGCATCGAGGGATTGGCGGTGGAAAACTGGGTCAGATAGGCTTCAAGGTGGCGCGGAATGATGCTGCGAGAAGGACGAAATATGGCAAAAGGGCAAAAAAGGGGTTTGAAAACGATTTCGTTCACATAACACATCAAAACACCCGATTTCAGACGATTTTTCACCTGAAATCGGGTGTTTTGATATACGAAAAGCGTGTCTGAAAACGATTTCGCACCGAGGTAAGCACGCCGACGCACCCCAGATATTATCCCAAATTCTTCACATATTTCTGCAACTCGCGCTGGTTGATCTTGATGTAGCTATCGGGGATGATTTCGGCCATTTCCTCTTCGGTGAGCCGGATGCGCAAGATATCCAGCGCGTCCTCGGGCGATTCGCCGTATGCAAGCTTCTTCTTGCCGTTTTTCAGGTCGAAAAGATACATGTAATGGGGGTTCGAGAAGCTGCTCATAAACCACCTCCTTACGCCTTCATCAACGCGCCCTGATAGAGATCCGCGCCGTATTTCACATCGTCCAGACCCTTGTTGATCTCATCGTCGTATTTTCCGGCCAGCATGTCGCGATAAAACTGGTAATCGATGCCTTTGACCTTCTCGTCATCGGGGAAGCGATGGTAATTGTCTTCGGACATGAGGCTCTTGCCCTCGGCGATGAGCTGATAGCCCAAGGCCGAGCCAGGATAAGGCGCGTAGAAAGAGATGGAGGGCATGACCCGCTTCATGCGCTTGAGCATGCGCATGGTCTTGAACGCGTCCTCGCGGGTCTCGCCGGGGATGCCGAGCATGATGTTGGACCAGAACACAGGCGGTTGCTCGCCTTTGGCTTCGAGTTCGTCGCCCAACCGATTGACCAGATCGATGGCGAAGTAGTTGTCCTCCTCGGTGCATTCCTTGTTGAGCAGCTTGAGGATGCGGTCGCTGCCCGACTCGAAACCGATGGATATGGTGCGCCAGTTGGTTTCCCTGACCAGCGCCTCGAACAGGTCGGGCCATTGGCGCACAGTGTCCGCGCGGCCGGCCGCCCAGTAAGTCCAGCGCTTGGTTTTGCGCGGGTACTTTTCGATCCACTCCCGCAGCCAGCGCGGGTTCTGGAAGAACATGGAATCGTGAATCACCACCGAACCGACGCCGTATTTGCGGTCCAGATAGTTCAGTTCGTCGATGACCTGGTCCACGGGCTTGCGACCCATGTTGGGAATGTAGGAATTCTCGTTGCAGAACACGCACTGCCAGGGGCACACGCGACTGGTGATGATGGTGGCCACCGGCCCCGGCCCCCAACCGCATTCCGGCTCCAGCGGCCAGCGCCATTTCCATTTGCGCCTCATGCGCCAGCCGCCCGCGGGCTTGGGCCACAGTTCGCGGTCGATCATGGGCCATTCGGCCATGGATTTAGCGCCCTCGCCCATAAACACCCGCGGAAATGCGTCCGGGTCCTTCACCAAATCCACGATGATCTTCTCGCCCGGCCCAATGCAAATCTTGTCAAAGGCCTCGACCGCCTCCATCTCATGCGGCGCAACCGTGGCGTGCATGCCGCCGGCGATCACCATGCCCTTGGGATTGATCTCTTTGAATAGTTCGGCCGCTTTACGAGCGGGAGGATAGGTGTAGCTACGCACGTTCATGATGAGCATGTCGTAGCCCCGAAGTTGCGGGACGAGCTGGTCCCACGATGTGACCGCGCGCGTGGACGCCAGGTCGGTGATAATGCCGTTTTGGTGGAGAATGGTGCGCAGCAGACCCAGTCCGTGGTCTTGCCATTGCTCATGCGGCCCGCCGGGGTTCACCAGGTCGCCCAGGTCGCCCAAATCGAGCCACAAGATATTGGATTCGCGCTTCTTTCCACGAGGAAAGAAAATAGACACGATGATTTTCCTCCGAATTTATGAGGTTTGTTGCGCATTTTCTGAGCGCTTTGGCGAAGATTACGCCACTTTTTGTATGATCTTGCCGCCGGCCGCGGCGCGGGCGTCGGCCGTTTGTGCATCCTCGCCTATGAAGAAACGCCGCGCATTGGCCAGGGTATGGGGCAAATCGAGCCAGAAGCTCTTCTTGGATAGCTTCTCCCACACGCGTTTGGGTCGATAAAGATAGAAACGGCGATACGCCTCGCGCCACTTTTTCACCACCATGTCGGGATCATACACGCCATCGTTGATGGTGAAACGGGCTTTGGCGTCGTGGATGGCCAGATCGCTCCACTCATGGGCGAAGACATTGCCCTCTTCCTGGATCATATCCCACATTTTGGTTCCGGGGAAAGGCGCGGCCAGCATGAAATTGGCCAGATCGGGATCCAGTTCCAGAGCCAGTTGGATGGTTTTCTCCATGCTCTCTTCGGTGTCGCGGGGCATCCCGAAGATGAAAAAGCCCATGGTCTGCAAATCGGCCGCCTTGGCCCAGCGGAACGCGTTGCGCACCTGGTCGATGGTTTGGCCCTTGCGGATGACGTTGCGCAGCATCCAGGGATCGCCGTTTTCCACGCCAAAGCCCACGCGCTTGGCCCCGGCCGCCTTCATCAACTGGAACAATTCGGGATCGGTGTGATTCACCTTCATGCCGTGCACGGTGATCCAGGGCGTGGTGTTCAGGCCCTCTTCGATGAGCCGACGGCAGAGTTCCTTGGCCCTGGGCAGCTTCAAGTTCCAGATGTCGTCGGTGACGCCGATCTCGGTGGCGTGCAGGTCTTTCACCAGCCAGCGCCATTCCGCGATGACGTTCTCCACGCTGCGGCCGCGCCAGGTGTCGCCGGTGACCGGTTTGGAGCAAAATGTGCATTTGTAAGGACACCCCCGGCTGGTGAGAATGGTGAAGGAGCGCGCGTCGGGATCGAGGCCGTCGGTGAGGGGCTGAAGGTTGGTGTAGCGGTCGATCTTGAACAGATCATGCGCGGGGAAGGGCAACGCGTCGAGGTCTTCGATCATGGGCGACTCGGGCGAGATGATGATCTCGCCATTGTGGCGGAAATTGAGCCCGGGGATGCCCAAATCTTCGGGTCGCTTGCCTTGCTCCAATGCGGCGACGAACTCGACGATGCCGTGTTCGGCCTCGCCTTTGAAGGTGTAATCCACATAAGGATGTTCCGGGCCTAGCGATTCGGCCGGCATGATGGTGAGATGCGGCCCGCCGAGGATGGTGATCAGCCCGCGCTTTTTGGCCAGCGCGGCCATTTCCCAGGCGTCCTGGATGAGGGGCGTGGCCGACGAGATGCCGATGAGGCGATAAGGCTTGCCCTCCTCCTCAGCTTTGTCGAGATAATAATCGAGGGGGAGATCCTCGACCGCGGCGTCGTAAAGCAATATGTCATGTCCGGCCTCGCGCAACACCGCGGCCAGGTAGCCCAGGCCAAGCGGGATGTGTTTGCGAGAAGACCAGACTTTGGATTCGGGGCTGGCGAGAATAATGCGCATAAGAATGTTGAAGAATAGACCTCATGGGCAATGGCCCGTTGATACAGTCCGACCGCGGGCGAGCCCGCTCCGATACGGATGAAATCACTTGCGTTGACCAACGTAGACCAAGATAGACGAAGGGCCTATTGGGCCATGTTGGCCTGGCCGCTCATCACGACATGATCGGTCCGACCGACCTCGCACTTTGGACTTCGGACTTATTTTCAAAGCGACGTTTTCACTAATCTGCTCGGATTATAAAGTCGTTGGGGTCAGGAGTCAAATTTTTATGAAGCGATTCATAAAAATTACCCCGCGGCCGAGATTTGGCCGCGGGCTGCGAACAAACTGAAGCGCTCAATCCATACAAGGTGAGCCGCGCTTCGGAAGTGCGAGTCACCTATGCCGACATGACCTCGCTCCATAGTTGGCGCTGCCGACAACCCCATCCCATTTGACAGATTTCACGGCCAGAAGATAGGATCGACTATCGTAATAGACTCGGTTTAGTCGTAAGCCGATTTCACTTAAAACATCCAAGGAGTCTTCTTATGTCCATCCCCGAACCCGTCAATGATCAAAATTTTCAAGAAAAGGTGTTGCAAAGCGATCTGCCGGTGGTTGTGGATTTTTGGGCCGAGTGGTGCTCGCCTTGCAAGCTCATCGCACCCATTCTCGAGGAAATCGCCCAGGAATACGATGGCAAGCTCAAAGTGGCCAAGCTGGATGTGGATCACAATCCGGGCACGGCCATGGCTTATGGCGTGATGAGCATCCCCACGCTCATCCTTTTCAAGAACGGCGAACCGGTGGAGCGACTGGTGGGCTACATGCCCAAGCCCCGCCTCCTCAGCCGCATCACGCCGCATCTGGAATAAAGCCGCGCGTGTTTTGAAAAAGGCGTCCAAAGTCCAAGGTTGGTTGGTCGGTGGACGATAGGGCGATGGGGTTGGCGGCCTCTATCGTCCATCGCCCTATCGTCCCATCGTCATTTTCATTGTCGGGGTAGGGATCGCATGGATCGTCCAGCGTCATGCGGGTTGGGAGGTGGTGAGGTGCACGATGTTTGAGGGCCGAAAACCAGACGAGCGCGGCGCGCTAACGCCCTTTCACCACATGGAATATCACCGCGAAAACCGCGGTCAGCGCCAGGTGAAGCGCCAGGGCCACGCTCAGGCCCAACGCGTAGAGTCGAAAGCCATGTTGCAAGCTCTCGCTCCATGAAGCGGGCAATGCCGGAAGCAGTCCAAACATGTAAAGAGCGGCCAAAATCAGGCCAAGATACAACACCATGCGCTGAATCGGCTCGCGGTCGCTCGCGCTCAGAAACATGGAATCGCTGACCGTGAACAGCAAATACAGCCCCAAGGCCGCGTCCGGTCGGGCCAGACTCGCGACCAGCGCACCAAGCATGGCGTCCATCTCCCGGCTGCGCCAGGCCTCGGCCAGCGCCTCCACATCCACCAACGCGTAACTCAACCCCACCGTCAACGCGCTGCCCACCAACAACGGCGCCAAACCGATCAACGTGTGCTGCCACAGCTTGCCCCCGCGCACATCCACTGCGCCCAACCGAAGTTGCCCGCTCTTGCCTTTGATCTGCGGCAACACCGAAACTTTGCCCGTGCGCACGCCCACAAGCTGCGCCATGAGCCAGTGACTGGTTTCATGAATCAGCGTGCCGGGCAAGATGAGGATCGCATAGAGGGCGTAGGTCAGCGTCTCGTGGCGGGTGAGCGCATAAAGCGTGCTCATGAAATAAAAAGCAAGCCGACGACTCACCCACCACAACGCGGCCAACAGGGCCAGGCTCCAAATCAATGGCCCCCAAGGCCCGAACATGCCGCTTACAATCCTCGCACGCGAGCGGTTTCCTTGACCATCGTCACAAAGGACTCGGCCTTGAGACTGGCTCCACCCACCAAAGCGCCGTCGATATCGGGCTGCTGCATGAATCCGGCGATATTCTCGGGCTTGGTGCTGCCGCCGTATTGAATGCGCACGGCCTGTGCGGTGGCCTCGTCGTACATGGCCGCGATCTCCCCGCGAATGCTCAGGCCGATGATGCGGTTTGCATCCACGGGCGTGGCCGTCAGCCCTGTGCCGATGGCCCAGATGGGTTCATAGGCGATGACCAGACCCGCGACCTGGTCCGCGCTCAGCCCATCCAGGGCCGCTCGCACCTGGCCGCGCACGAACGCGTCCGTCTCGCCCGCCTGATTGATTTCCAGGCTCTCGCCCACGCAGATGATGGGCGTGATGCCATGCGCCAGCAGCGCCTTGGCCTTCTTGTTCACCCATTCATCGGTCTCGCCGAAATAGGCGCGACGCTCGGAATGGCCGATGATGCAGTAGGTGACCAATCCTTCCAGCATCATGGGCGCGATCTCGCCTGTGTACGCGCCCTTCTCCTCGAAGAAGACATCCTGCGCGCCCACGGCCACCCGGCTCGCGGCCAGCGCGCCGGCCACCGCATGAAGAGAGACGAAAGGAGGACAAACCACCGTCTCGACGCCCTGCACATCGCGCACCCCCGCGCGCACCCCGCGCGCCAGGGCCAGGGCCTCGTCGATGGTGGTGTGCATTTTCCAGTTTCCGGCAATGATTGGTGTTCGCATAGGGAATGTTGTATGACGATTGCAGGTTGAGAATGGAGGATGGATATTGCCTTTTGCGTATTACGCATCTAGCCAAAACGCGGGGAACTCTTGCAAAACCACGCACAATACACAGGGTGTCATGCATAATCAGGAGCATTTTTGCCTAAACAACAAAATTCACTCTTCACTCGCTTCTTCGTCGAAAAGAATCTCGCCGCCCGTGACTTGATGCTCGATGAGTTTTTTGTCCGAATCGAAGGTGAGTTCGATTTCGACGCGTTGGAAGCAGCGATTGCCACCGTCGCCCATGGCCACTTTGCGCACGAAATAATGGCCTGTGCTGAAATCGCGGCTGAGATCGTTGAGCAAATCGATGCGCACAGGGATAATCTCGCCGCAGCGATCACAGCGCGCGCGCAGCCAATAGTTCCGCTCCTCAGACGAAACGGACGCATTTAGTGAAAAAATCCGACTCAACCGATTGAGTAAATTCATGCGTTTATGGTCATGTTCAGAACACAAATTGGATGGGTATTAGATATTAGATATTAGATATTAGATATTGGGTATTGGGTATTAGGTATTGGGTATTGAGCGTTCTGGGCTATGGCGTCATCCTCGCAATAACCAGTATCCAATATCCAGTATCCAATACCCAAATATCCAATATTCCACTACTTATCATCCAACGCCTCGATGCCGGGCAGGGGTTTGCCTTCGAGAAAGGCCAGCGACGCGCCGCCGCCCGTGGAGACGTGGCTCATGCGGTGGATGAGGCCCGCGTCGCGCACGGCCGCGGCCGAATCGCCGCCGCCCACGATGGTGACGGCCTGCTCCAATCCGGCCAGGGTGCGGGCGATGGCGAACGTGCCCTGAGCAAAACGCGGGAACTCGAACACGCCCATCGGCCCATTCCAAACCACGGTGCGCGCGTCGGCCAGAATCTGCTGATACGCGGCCACCGTGGCCGGGCCGATGTCCAGGACCATGCGGTCCTCGGGCACTTCGTCCACGGAAACGATGCTCGCGTCCGCGTCGGTCGAGAATTCGCTGGCCGCGACCACATCGGTGGGCAGATGCAAACGGTCGCCCGCCCTGGCCAGGAGCTCGCGCGCCAGGTCCAGCGCGCCTTCTTCGACCAATGACTTGCCCATCTCCTTGCCTTGCGCGGCCAGAAACGTGTTGGCCATGCCGCCGCCGATGAGCAGACCGTCCACCTTGTCCAACAGATTGCTGATCACGCCGATCTTGTCGGACACCTTGGCCCCGCCCAGGATGGCGATAAAGGGCCGCTTGGGATTCTCCACTGCATGGCCCAGATATTCGATCTCCTTCTCCACCAAAAATCCGGCCACGGCCGGCCCGCCTTTGGCCCGCACGGCCTGCGGCACCGCGTACATGGACGCGTGAGCGCGATGACACGTGCCGAACGCGTCGTTCACATACGCGTCGCCCATCGCGGCGATGGCCGCGGCGAATTCGGGATCGCCCTTCTTTTCGCCGGGATGGAAGCGCAGGTTTTCCAACATGACGATGTTCCCCGGCTTATCGGGCGTGAGCGCGCGGATGAGAATATCCACGTTGGGGCCGATGACATCGTTGGCGATGTAGACCTGGTAGCCGGGCAGCAACTCTTGCAGGCGATGCGCGACCGGGGCCAGGCTCAGACGGGGATCGCGCTGGCCTTTGGGCCGTCCCAGATGCGACATCAGCACCAGGTTGGCGTCTCGCTCCAACAGATAGGTGAGGGTGGGCAGCGCGGCCTGGATGCGCGTGTCATCGGTGATGCGACGATGTTCGTCAAGCGGGACGTTGAAGTCCACGCGCACCAACACGCGCTTTCCAGCAGGATCGAAATCCCGAACGGTCTTTTTATTCATGGATCATCACCTGGTTTGAATAGGGTGTTGAGATATTGGGTATTGAGGTATTGAGGTATTGGGTATTAAGATATTGGGTATTGAGATATAGCGATTTTCAGTATCCAATATCCAGTATCCAATATCAATCCAGTATCCAATACCCCATACCCAATATCCAGTTTACAACTTACAACCCGCGGTCGGCCAGGAACTTGCACAAGTCGGCCACGCGGCTGGAATAGCCCCATTCATTGTCGTACCAGGTGATGACTTTCACCAGGTCGCCATCCAGCACCTGGGTCGAGAGCGCGTCGATGATGGAAGAGCGGGGGTCGCCTTTGAAATCGGTGCTCACCAAAGGCTCCTCGCACACGCCCAGGATGCCCTTCATGGGGCCTGCGGCCGCGGCGCGGAACGCATCCAGCAGTTCCTCGGTGGTGGTGGGCTTTTCCAGCACGGCCACGAAGTCGACGATGGAAACGGTGGGCGTGGGCACGCGCAGGGCCATGCCGTCGAAGCGGCCTTTGAGCTTGGGCAACACCAGGCCCACCGCGCGCGCCGCGCCGGTGGTGGTGGGAATGATGTTCAATCCGGCCGCGCGGGCGCGACGCAAGTCTTTATGCACCAGGTCGAGGATGCGCTGATCGTTGGTGTAGGCGTGGATGGTGGTCATCAGGCCCTTGACAATGCCGAAGTTGTCGTCCACCACTTTCGCGGCCGGGGCCAGACAATTGGTGGTGCAGGACGCGTTGGAAATGACATGATGCTGAGCCGGATCATAGTCATCGCCATTCACGCCCAGGACAATGGTCACATCCGGGTTGGGCGAGGGGGCCGAGATGATCACCTTTTTGGCGCCGGCCTCGATATGCGCGGCCGCTTGTTCGCGCTTGCGGAAGATGCCCGTAGACTCCACCACCACATCCACGCCCAGGTCGCCCCAGGGCAGGTCCGCGGGATTTCGCTCCGCGAAGACCTTGATGGTCTCGCCATTGACCACGAGATTGCCGTCGTCGTCCACCCGAATATCCGCTTCGTAGATGCCGTAGGTGGAATCATATTTCAGCAAATGCGCGTTCGTATCGGGCGCGACCAGATCGTTCACGGCCACGACCTCGATAACGCCGTCGTAATTTTCTTCGATGGCTTTGAAAACCTGCCGGCCAATGCGGCCAAAACCGTTGATGCCAACGCGTAGCGCCATGATGGAACTCCTTTTTTTGTTGGTTGAATCAGAAATCAAAAATTGACTGTATGTGATTTATCGAACTGATTGCATACAAGCGAATCATCCCCAAGTATGCCATAACTAATGGTTTTTCGCATGATCCGCGCGTCAAAAAAATGCGCTGTTTTCCAGTCGGTGAACGCTCAATCCACCCCGTCGATCTCATCCGCTCTACTGGCCGATTCCAGGAAATGTCCGAACTGATCGAGGTCTTTCTCCAATGATTGAATCGTTTCAGGCAACGAGTCGATGAGCGCAGCCAGCTTCATCCCCTCAAAATTCCATGTGTAAAGATTGCGAACCAGATGACGAAAACGAAGATACTCATCGAGATTTTTCGCTGTTTGTAGTCGGATCACGGCTGGGCGGACGCCGGGGACCGTCAGAGTCATTTGCTTTAGCAAGTCTCGATGCCAGGCCGGACCGCTCGGCAACCCGCCATCCAATTCCCTGGCCACATCTTCAAAAATGCGTTCGATCCCATTGTAAAACCCGTGCAAGTTGAGCGCAACCGAATCCAGATAAAAGGACTCATGACGAGCATCGCGCAGCGCTTCCCGATAAGCATCTTGGGCTTTGTTCGCGGCTCGTCGCGCGTCCGCCAGTTCGGCCTTTATTCGTTCCTGCAATATGCGATGGCGAGGAATCATAGAGGTATTCCCTCCTCCTCAATAAGCTTGCGCAGAGCGGGGGAGCAATCGGCCAGGTCCACCAAATCCAGTTCGAATGGGCAATGGCGACCGGCTTCGGCCCAGGCCTTGAAAAACGCTCTTGGCGCAATGCCCGAAACCGCCAGATCGATGTCCGAACGCTCATCGAAACGGCCCTCGTAGAGCATGGAGCCAAAAGCAATCACCTGGTCTGCGCCAAAACGGGATCGCAAAAGAGCCGCCATCTCGCGGGCGGCTTCCCACGCCTCTTGCCGACGACGCTCGCGAGCCTTTTGTTGGGCCAGCCAGCGTTGACGAATGCCCGGAAGATAAGCGGAAAAATCCTCTTCCACCGAAACTGTCGCTTTCGCATCCTTGACTTTCATCATCGTTCTCCTGTCACTCACCGCGCATTATAACTCATGTTACGCACTGCGCCAACATGAACGGAATACCGGCAATGAATGGCTTCACCGCAGCCTATATGCGTTCGTAGCGACGCCCCGTGACATCGGCCAACAAATCGATGAGCGCGCGGGCCATGCGTTCGGGATCATGTCGCCAGGGGCGCTCGCGGTCGCGCAAATCCGCGGTGATCAACCGATAACCGCTGGGCGGATGCTTGGGCAAACGCACCCATTCCGAACGACCGCCAGGCGGCGGCGTTTCGTCGATGGCGTCATTGGCCAGCACAAAATGAAAGACGCCCTTGCCGGCGTGATCGACGATGGCCTGCGCATGATCGTCGACATCGTACCCCGCGGTCTCCCCCGGTTGTGTGGCGATGTTGCACACATAAACCTTGACCGCGCGCGCGGCCTTCACGGCCTGAGCAATTTCGGGAACCAGCAAATTGGGCAGCACGCTGGTGTAAAGGCTGCCCGGCCCGGCCACGATCATATCGGCGTTGAGGATGGCGCGGATGGCTTCGGGGTACGCGCGCGGGTTTTCAGGCTCGAGATAGACATGATGAATGTGTCGCCCCGCGCCGTGCTCAGGAATGAGCGACTCACCCCGCACGCGGATCAACCGTCCCCCCTCATCCTCGATGTCGGCCACCAATTGCACCAGCTCCAGCGTGGAAGGCAACACGCGCCCTCGCACGGCCAACACCCGGCTCGACTCCAACAACCCTTGCTCGAACGACCCCGTCACCCCGGCCATGGCCGCCAGATAAAGATTGCCGAACGCGTGACCATCCAGCCCCGCGCCCGATGTGAAACGATATTGGAACAACTGCGTGACAATGGCCTCGGCCTCGGACAGCGCGGCCAGGTTGTTGCGAAAATCGCCCGGCGGCAACAACCCCAACCCCGATCGCAACCGCCCCGAACTTCCGCCGTCATCGGCCACCGTAACGATGGCCGTTAAATTATCGGTGTAGGCCTTGAGGCCGCGCAACACCGAAGGCATGCCCGTGCCGCCGCCGATGCACACAATGCGCGGCCCGCGGCGTCGACGACGATGATGGCGGTAGACTCGCGGTGAAAAATCAGCGCGCGAGGCCACAAAAGGCGATAACAAAGAACGGTTGAGCTCCACAAACCCCCAAAGCGTAAACACAACTCCCACAGCGCCGAACAGGAGCGCACGCACAGGCCGCGGCAAAAATTGCAGCGTTAGAACTTGAACAAATTGAGGATAGGTTCCCGCCACATACACCCAACGTAGCAAATAGGCCAAACCCAGGCTGATAAAAGTGACGCCGATGATAAGAATCACCAACCAGCGCTTGATATGCAGGCCCGGAGCCAGCCACGGAGCGATTGCCTGAAAACGTCGCCACAACCGATTCATAATTTCAATTATACGCCTCACAGACGCCCATTTCAAGTAAGGCGAGAAGAAGAGAAGACTGCGCAATGACAAATCAAAAAAAGAGTTGGCACTTTCTAAAAAAGAATCTACACTTTCCAAAAAAGAATTTGCACTTTTTGGGCTTCCGACGTATAATACCCGCCATCATGGCCCTATACGTTCGCCCCCTTTCCGATGATGAACGCGCCCAACTGCAAACCTTGGCTGGTGGCGACGACGCCATCCGAGCGCGTTGGGCGCAAATCGTGTTGCTTTCATCCAGCGGGGTGGGCGTGCCCAAGATAGCCGACACCTTGAACATCTCAGCGGCCACGGTGAGGGCGCGCATCAAAGCGTTCAACGAACGCGGCATGGCCGCCTTAGAGCGCAGCACTTCGCCCGGACGGCCCGAGACCATCACCCCCTCCCTGGGTGACCGCTTCGCCGCCTTGATGCGCGAACGCGAACCACGCGATTTCGGTTGGGCCGACACCGGCTGGACCCTTGACTTGCTGGTGAAGGCCGCCACTCTGGAAGGGTGGGTGGAAAGCATCAGCCGCGAGGGCGTTCGTCTGGCGTTGCGAAAAAGCAAACATTCCTATCGTCGCCTTAAAGATTGGGCCAAAAGCAAACAGGAAGGGGAATCCCCGCCGCCCCTGCCCACTCAGTCTCCAGAAAACTGAGTGACTCGCCTATCATCCTCCGTCTATCGTCCTTTTTATAGGAGAACCCCCATGCTACGAGAAAACATTCCTGTACGCGACGGCCTGCAATGGAAAATCGACGCCATGCTCGACCGCATCGAGTGGGCCAAAGCAGGCGAAGCGTACTATTATCAACAGGCCATCAGCGAAATCGACGGCGCTTGGGTCGTGACCAACGGCCAGCGCAAGTTGATGTTCGCCACTTACAGCTATCTGGGCTTGCTCGAACACCCTAAAATCAAACAAGCCGCGCAAGAAGCCATCGTCAAATACGGAACCGGCACCCACGGCGTGCGTCTGTTGGGCGGCACGCTCGACATCCACCTGCAACTGGAAGAGACCATCGCCCGTTTCCACAATCGCGATGCGGCCATCGTCTTTTCCAGCGGCTATGTCACCAACCTGGCCACCATCTCCACCCTGGTGGGCAAGGGCGATTGGGTGATCTCCGACAAGTGGAATCACGCCAGCATCGTGGATGGATGCGTGCTGGCGCGGGGCAAATTCGTTCGCTTCCGACACAACGACATGGAAGACCTGGAGCGCCGTTTGCAGCAGGCCCCGCCCGATGCCGGCAAGCTGGTGGTGGCCGACGCAGTTTTCAGCATGGACGGCGACATCTTCCCCCTGCCCGAGGCCGTGGAGCTCTGCCGACGCTACAACGCTCGCCTGATGATCGACGAAGCCCACAGCCTGGGCGTGCTGGGCGAAACCGGTCGCGGCATCGAGGAATACTACGGCATGGAAGGCGTCATCGACGTAAAAATGGGCACGCTGAGCAAGACCATCCCCGCGGTGGGCGGCTACATCGCCGGAGACGAAGACCTGATCCTGTATCTGAAACACGCCGCGCGCGGGTTCGTGTTCTCGGCCGCGCTGCCCCCCCCCGTCACCGCGGCCTGCATCGCCGGATTCGAGGTCATCGAAACCGAGGGCGTGGAAAGGAACCATGTGTTGCGCCGCAATGTGGAGCATTTCCTCACCGGACTCAAGGAACGCGGGTTCGACACGGGCGTCAGCGTCACGCCCATCGTGCCCATCATGACCTACGACGACGACCGCGCCATGCAGATGACGCGCTATTGCCAGGAGCACGGCGTGTTCGTGCTGCCGGTGCTGCCCCCGGCCGTGCCCCACGGAACCAGCCGCCTGCGCGCCAATGTCACCGCAGCCCACACCATCGAGGATATCGATTTCGCGCTGGATGTGTTCGAGGCCGCGGGCAAAGAGGCCGGCGTGATATAGAGACGAAGTGCGACGCACCTGGCGGGTGCGTCGCACTTACGGAACCAACACCGCGTCGCCGTTGAAGCGACTCTCTTTCATGGCCAGCAACACCTCGTTGGCCTCATCCAGGGGAAAGACCGTGACATCGGTGTGGATGGGCATTTCCGCGGCCATGGAAAGCAGCTCCATCGCGTCGCGGCGGGTGCTGTTGGCCACGCTGCGCACCGCGCGTTCGCGATAGAGCAGTTCGTAGGGCATTTCGGGGATGGGCGACATGTGAATTCCGGCCAGGGCGATGGTTCCGCCGGGGTTGAGCACGCGCAGAGCTTCGGGAATTAGGTCGCCGGCCGGAGCGAAGATGATGGCCGCGTCGATGGGTTCGGGCGGGTTATCCTGCGCCCGGCCCACCCAGGCCGCGCCCAACGAGAGCGCGTGCTCCTGATGCGAGGGGCTGCGCGTGAATACGAACACCCGGCAACCATAGCGCCGCGCGACCTGAATGGTGATGTGAGCCGAGTTGCCAAAGCCGTAAAGCCCCAATATCTCGCCCGGCCTCGCCTCGGAGAGCCGAAACGCGCGATAGCCGATGACCCCGCCGCAAAGCAAGGGCGCGGCCCGCACATCCGACAGGCCCTCGGGCAAATGATAGGCGAAACGCGCGTCCACCACCATGTATTCGGCGTAACCGCCGTCTGCGTCCCAGCCCGTAAACTCGGCCCGCTCGCACAAATTCTCCCGACCGCTGAGACAATAGCGACACTGGCCGCAGGTGCGATAGAGCCAGACCGCGCCGGCGCGGTCGCCCACCTCGAACTGCGTCACCCCAGGCCCGACCTTGTCCACCTCGCCCACCACCTGGTGCCCGGGCGTGATGGGTTGCTTGTGCAGGGGCAAATCGCCCTCCGCGATGTGCAAATCGGTGTGACAGACCCCGCAGGCCGTGACCCGCAGCCGAATCTGCCCCGGCCCCGGCTCGGGGATGGGTTGCTCCACCAGTGTTAGGGGCCGTGCTGAAAGCGGCGCTTGCCGCTGAATAACCTGAGCGCGCATGGGTTCGCCTCCGGATTGTAATGCGATTGCGTAGTGTATTGTGCGTTTAAAAGTATAAAGCAGCAG
This sequence comes from Chloroflexota bacterium, assembly GCA_013151415.1. Lineage (GTDB taxonomy): Bacteria > Chloroflexota > Anaerolineae > J102 > J102 > JAADII01. The sequence continues at coordinate 20,651 of JAADII010000146.1, forward strand.
CGCCACAACCAAAAAAACGCGAAGCGGCCTCGTTGTCAAGCACGAGAAAAACAATTAGAATACAGTCACTCCACTTCTTCTATTTATCCGATGGGTGCGTCCAAAAACGGAGCGGCAAGCGATGACAACCGTTAGCAAAACCATTGAAATCGAAGACGAAATTCGCTTGAAGAACCTTTTCAAAGAGGCGTTTTCGGAAGTGTTGATAGAACGTCAGGATGTATTGGCCGAGATCGTCATGGAAGCCATCGAGGATTTCGCCTTGATTCGCGCCATCCAGGAAGGAGAAGATAGTGAGGAAGTGAGTGAAGAGGAAGTCCTTCGCGCTTTGCGGGGAGAATAAATCGTGAAAACTGTCTCTCGCCGCTCGTTCGACGTCCTGCTCCTGTTCATCCTGCTCACGGCCCGCCTGCGCATCAACAGCTTCGCGGAGGCCGGGTTGTTCGAGCATTTTCAAAACGTGGCCCGTCATCCGCTCATGGGCGGGCTGCTCCCGCCCGCGGCCATCGACGCGTTCGGCCCCTGGTTCGGCGATCCCGTTTTCTTACTGCTGGCCGCGGTGAGCCTGCTTTTGTTCCTGGTCTATCTGTTGGTGGATTTGCTGGCCGAGCGGTGGAGCGAACGCGCGGTCGTGCGCGCGAAATACGCCCTGATCTGGGGAATCTTGCTGGCTCTGGTCTTTCTTCCCAGCCTTAAACTCGCGCTCTTGCGCCACGACAACCTGCCCCATTCCTACAGCCACGACGGCGGCGTCATTCAGACCGAGATCACCATCGACTATTTCCTCTCCGGTCGCAATCCCTACATCGAAACCTACGAAAACACGCCCATGGCCGAATGGGGCTTCCCCGAATTTCGCACCGCGCTGGAGCATTACCCCTATCTTCCGGCCACGTTCGCGCTTTCGGCGCCCGTCAAGCTCCTTTCCGACGCCTTTCTGGGCTGGTACGACCAACGCTTCACCTATTTGCTGCTCTTTTTCCTCACCCTGCTCGCGCTTCCCGCGCTGGCAGCGCGTCGCGGCCCGGCCCTTTTGGGGCTGACCATGGTCATCGGCCTGAACCCGCTCATGGGTCTGGATCTGGTTTTCGGCCAGAACGATAGCTTCGTGCTGGCGTTCATCGTCTTCAGCTTCTGGTTTTTCAGGAAAAAACGACTTGTTCTGACCTCGGTCAGCTTTGGTCTGGCCTGTGCGGCCAAGCCCACGGCCTGGTTCCTGGCCCCGTTCTGGCTTCTGGCCCTGGCCGATGAGGCCGCGCTTGATTGGCGCA
>JAADII010000195.1 GCA_013151415.1 Chloroflexota bacterium
CGCAGGCGTGGGCGTGGAGGTGGGGGTGGGAGGGGGCGAGGGTGTCGAAGAGGGCGTGGGCGTGGGCGCGGGCGTGAAAGAGGGCGTGGGGGAGGGGGTGAACGAAGGGGTGAAGGTGGGCGTGGAAGAAGGCTCGGGCGCGCCCGAGCCTGTGATCGGCGCGATGGGCGTTTCCGCCCCGCGCGTCGCGGCGTCCGCGGCTTGATATGCGGCGATCGGCGTCGCGGTGGGCGTTGGCGTAGGCGCTGCGGCGCTGCGGCAAGCCGCGAACAACAAAACCAGACCGAAAATCGCGAAACGTGGGACGCTCATCGGATTGTCGTCAATAAAACGGCCAAATTATCGGCCCCAGCCAAATGGCCGCCAGAGCCACGATTAACACAACAGGCAAGTTGAGAATCAGATAATCGCGAAACGCGTAGCCCCCGGGCTTGCGTAGAAGAAGATTGATCACATCGGTTAGCGGGGTGAGAAAGGCCGTGGTCACGCCCAACAGCACGGCCATGGCGAATGGCTCGGGTCGCAGATTCATGGCGAAGGCCAGGTCGAACGCCAGAGGGGCCATGATCAAGGCCACCACCATGTTGGCCAGCACCTGGGTGACCAGCGCGGTGATGAAAAACACCAACGCCAACAACAACGCGGGCGGAATGCCGAACAACACCGATGCCAATGCGCGCGCGATAATCGCCGTCAGGCCGCTGTGATCGAGAGCCGCGCCCAGCGGCAACAACGAAGCCACCAGGATGATGACCATCCAGTCAATATCTTGATAGGCCTGTTCGGGCGTTGTTGCTCCCACCAAGACGGCCACGAAAGCGGCGATGAGCGCGGCCAGGGGCAATGTCACCAACCCGCTCAGGCTCAAAAACACCATGCCCGCCAAAATGCCCAACATCCAGGCCGATCGCCAGGTGATCACGTCTTCCAATGGCACGCCGAGGTCCGAAAGGACCACCAGGTCGCGGCCGCGTCGCAAACGAGCCAGCTGTTTGGGCGAACCTTCAACCAGCAATCTATCCCCTTCTTGCAACGGCGTGGCCATCAACGCTTTGGCCGACGCCTGCTCTCCTCGCAACAAGGCCAGTGCATTCAGACCAAAGCTTTCCGCGAACTCGATTTCAGCCAGCGTGTGGCCCACCAATGGCGAATAGGGCGGGACCATGACTTCGGCCAACTCCAACTCGGTGGGCGCCAGACGGGCCAGCTCAACCAGGCTCACCTCTCCACGCGGCTCCAAATGGTGAATGGTCGCCATTTGCAAGATATCGGCGCGTTTACCCTGGACGATCAGTTCGTCGTTCACTTCGAGCACCATATCGGGCCAGGGGCGATAAGGCGCGCCGCCCGAGGAGGCCACGCCCACCACGTTCACGCCCCATCGATTTCGTAGATCAAGATCGCCCAACCGGCTTCCCGCCAGATCAGAGCCGGAGCGCACCCGCAAACGATAGAACGCTTTGTCCATGCGGTAGGTCTTTTCAAGTTGTTGCAGATTTGGCCCTGATCGCATAGGAAAATCGCCGCTTTCCGGCAACATGCGCTGTCCCGCCAACAGCACCCAGGCCAAACTCAACAGCAGGATGGGCAAGCCCACCAGGGTTGGCTCCAACAACCCCAGCCCGCTGCCGGTGCGTTCGGCCAACAAGTCGGAAATGATCAAGTTAGGCGGGGTGCCCAACAGAGTGAGATATCCGCCCAACGAGGCAAACAAACCCAACGGCAGCAACAGCTTGCTAGGGCGGAGTTTCGCTGCTCGGCTCAACCGCAAGCCCACCGGCATCATGATGATGGTCACGGCCAGATTGGGCATGAACGCGGAAAGCCCAGCCGTAGCCAGAAGAAGAGAGGCCGTCAGCCTTCGGGCCGAACGACGTCCCAGGCCCAGCAGCCAACGACCGATAAGGGCCATGGAGCCGGAGCGACGCATCGCTCCTGAGAGCACGTAAATTCCACCCAGCGAAATGGTGGCCGGCGCGGCGAAGCCCTGCAATGTCTCTTGCGCGCTGAGCACGCCCCCAAGGTAAAGCGCCAACAGCATGCCCAAGGCCACCAAATCCATGCGCACGCGACCGCTGGCGAACAACGCCACCCCCACCAGCAGAACAAAGGCCGTGTAAATCGCGGGGAAATCCATAACCCAAAAGCCGCCACAAAAACGAACAGGGGGCGCAAGGAGAGGAAAAGTGAATGCAGATGGACGAAACCGGTGTTTTTGAGGAAAAGGCTCTCTCTAATCGCGGCGCGCCCCTAGCAGAACGAGCGCTCAACCAATGGCCAACATACGCTCGACCGCTCGATACGCGCGCACGCGAATGTCTTCGGGCACTTCGATGACATATTGATTGTACAGCAATGCGTCGCGAGTCTGCTCCAAGGTGATCTCATTCATATGCGGACAACGCACCGAGCAAAGCCGCACCATCTCTTTATGAGGATTGGCCGCGGCAATATTATCGCCCATCGCGCACTCGGTGAGCAACAGATAGCGAGGCGCGTCCATTTCTTCTACAAACCGGATCATGGCGTTGGTGCTCCCCGAAAAATCGGCCGCGTCCACTACATCGGGGCTGCATTCAGGATGAGCCAGCACCACCACGTCGGGAAATTGAGCGCGCACCATTTCGATATCTTGCACCGAGAATTTCTCATGCACCTCACAGCGGCCATGCCAGCCGATCATCTGGTAGTCGATATGGTCATCCATATGAAGACCGTGCGGGGTTTTCACCGGAAAAATAATATGTTTGCCCGTCTCTCGAGCCACATTTCTGGCCAAATATTCATCGGGCAAGAAGATCACGGCGTCGGCGTCCAAAGATTCGACCACGGCCGCGGCATTGCTCGATGTGCAACAGATATCGCTCTCGGCCTTCACATCCGCGTAGGTGTTGACATAGGTGACCACGGGAACCCCGGGGAAACGCCGACGCAAGCCGCGCACATCTTCGGCTGTAATGCTTTCGGCCAGCGAACAACCGGCCTTCTCCGATGGCAAAAGCACGGTGCGGGCGGGATTGAGGATTTTTGCAGTTTCGGCCATGAAACGCACACCGCAAAAGACGATCACATCCTTGTCGGTCTGCGCGGCTTTGCGGCTAAGCCCCAGTGAATCGCCCACAAAATCGGGAATGGAATGGTAGAGCGCAGGCTCCATGTAATTGTGACCAAGTATGACCGCATTGCGCTCCCGTTTGAGCCGGTTGATCTCGTGGGCCAATTCGGCCTTGATTCGCAATTCGAAGTCGGGCGTAAACGCGCCCAGTTTTTCGCTCAATTCCGCGTAGATTTCATCCACGCTCATCTCGGTTCGGTCATGGTGGGTCAGCGTTTTGATGGTCATAATCAAAGTTATCCGGCGTTGATGTGGAATATCGCGTTTGATGAAAAAGGGTTTGGCTTTGAAACTAAACGAGGGGAGGAAAGGGCCTGAGTCGCGCTAATTAGAATGAGCGCCGGCTATGGTTTGTTAATGGTTAGACTCATGTCCAGGGCTGGGGGCGAGTGAGTGAGCAGGCCAACAGAAATATAGTCCACGCCCGTAGCCGCGATATCGGCCACCGTCTGCAAATTCACATTGCCGGACGCCTCCAGGGGCGCGCGGCCTTGGGCCAAACGAACGGCTTCGCGCATCTCGTCTAAACCCATATTATCCAACAAAATGCGATCAATGGGGAGCTCCAGAGCCTCGCGCAGTTCATCCAGGCTCTGCACCTCCACCTCGATCGGTCGGCCGCGCAGATCACCCGAGCGCACTCGATGCACGGCCTCTTTCAGACCGCCCACCGCGGCGATGTGATTGTCTTTGATCAGGGCCATATCATACAGGCCAAACCGATGGTTTTGACCGCCGCCCAAACGCACGGCCCATTTGTCTAGCAAGCGCAGGCCGGGCGCGGTTTTACGCGTATCCAAAATCACGGCGCGCGCGCCGGCCGTTGCATCCACAAATCGACGCGTTAGCGTGGCCACGCCCGACATGCGTTGCATAAAATTCAAGGCCACGCGCTCGCCCATGAGCAAGGCTCGCCCCGGCCCCTCGATCCACGCGATAACCTGACCCGGCCCCACGCGAGAGCCATCGGGCGCGGCTTCGCGAAAGCGAACGCGAGCATCCAATTGCGCGTACACGCGGCGCGCGACCTCGACTCCCGCAACCACGCCCTCGGCCTTGGCCACAAACTCGCCGCGCAGCCACATGGTCTCGGGAATGGTGTTCTCGGTGGTCACATCGCCGTCGCCGATGTCTTCGGCCAGGGCGCGAGCAATGATGCGTTCAAGCTCGGCCTCTTGTTCGGGTGAAAGACGCTCGTCGTCGTTCATTGACCTTCCACAAGGTTTTGCGCCCAGCCCATGGGATAACGCAGATACAAGGGCTTACCAACCTGATAAACGGCTTGCGCCAAGGGCTCGGGTTGGCCAGGCCGATAGACGTTGACCAGGAAAAACTCGCCCTTCGCATTCCCTTTTTTGAACATGACCTGGCCGCCGCCCTGGCCGCCTGCACGCACTTTTTTCGTGTTCACCAGCGTGAAGGTGAGCGCGCCATTCTCTGAGCCGGTGCTGCGATAACGCGCCAACACCAACTCCTCCTTTGGCTCAAAGCCTGCAAAGCTGGCAATGACAGGCGTATTGGGAACCGAAACGCGCGGTTGAATGACCAAGCTTGGAGCGACCGGTTTGACAACGTTGAAAACCCCATCAAAAGGATTGCCGCCTCCGCGCACTCGCACCTTATACTCGCCCAAGGGTTCATCGTTGAGCGCGTACCAATGCGCTTGCGCGAAGCCCTCGGCATCGGCCTTCAACGGGATCAAAAGGGTCTCGCCTTTGGGTGTGATGATCCGCAACTTAAGATTGGTCTTGGGCGCGTAGCCATGCATCAAAATATAGGTGAACGTTCCCCGAGGAACGGTGGTGGGCAACAAGCACGCAGCCGGCTTATCGGGGGCGGCGTCGGGGCACGCGGGCTTGGGGCTGAGGTCTTCAGACAATGTGACGACCGGCGGCGGAAAAGCTGGGGGCTCGTCAGTCTCGACAATGGGCGTGGGCGCGGCCTCAGCTACAGGAGCGGCTTCCCCGCGATTCAAGTTGAGCGTGTAAACCTCATACCGCTCGTCCAACGTCGAATTATAACTAAAGAAGTCGATAGCGCTAATGGTTGCATCGACGCCCGAAAACTTGAACACCGGACCGCCCACCGCGACCAACGCATATTGGCCGGCCTCGCGGTCGAAAATCTGGCCAAAATCGGCGCCAAACGATCCCGTTGCATCTGTGGTCGCGACCCAACTGTCGATGAGTTGGCCCTGGCCGTTTTCATCCAACCGGTAAAGCCCCAGATCGACCGCGGCGTTGGGCGGAAAACCGGCCAGATAGTACTCCGCGCCCACCGCGGTCTCCACATTGTGCGGAAAAACCAACACATGAGGTCGGGTGGCCGGGTTGATATTCCAGGAAACCGAGGCGGTTTGACCTTTCGCGTTGGCGACGGTCAATTGATAACGCCCCGCGCCCTCGTGCGGCGCGCTATACCAGCGGAAGGGCGCTGCGCCAGCGGCATTTGTTTTCAATGAAAAGCGGGTCTCCTGGCCGTTGGGCATCTGCACCGACACTTGCAACGCCTCTTCCGAACCAAACCCGCGCGCGCAACCATACCACCAATTCCCCATCTCGCCGCCTGCAGGGCCGATTTCCACCATAGGCTCCGCGGCCAGCTGACACACCGGTAAATCGGCCTCGGGCGCGCGCACCTGTATGATGGCCGGAAGCTCAACCTCCTGAGGCGAGGGTTGCGGCTCGGTGGCGGGCGTCGCGCTCGCCGCGATATCCTCGGCCGGCCCCTCGACGCGAAGAATATTGGCCAAGACGGCCAGACGTCCCAGTTGGGCCAAATCAAACGTGGGTGGATCGCCCAACGTCATGCCGGGCGGAAGCAATGTCAGCAAATAAGCGCCCGTGGGCAGATCGGCCACATCCAGTTCCACATCGGCCCGACCTGAAGGATCGGTCATCAACAGGGTGGAAATGAGATAAACGCCCTCCAGCGAGTCGCCGTCGCCATCGAGGCGATAGAGAGCGAAACGAGCCCGGCTTTCGGGCGGCAGCCCGCCAATAGAAGCGCTAATAATGGTGGGGTTCGGCCCGAGCGGTTGGGTTAGAGCAATGAATGGCCCGGTCGGAGCGAGGACGCGAAACTCCACCTCGGCCTCCTGCTCGCCCGCGCTGGCGCGTAACTTATAAGCGCCGGGCTCATCATCCGCCGTCAGGCGCAATGAGAGCGCGGCCACGCCATCGTCTCCGCTCACCACTTCGTAAATCCGTTTGACGCCCAAAGGCCCTTCCAGGGCGAAGGTCACAATTTGGCCTGGCGACGCTCCGGCCGCACAGAAAAGATAATCCAACCCAGGTTCAAGACCTTCGGTCAGCGGACTCGGACTCACTAAGGTCAACTTGTCCGCAGCGACGAGACAGGCGGCGTCGAGCGCGGGCGCGACCGGCGATTTGACAAAAAGCGTGTAAGGAGCGTCACCCGCCTCGGTGGGCAATGGCTCAACCTCAGAAGATTTTTCCGCCTCGAATGTGGCGGTGGCGGCCGCACTTTCGAGGGATTCATTATCCTTTTTGCCGCATGCGGCCAGCATCAAAAGTGATAGCGAAAGAAGGGTGAGAATGAGCAACAAACGCTGCGGACGTTGCATGATCATAGTGGCCTCCACAGAGAATATTCAGCAATCAGCAGAGAACAATCAATGGTAACGGGCGACGGTTCAACCATTGGCAATGTCGATGCGCTCCTGAATGGCGCGTATTTCAGCCTCCAGCTCAGGGCGCTGCGCCAACAATGCATCCAAATCTTGATAGGCGACGCCAAAATAAGTGCTGCGCTGAACCACATCGTCGATGGTGAGCGTTAGGGTGATGGCTTCATCGTAAGCGATGTTGGCCGCGTCGGTTTGACCGGCGGCCAAGAGGAAAAGCGCCTCGTTAAATGCGAGATCGGGACGCTCGGGGAGCATCTGGCGAGCCGCGGCCGCGGCTCGCACCGCGGTTTCATAATCGCCAAGCCTGTAAGCCGCCCACGAAAGCGCGCTCTGCACCGCGGCATCGTTTCGTCCCAGTTCAAGGCTTTTTTCAAAATCCGACGCCGCGGCCTGATAGTCTTCCAGGCCAAGATAGAAAAAGCCCCGGCTAACGTAAATATCGGCCAGGATCAAATCGTCTCCGGGCTGACCGCGCAGGGAAAGGAGCTCGATGCTCTGGGTGTACGCGGCCTCGGCCGCTTCGAATTGTTTTTGTTGGGCCAAAATTTCGGCCAGGGCAAAATATACGCGCCAGGCGTTGGAGTCATCGCGCAGCGCCGCGCGTAAAATCTCGCTGGCCGCGTTTAGATCATCGAGCTGAGCAAGGGCCGCGGCCAAGCCAATGGCGTTGAGCGGGTTCTTGGGATCAAGCCGCAGCGCTTCATCGAATAGATCGCGCGCGGCCTGCCAATGGTTTTGCACAGGGCCGGCGATATAACCCAACTGCCAGGCCACAGATGCAACAAACCGATCCATCTCGCTGCGACGGTCGAGGGGGATCTGCCGTGGCAAAAGGCGTTTGGTCTCGCGCAAGAGCGGCAAAGCAGCGTCGTATCGTCCTCGCCAGAAGAGGCTCTGACCGGCAATCCAAAATTGCAGATATTGCAGCGGCTTTTCCAAACCCTGAGGCGCATAAACCCGATATGTGATGGGGGTGGGCTCGGGCAGCAGGGTGGCGACCCCATGTTCGATAGCGCTGGGAGGGGGCGGAGGCGCAGCCACGGCCAGACGCACAACGGCGTCAATATGGCGCCCATCGTATTGGCCCGTAACCAGAACGCTGGGCGAATAAGCCTCGAGAATCTCAGAAATCATGTCGTCGGTGGGCGCCACAGGCAAGGTCTCCACGCGATAGAGGTCTTCGGTCAGAGGAGCCGAGCGCAAATCATTGGCCAGCGCGCCGCCAATGGGCTGCGGGTCGCCGCCGGCGCGATAAAATGGCGCGATTATCACCAAAAATTCGCCCTCTTGCTCCGGGGCGAACAAATTCGCGCTCAATTTTGTCACCGCGCGATCCATGCTCGCCAGAGCTATGAGGATGCCACCGGCGATAAGCGCCATCGCCGCAACCGACAGCAGAATCACGTGTTTTTTTCGCAATTTGAAACGCTTTCGCGCGTCGGGAGTTTCAGTGTTCAAGGGCGTGTGATGGGAAAGCCGCGGGACAAAACGACCCGCGTCTTGGCAAGCGCTTCTGAGTTCGATAAAGATGCTGATCATCGCCGCGAGGAAATGAGCGAACCAAAAGGCCCATCTCCTCGAGAGACCGATATCTGCAAAATCGCCTGAATGCGACTTGCAAACACCGCTCTTCAAGCTCTCATGATTGTAACAGCCAATGGGTCGGCGGACAAACAGAGAAGCCGATGAACAATCATGCATGATGAACATAGGCCAAGATGATCCGCCGCGCGCGACGCGAACCCCCAACGCTTAAACCCTCGACATCCCCCCGCGCTTCCCGGACGCGCAGAGCGCTCACGGCTGCCCTACCGTGAGCGCTCCTTCAAAAGGAGGAGAAGAAGAGATTGCCATCTCTGTGCAATAGCATAGCACATTCAAAACACACGCGCTGGACGGATAACCTACGTTTTCCCTACGGAATTTGGACGGTGAAACCTGGGGCCTCAATCCAAGCTCAGATGGCGTCGAGAAGCCTTGATTTTCGCCCGCCACTCATTGGCGCGCCATTTGGCGTCGGCATGAGGTCGGTGATATAAAGAGAGAGAAGGTTCGAAAGGAGGGCGTCATGATGAACGATCACGTTAACCGCAGGTCACGCGCGCCGTTTTTCGCCCTGGTCGCGGCTTTTGCGGCCGCGTGGCTGGTCACAACAGCATGGGCTGGGCCATTGGAGCCGCTGGAGCGCCAACGCGGCGGGGTCCGGCAAGAGGTCAAAGCCAACGCCGAGCCCATCCGCTTCGCGGTTATCGGCGATTTTGGCTCGGGGAGCAAGAAAGAGCGAGACGTGGCCGATATGATCAAGACATGGAATCCCGATTTTATTATCACCGCGGGGGATAATCGTTATGGCCGCACGGATTACGATCTGGTCATCGGCCAATTTTTTTGCGATTATCTAAAAGACGTGGGAGAGGGGGTTTATTGCGCGGGCGGAAACGCCACGGTCAATGCATTTTTTCCCTCTGTGGGCAACCATGATTATAGCGACGGCGGGGGGATCAATGAATATTTGAGTTATTTCAACCTGCCTGGCGCTGATTTCAGCAGTCGTTCGAACAACAAACGCTACTACGATTTTGTTTGGGGGCCTGTGCACTTTTTTGCACTGAATAGCAACCCCATGGAGCCGGATGGCGCGAGCGCGAACTCAGCCCAGGCGCAATGGCTGAAAACCCAGCTCATGGCCTCCACCTCGACCTGGCGGATCGTCTACTTCCATCACGCGCCTTATTCTTCCAGTTTGGTGCACGGCTCTTATGCGCCCATGCAGTGGCCTTTTGCGGCTTGGGGCGCGGATGCGGTTATCGCCGGACATACTCATACTTATGAACGACTGGAAGTGGACGGCATTCCCTATTTTGTAAATGGATTGGGCGGCAAGAGCATCTACGGCATGGGACCGGCCTTGCCCGAAAGCAAGGTGCGCTATAATGGCGATTACGGCGCCATGCTGGTGGAGGCCGATCCCCATCGTCTCCGTTTCCGCTTTGTAACCCGTTCGGGCAAGGTCATCGACGCTTACATCCTTCCGGCCCCTACGCCAACCCCCGCCCCCTGGCCTCACCCTTTCTATTTGCCCCTGCTTTTCCGGCAGTTGGAGGGGCTCGATCTCAAATGAAGCGCCTTCGGATAGTCATCGAATGCAATCCACCTTGCACGCCATGACGCCAATGGCGAAATTCACCGATTTCACGCCCCTAAACACCGATAAAGCCTCTTGTTTCAATCGCACCGCGCGTCACTATGCGAAGGTCGCCTTGCGCCCCAATCGTATGCTCAACGCGCCGGCTCTGTGGCCGCTCAACCCTTGCTCTTGGCCGCGCTCCTCTCTCGGGGACGGTAAGCAAAGCGGGCCATGAGCAGGCCCAATGCATAAAGCCCCAACAGCGGAACCATGACCACGCTCATGGTGAAGGGATCGGGCGTAGGGGTGATCACTGCGGCCAGGATGGCCACAACGACAATGGCGTAGCGCCACGTGCTATACAATTGATTGGGCGTCACCACGCCCAATCTGGCCAAGAGAGCAATGACCAACGGCAATTCAAAAGCAATGCCCACCCATAAGACAAAGTTGGCCACGAACGACATATAATATCCCACCGAATACTCAGCCTTGAACAAATCGGTGAGAAATGTTTGCAAGTAGCGCAGCGTGAAAGGCAAGACAATCAGCGCGGAGAAGGCCACGCCCGTCGCGAACAGCACTGCGGCCATGGGCAACACAATGTACAACATGCGCTTCTCTTTTTTGGTTAGCCCCGGCACAATAAAAGCGATGATCTGGTAAATAATAAAGGGAGCGGCCAAGATCGCGCCCAAAATAAGCGCGGCCTTAAAGTAAGTGATGATGTTTTCGGTTGGTTTCAGGAGCTGCAACTGGGTGACGCCCTGAAGGGGCGAGATGAGAAGCTCGAGAAAAGGCTTGGCGAACACCATGCCCACCACGATGCCAATGAACAACGCCAAGGCCGCGCGAACCAACCGATCCCGCAGCTCGCGCAGGTGTTCGACAATGGGCGCGCGGGTTTCATCTATGGGATCGTAGGCGTTATCCAAACTCATGCTGCGGGCGTTTGCGAATCGGGGGAGGATGAATCAGGTGGAGCCGGTTTGGCCGCTTGCATCACCGGCGAGAGTCGTTTCATCGGGTCCGTTGTCGGCGAGGCGGGCGCACCCCGTCTTGCCAGCGACAGCTGCTTCATTGGATCGGTGGCCGGAGTCGAGGCTGCGGCCGGAGGCGCGATGGTATTGGCCGAACGGGAGGACGCGGTCTTAGACGCCGAGCTCGCGCCGGGCTGGGCCGCGGGATCGACAACATTGCCAATCTGACGCATGGGGTTCAAATCATCGGCCAAGCCTTGAAGCTCTTGAAGAGGGCGCAATTCATCGGCGAACTGACGATTGAATTCGGCTACAATCAACCGAAGCTGATGCACAACTTCACCCATTTGCTGCATGATCTTGGGCAAACGCTCAGGCCCAATAAAGATCAGCACGAAAACCGCAATGAGGATCAATTCGCCAATGCCGATGTTAAACATGATTATATCACCGTCTCTTCGCTCAACGAGATCGCGAGCCGCCGTTGCACATCGCCGGCCCGCGTGACAGCGCCCAACACGCCATTGACAAACCGCGGGCTGGAATCAGCGCCAAACACCTTGGCCAGTTCCACCGCTTCGTTGATGGCCACTTTAACCGGCGTGCCTTCAACGGCCATTTCCCACAAGGCCATGCGCAAGATATTGCGATCGATGACTGCGATCTGCGAAACCGGCCACTCAGGAGCGTATTTGGCGATGATCGCGTCGAGCTGAGGTCGCGTTTCCACAACCCCTTGCACCAACCGCCGGGCGAACGCGGCCGCGTCGCGCCCCAAAGGAGGCGTTTGCTCCTCCAGGCGATGGGTGATCACGACGCCGGGCTTATGTCCAGCCACATCGATCTCGAATAGCGCTTGCAAAGCCACTCGACGAGCTTGATGCCGTGGTTTCATGCGCGTCTGCTGTTCGTGGTGGGATGAGAGACATCGTCGATGTACACGTTGACATCAGAGACTTTCAAACCGGTCATATGCTCGATGGCGCGAGCAATGGCGGTTTGCAAAGTCTCCGCCAGGCGCATCATATTCACGCCCGGGTCCGCGATGACATGCACGGTTACGCGAACCCCTTCTTTGTCCACGATCACTTCAACGCCCGGCCCCACAGCGCGACGACCGCGCCGACCGGTTCGTCGCGGCGAACGCGCGGCCAGACGTTCGACGCCTTCATTTTCCAGCGTCGTCTGACGGACAATCGTGATTAACACCTGGGGGGCGATGGTGACTCGCCCGACCGGTTCGCGTACGGCGTTCATCCCTATTATATTACCATTCCCCCGTCCACAGCGATAACTTGGCCGGTGATAAAACCAGCCTCGTCAGAAGCAAGGAAGGCGGCCAACGCTGCCACATCGTCGGTTGTGGCCAGGCGTTTCAAAGGCGTATGCTCGATAATGGTATCGCGAATTTGCTCGATGAGTTCGTTGGTCAGGTCTGTGGGCACGAAACCGGGCGCAATCGCGTTCACCGTGATGTTGCGCGGGCCGATCTCTTTGGCCAGACTCTTGGTGAGCCCGATCATCCCGGCTTTGGACGCCGAATAATTGCTTTGTCCCGGATTGCCGGCAATGCCAGCCACGCTGGTGATATTGATAATGCGACCATTGCGTTGTTTCATCATGATACGCGCAGCCGCTTTGGAGCAATTCCAGGCGCTCTTGAGGTTGGTGTCGATAACCAGGTCCCAATCGGCTTCTTTCATCAACATGATCACATTGTCACGCGTGGTGCCGGCATTGTTGACCAAAATATCCAGCCGACCAAATTCCTTACGCGTGGCTTTGACCAAACGGGTGGCTTCATCGAGCTTGCTCACGTCGGCCTGCATGGCCACAGCCCGCCCGCCGGCATTCTCGATTTCGGACACGACGCGCCTGGCCGCGTCTTCGTTGCTATGATAATTCACGACCACGGCCGCGCCCAATGCGGCGAATCGTTTGGCGATAGCCGCACCAATGCCGCGCGACGCGCCGGTGACAAGGGCGACTTTACCTTCGAGTGTGCACATGGGTGGAGTCCTTAATTCTGAGTGAATGAATTGGAGGAGAGATTCGAGGGGGTCTGGTGGGAGAGGAGCTTCTTCACATCCTCCCAGGTCGCGATGCTGGGCATGCGACGAAAACGGCGGTCGATGCGTTTCATTAGGCCCGCCAACACGCGGCCAGGGCCGAATTCTACGAACTGTTCGAAACCCTGGTCGATCAGATATTGCATGGATTCGGTCCAACGCACCGTATTTTGCAGTTGGCCCACCAATTCCTCGCGAATGGCCTCTGCGCTGAGCAAGGGTTGCGCGGTGCTGTTGGCAATAACCGGAAAACGAGGAGGGTGAATGGGGGTGGCGCGCACCGCAGCCGCGAATTCCTCTTGCACAACGCCCATCAATGGCGAATGAGCGGCAATGGTGATCGCCAGGCGCACCACCTTGCGCGCGCCCGCCTTTTCGGCCGCGGCCATGGCCTCCGTCAATGCGGCCTCGTCACCCGAGATGACCACCTGGCCGGGGCAATTGTCATTGGCAATGTGAACAAAGGCGTTGGTGCGCGCGCTGGCGTCAGCGCATATCCGAGCGATGACATCGGTGTCGAGAGCAATGATCGCGGCCATTCCGCCGGGCGCGCGTTCATCGGCGAACTTCATCAAGCGCCCGCGCTCGCGCACCAATCGCAGTGCATGGGGAAAATCGAGCGCGCCAGCCGCGACCAATGCGCTGTATTCGCCCAAACTGTGCCCTGCGGCCGCGCCCGCGGCCAATGGACGCCCCAAAGCCTCTTCGAGAGCGGCCAAAGCGGCGATCCCGGTGGTGAGCAATGCGGGTTGCGCATTAATGGTGTCGGTCAATTCGGCCTCTGGCCCCTCGAAGCAAAGCCTGGAGAGGGAAAAGCCCAAAATGTCGTCGGCTTGTTCAAAAATGCGCCTCGCCGCCTGCGAATGCGCCGCCAAATCTGCGCCCATGCCCACTTCTTGTGAGCCTTGCCCTGGGAAGAGAAGAACGATGTCGGACATTAAACACTCCTCATCAAGCCTATTTTTGCGTTAAGCGGTGACAACGGTCGCCAAAAAGGACGCCCGTCTCAAAAACGCCGGAAGCACGAAAAGGGAACGAGGCGACGCCTCGTTCCCTTTTAAAACACGCCATCCGCTCAAAGGACGCGGGTTACTCTTCCTCTTCGATCTCGAATATTTCACGCCCGCGATAGGAGCCGCAATGAGGGCAGACCTGATGAGGAGGTCGTTTGTTTTTGCAGGTGGGGCAAGTGATGAGATGAGGACGGCGCAAAGCGTCATGGGCGCGACGACGGTTGCGTCGGCCTTTGGAAATTTTTTGTTTCGGATGAGGGGTCATGGAAAGCTCCTGACAAGATGAATAAAGAATCAGGGGTTAAAGATTCACAAGCATGGGTCTTCGACGAAAACTTGCAGCAGTTAGCCTTCTACTCTTTCACATCGTCGAGCAAAACGCTCAAAGCAGACCAGCGCGGGTCGATGCTATCGGCTTCGCAATGGCAGGTTTCGGTGTTGCGATTGGCGCCGCACACAGGACAAAGGCCCTGACAATCGGGATCGCACACCGGAGCCACCGGCAGGGCCAAGACAATGCTTTGACGCAGGACTTCGGTCAGATCCAAGATATGGCGCTCGTCAATAACCACGGCGGCGTCGTCACCCAGATCGCGCACCACCCGACCTGTGACCAGATTGATGCTAGGCCGGAATTCCTCTTCGATCACCACCGGAATCTCCGCGTCGAACAACTCCAGACAACGAGAGCAGACCAGGCGCACCGTCAGCGAGCCTTCCATGCGCACCAGCACCGTATCCGAGGCCTTAAGCATGTGCACCGAACCGATAAAAGGACCGGTGACATCGAAGCTCTCGTCGATCTGGTCCATTTCGGAGATGGGCACGCGCAAATCATATTCGCGTACGCCGCCCAGCGGGCCTTTCATAAGGCCTGCCACATTGAATTGCAGGCTTTGTAAACGTACCATCTGTGCAGACATCAAAGTATTATACGTTTTTAGACCAGGAACAGTCAAAAAATCAGGGCGTCCAGGCGAAGCCCGCCTCTTGCCATACAGGCAATGCGCCAGGAATCGCAAACAAACGACGCACGGACAGATCGTCCAAAGACCAGAGATAAACGGCCCAATCACCCTCGCGGTCGGAAAGAAAGGCGATTTCCCGACCGTTGGGCGACCAAACAGGCAGGCCATCGTTGGCCTCGCCCAACGCGAAAAGCGTTATCTCGCCCGTCTCCACATCGACCACAAAAATATCCCAGCCAGGACTGCGCCCGGCCGACATGAAAGCCACAAAACGACCGTCAGGCGACCATGCAGGCCGGCTGTCGGTTTCCACGGTCGTAAGTTGACGCTTCGTTGCATTTTCGAGATCGAAAATCCACAAACCGCATGGTTCGCCCGTGTCGTCGCAGCCTTGATAAACAATGCGCCGACCATCAGGAGACCAGTCTCCGCCGCGACCTGGGCCCAGGTCTTGCACTGCTCGAGTGCTCAGGTCGATGAGAAAGAGATGGGTCTTTTGATCGGGCGTGCGACCGTCTGAATTGAAAAGAATGGTGCGGCCATCGGGCGACCAGCGCGGTTGGCTATCGCCCGGCTCCTTGGTTAGACGACGAGGCGATGCGCCAGGAGCCGCGTAAAGCGCGATGCCTGGATGTTCGACCGCGGTGGATCGTACGGCAATGGCTCCATTAGGCCCCATGTCAGGTTGGAGCGATTCTTCGGCAATGATGGGGCCGAACCCCTCATCTGGGCTCCAGATGCGGGTGTGATGAACAGTGCGAACGTCATCAAAATAAGTGTAGAGGAATGCGCCCGCGGCCGCGACCTCAAGCGGGCCGCCCCTGGCGCCGGGGCCAGGGCCAACCGCGTTCGCACCATCCTGCTGCTGGCAACGCCATCGCGCATCCTCCAGCTTGGCGCGGGTTTGAGGATTGGCCTGGAGCTGAAGCGCATGCTGGTAGCGTTCGAGCGCCAAACAGGGTTGTGAAAAACGCACCGCATCCGCGGAGTCGAGGTAGGCGAGATACAATTGGTCTGCAACATCGAGGAAATCGGGCGCAGTCGCGAAAAGCTCGGTGAAAGCGCCGATCGCGGTCTCCCAATCGCGCCCCCGCGCCTCGAGCCCCTGTCGATAAAGGTGAATCGTGCGCCGCAATTCACGCGCGGCCGCGTCCTCTGGTCGCAAAGCCAGGGCCTGAGCCAATGCATCCAGGGCCGCGTCCAGATCGCCTGAGCGGGCTGCGGTTTGGGCCAAATTCCAATAGGCCGTAAAACGCATCTCGGCCACCAATCCGGCCTGATAATCCACGCTCATGTTTTGCAAATACGCCAGTTCCTCCAGCGCTTTGCTCCAATCGCCGCGATCAATGCTTGCCTGGGCGCGGGACAGGGCCTTTTCCAGAAGATGCTCGCTCAATGAAGGCGTGGGAGTGACCGCGACGCCAGGCGCACTCGCTGGCGGCGGTTGAACCACGACAACCGTCTCTCCATCAAGACCGGATTCCACCCAAAACGAGCGCAAGCCCCAAAAGGCGAACAACAACACCGCGCCCAACACAGCCGATAACGCCGCGCTTAACAAGATGAAACGCGGCCATCGTGATGAACGGGGCTCAGAAATGCGCTGGATATAACGCACGCGAGCGACCGCCTCCTCCCAAGCGATCTCGCTGCCGCATTGCCGACATCGATTTTGCGCCGGAAGCAAGCGTGCGCCGCAATTGCTGCAAATATATGAAGCCATAATAATTATCCGCGAATTTCGCGGACGAAGATGTAATCGGCGATCTCATTGGAAACGCGACAATCCTGACCCCTCGCGCGCACCACCAATGCATCGGCCTGCCGTTCCATGACCGTGATCTCGGTGGATGGATAAAGGCCCAGCGCGCCCACTTCGCGCAGCATGGCCGGGTCATGATCGCTCACTTCGGCGATGACCGCTCGTTGGCCGGGCGTCATGTCATAAAGGCGCTCGCGAGCAGGAGCGGGCATCGCGCCCTCGCGCGTGGGGATAGGCGCGCCGTGGGGATCGGTGGTGGGCCGGCCCAAGACCGCATCCATACGCTCTTCCAAATCTTCCGAAAGAATATGCTCCCACTTTTCGGCTTCGTCATGCACCTGGTCCCAGGGCACGCCCAGGGCTTCGGCCAGATAAAGCTCCACCAACCGATGGTGCCGGATCACCTCCAACGCGATCTTACGCCCCGATTCGGTCAGCTTCACGCCCTGATACGGCTCATATGAAACCAAATGCATGGCGGCCAACTTCTTGATCATGCCCGTGGCCGAGGCGGGGGCCACACCCAAACGCTCTGCGAGCGCCGTGGTCGCAACCTTGCCGCGCTCGCGTTCGATCTCGTAAATGGTTTTCAGGTAATCCTCAACTGCCTGGGTTTGCATGAGCAAAAGACGAAAAGAAAGCCTTTTTGGCGCAAGGCTTTCGGCATAGACGCCGAGATGAGGATGATAGGCCCATGAAGCTTTTGTCATCCGGCGTCGAGAAATGATGACCACGCAAAACTATACGGCTTTTGGCCGGGCGTGTCAACCTGAACCGCGTTCATGCGCTTGCATGGCCAAAGCCAAAGCGCCCAACACGCCAGCGCGATCGCCCAGGGCCGGTGCAACAATGTAGTCATCCATTTGCTCGAGAATGGCCGGAACTTGCAGATAGCCGTTGAGCAAGCTCAGCACCCGGCCGCGTATGCGAGGCAGCAAATGCGGTTGGGACATGACGCCCCCGCCCATGATGATGCGCTGCGGTGAAAGCGTGCAAATGAAATTGACCAACGCCAGGGCCAGATATTCGGCTTCGAGCTCCCAGGCCGGATGGTCAGGCGGAAGCGTTTCCGCGCGGCGCCCCCAGCGTTTTTCCAACGCCGGACCACTGGCCATTCCCTCGAGGCAATCACCATGAAAAGGGCAAACGCCGGGGAAAGGATCGGCCTCCCAATCATGAGGGAGACGAATATGGCCCATTTCCGGATGCATCAGACCATGCATTAGGCGGCCACCCACCATGCCGCCGCCGCCAATGCCGGTGCCCACCGTGAGGTAAATAAAGGCGTCTAAACCTTGCGCCGCGCCCCACCGATGTTCGCCCAATCCCGCCGCGTTCACATCGGTGTCGAAGCCCACCGGCAAATCCAAGGCTCGCGCCAGCGCGCCCGCGAAATCCACCTGCCGCCATCCTGGCTTGGGCGTCGTTGTGATGTAGCCAAAGGTGGGCGAGTTGGGATCAGGGTCCACAGGCCCAAAGGAGCCGACGCCAACCGCGGCTAAAGGCCACTTGTTCATTTGTTCGCGAAAAAAAGCGATGACGCGAGCCAAAGTCTCCTCTGGCGTGGTGGTGGAGAAGCGGATTTCCGAGCGGATGTCGTCCGGCCCTCGCCCAACAGCGCATACGAATTTCGTTCCTCCGGCCTCAACGCCGCCATAAAGTGCGTTGGATGATCTCATGCCGCCCCCTTATCCTTTCCCGCTTCTAACGCGAACAAAGAGACCCAGCAGCGCAAAGCCCAAACCAAATCCCACCAATGCAAACTTGATGTTCGCGCACCAATAGGCCAGACCCGGCCAGGGCTCCGAGACCGGCCCCACCAGCAACCGCCACAGGGCCACGTTCTCCACCGCGTCGAGCAACGCGGCCAGCAGCAAGCCCCAGGCCAACCACGGGCCCAGCCCGGCCGCGCGCCAGTGCCGTTTTCGCAGCATCTCCCCGGCCCAAACCACAGCCAGGCCGATGGTCAGGGCATAAAGGGGCATGTAAAGGTAGTCCAGGCCCAGGCTAAACCCCGCGTGGATACGCGCGTTGTCGTTCCAGCTTTCGATGATGGCCGCGGCCCTTTCGGTCGTGCGCGCCATCTCGAAAGAGACGATGCCTTGAGGCGCGGCTTCGGTTTGCAGTGGACGGTCCACCCATTGCAAGGCCACCGTCAGCGCCAGAGTCAATGCGAGCAGGGGCCAAAACCACCGCGCCCGCTGCGTTGGGGTGAGAAAAGTGAATGGATGAGTCATGGTATAAATCCTCTTGAATGCCCAGCGCCTGCCGAACTTCCTTGGGCAGCGCCAGTTGATATTTGCTACTAACTCGCGCAGAAACGCTTTTCATTACGGCAGAACCTCCTGCTTTTGGTCCGTATTTCTTACATTCTACATTTTCGCCCCATCCTTGCCAAGAATATCCAATGGCAAGTTTGGCTTTCCCGAAGAAGGATTACGGCTGAAAAGCCAGGGCTTGGCCGAGCGGCAATTCAGGCTGAGGCAAAAACATCCCGCCCCCGCACTGCAAAAACTCGAATTTTCTCTCGAACTACGGTAAAATGCCTTTATCAGTCCAAAGTCCAAAATGCACACCTGGCCTCTGGTCGTCTGGCCTCTGATCTCTGACATCCCGGAGGGTCTTCATGGCTTTGTTCAACGACGAACAACTGCAAACGCTTCGCCAGGAGGTGGACCGCTGGTCGGAAACCACGCTCAAGAAAACGCTGGATCGGCGTCCGGAGCGATATGAAAAGTTCATGACCACCTCCTCGGTTCCGGTGCGTCGGCTTTATACGCCCCTGGATATTGCCGACCTCGATTACATGCGCGACCTGGGCATGCCGGGCGAATATCCTTATACGCGCGGGGTGCACAGCACCATGTATCGGGGCCGATTGTGGACCATGCGCATGTTCTCCGGCTTTGGCACGGCCGAGGAGACCAATCAGCGCTACAAATATCTGCTCTCTCAGGGCAACATGGGCCTTTCGGTGGCCTTCGACATGCCCACGCTCTACGGCTACGACACGGACGCGCCCGAAGCCTTGGGCGAATTTGGCAAGTGCGGGGTGGCCGTCTCCTCATTGGCTGATATGGAAGTCCTGTTCGACGGCATCCCCCTGGGCGACATCAGCACCAGCATGACCATCAACTCGCCCGCGGCCATCCTCTGGGCCATGTACATTGTCACGGCCGAGAAGCAGGGATATAAGCGGGAGCAATTGCGCGGCACCATCCAAAACGACATCCTCAAGGAATACATCGCGCAAAAGGAATTCCTCTTCCCGCCCAAGCCCTCCATGCGCCTGGTCACCGACACCATCGAGTTCGGGACGCGCGAATTGCCGCTTTGGAACACCATCAGCATCAGCGGCTATCACATCCGCGAGGCCGGCAGCACGGCCGTGCAAGAGCTGGCCTTCACCCTGGCCGACGGCTTCGCGTATGTGGAGGCCGCGTTGGAGCGAGGATTGGACATCGACGCGTTCGCGCCGCGGCTCTCCTTCTTCTTCAACGTGCACAACGATTTCTTCGAGGAGATCGCCAAATTCCGCGCCGCGCGGCGCATTTGGGCCAGGGCCATGCGCGAAAAATACGGGGCCAAAAACCCCCGCTCCTGGATGCTCCGCACCCACGCGCAGACGGCCGGCGTCTCGCTCACCGCGCAACAGCCCGAAAACAACATCGTGCGCGTGGCCATCCAGGCCCTGGCCGCAGTGCTGGGCGGCACGCAAAGCCTGCACACCAACAGCATGGACGAAGCCCTGGCCTTGCCCAGCGAAAAGGCCGTGACCATCGCCCTGCGCACCCAACAGATCATCGCCCATGAATCGGGCGTGGCCAACACCATCGATCCCCTGGCCGGGTCCTATTATCTCGAACAACTCACCACCCAGATGGAAGAGGAGGCCAACGACTATTTCCGTCGCATCGAGGCCTTGGGCGGCGTGATCCCGGCCATCGAACAGGGCTTCTTCCAGCGCGAGATCGCGGAGGCGGCTTATCGTTATCAGATGGAGATCGACACCCGCCGTCGGCTGGTGGTGGGCGTGAACGAATACGTGGCCGAGGAGCCCATCGAAATCCCCCTCCTGGAAATGGACCCCAATGGCTACGACCGTCAGGTGGCCCGCCTGCAACGCGTGCGCGCGGAGCGCGACAACAGCGCGGTGCAAAAGGCCCTGGCCGAACTGGCCGACTACGCCCGCGGGGACGAAAACCTCATGCCGCCCATTATCGAGGCCGTCAAGGTCTACGCCACCCTGGGCGAGATCACCGATGTGTTCCGCGAGGTGTTCGGCATCTATCACGAGCCGGTGTTTTTCTGAGCGCGGACCATGGGACGATGGACGATAAGACGATAGGAGGTTTGTCATGAGCGAATATGTCACCCTAACCGTGGATCTGCCCAAAGACTTGCACGAACGGTTGAAGCGCCGCGCCGAGCAAACGGGGAGGA
>JAADII010000059.1 GCA_013151415.1 Chloroflexota bacterium
AAAAAGGCGCGACATCTGCTGCAATTGTTGCTTATCCATCGCGACCGATTTCTCCATCGCGAGCAGATCATCGAGCAGCTCTGGCCGGATGCATCGCCCGCGGCCGTGGAAAATCAGTTCAAGGTCGCGCTCAACGCGCTGCAACGGGCGCTGGAACCCCACCGTCCTCGCTCAGCTCAGCCCTTTTTCGTGCAACGGCGAGGCGCGGCCTACGGCCTCAACCCGGTCGCGGCCATGGAGCTGGACGCCGAGTTGTTCGAAAGCCAATTGAATCAGGCCGAGCGCTTGCGCGATGAACAACCCGAGCAGGCCGCGACCTGTTTTCGTCGCGCGCTTTCCCTGTATCAGGGCGATTTCTTACCCGAAGCGTTGTATGAGGCCTGGAGCGAAGAGGAGCGGCGGCGGCTTCGTCTACGTTTTCTGAGAGGAGCCGAAACCCTGGCCCGACTACTCCTCCCCGCCCATCCCCAGGAAAGCGCGCAGTGGTGCGAACGCATCCTGGCTCTGGACCCGGCCTGGGAGCCGGCCTATCGTTTGCTCATGCGAGCGTATGCGGCCGGCGGCCAACGGCATCTGCTCGCGCGCACATACAGGCGCTGCATCGAGACCCTACGCGAGGAGTTGGGGCTTCCGCCCAGCCCTGAAACCGCGACGTTGTATGTGAGTTTGACCATGTGAAAAACCGAAAAGTTGTAACTGGCGTGTAACCGCCGCGTGCTAGACTGGATAACGCACCGCACATATTCCCGGCGTCTTTCACGAGAAATCATCAATGCACGTTGCGGATTTCTTAACCCATCGGGCGCTCCTTACGCCAAACCGGGTGGCGCTGGTGGATTTGCACACCGGCCAACGCCACTCATATGCCGATTTGAACGCCCGCGCCAACCGCGCGGCCAATTTTCTGCGCGGGTTGGGCGTGGCAAAGGGCGATCGAGTGGCGCTGCTGGTCCATAACAGCGTGGTTTATCTCGATTTGCTCTTTGGATTGATGAAAATCGGCGCGA
Source organism: Chloroflexota bacterium (assembly GCA_013151415.1). Taxonomy (GTDB): domain Bacteria; phylum Chloroflexota; class Anaerolineae; order J102; family J102; genus JAADII01. The sequence goes on from JAADII010000059.1 coordinate 1,008, forward strand.
TTTTTGCGCCTCTCAATTGGCGGCTCAATGCACGCGAGCTGATCTACATTCTCCAGGACCTCGAGCCTAAGGTTATGCTGGTTGGGCCGAAGTTCGAGCAGACTCTGGACGAAATGCGATCTCAATTGGCGGTGCGGCGCTTTGTCGGAGTGGAGGGAACGAGGCTCGAAGGGGCCATTGAATATGAGAGCGCTTTGGCGCAAGCGAGTCGTAGCGAACCCCCGCGTCCCACACTAACCGGTGACGATCCCTGCTGCATTCTCTACACATCAGGCACCACAGGTCTGCCCAAAGGCGCGCTGATCCCCCATCGTCAGGTGCTGTGGAACGCCATCAATACAGTCGTCAGTTGGGGGCTGACCGAAGGCGACATTTCGCCCATTTTCACGCCCCTGTTTCACACCGGCGGGCTGTTCGCGTTTCTCACGCCCATTTTTTATGCGGGCGGACGCGTTGTTTTGGCGCGCGGGTTCGACGCGGAGGTTTCGTTGCGCGTCATCGAAGAGGAGGGATGCACGGTCATCTTGGGCGTGCCCACTTTGTTCAAAATGTGGCGAGAGGCTTCCTATTATCGGAAAGCCGATTTTGGCCGCGTGCACTTCTTCATTAGCGGCGGAGCGCCCTGTCCCGCCGATTTGATGCAGGCCTGGCGCGAGGAAAAGGGCGTGGTCTTCCGTCAGGGCTATGGTCTCACCGAAGTCGGGCCCAACTGCTTCAGCATGACCGACGAGGAATCCACGCGCAAGGCCGGCTCGGTGGGCAAACCTGTTTTTCATAGCCGGATGCGGCTGGTCGACCCGCACGCGTTGGCCGATGTTCGCACCAGCGAGACGGGCGAGCTGCTCATTTCGGGACCGCATGTGTGCGCGGGCTACTGGCGCAAGCCCGAGGCCACTCGCGAGGCGCTTTTGCCCAACCCCGATCCGGCTTGGCCCTGGCCCTGGTTTCGCACGGGCGACATGGCCCGCCGCGACGAGGAGGGCTTTTACACCATCGTAGGCCGCTTCAAAGACATGATCATCAGCGGAGGCGAGAACATTTATGCGGCCGAGGTGGAGGCCGTCCTGCGCCAACATCCCGCGGTGGCCGAATGCGCGCTCATCGGCAAGCCGGATGAAACCTGGGGTGAAGTCGGCCTCATGGTTGTGGTGCTAAAGCCGGGCGCGGACGCACACGCAGACGAACTCAAAGACTTCTGCGCCCAACGCCTGGCCCGCTACAAAGTCCCTAAAGAAATCATCTTCACCGACGCGTTGCCCTATTCCCCATATGGCAAGGTGATGAAATCGGACTTGAAACGCCGATATGTAAAGTAGGCTTCAAAGAGACGATGGGACGAGAGGACGATGAGACCATAGCTGAAACCTGATCCCCATCGTCCTATCGTCTCATCATCCATCGTTTGCGCTCAAACCAAAAACCAATCCGTGAAATCCGCGTAATCCGCGTCCCGCTATCATGCCCAAAATCACCGCCAATGCCATCCAAATCGAATATGATCTCAGTGGCCGCGGCCCCTTTCTGGCGCTCATCGCGGGGCTGGGTTACGACCGCTGGATGTGGCATAAGATGCTCCCTGGTTTGGCCGGGCATTTCCGCGTGCTCACGTTCGACAATCGCGGGGTGGGCGGAACCGACAAACCGCCCGGCCCCTACTCGGCCCAAATGCTGGCCGCGGACGCGGTCGCGCTCATGGATGCGCTGGGCGTCGAACACGCGCACATCATGGGCCATTCGATGGGCGGTTTCGTGGCCCAGGCCCTGGCGTTGGACTATCCCGACCGCGTGGACAAGCTCATTCTGGCGGCCACCAATTTCGGCGGCCCGCGGCACATTCCCATCACGCCCGAGGCCATGGCCGTGCTGGCCGACACAACCAGTCCGCCTCTGGAGCGGTTGTGGCGAGGCGTCGAGATCAGTTGTCGGCCCGGTTTCGCGGATGAGCATCCCGAAATCGTGGAGGAATGGTTGCGGTATCGAGCCGAGCATCCCATCGATCCCGCGGCCTATCAGGCGCAAATGGCCGTCGGGCTAAGTTTGCTTTCGGAAGAGGCTTGCTTCGAGCATCGACTAAAAAACGTGCAAGCCGAGACGCTCATCCTTTTCGGCGAGGAGGATCGGGTCACGCCGCCGGGCAACGCCGCGCTTCTGGCGCAGGCCATTCCCAACAGCCGGGTGGTCATTCTACCCAACGCCGGTCACTTCTTCCCCTTCGATGCGGCCGATGAGGCGGTCAACGCCGTTATCGAATTCTTATCATAAACCGGCGTCACGGACGATCCTCCACCCTTCTCACCTCCCCCTCCCCCTCAACCTCAACCTTAACCTTAACCTCCTCCCCCATGCCCCACGCCCGAATCACCTCCACCGGACGTTACGTCCCCGAAAAAACGCTCACCAACGACGACATGAACGCCATATTGGGCGAGAACGTCGGCGATTGGTTGGTCGAGAACGTTGGCATACGGGAACGCCATGTTATGGCCGAAGATGAGACCACCTCCGACATGGTCGTGGCGGCCGCGCATCAGGCCCTGGCCCGCGCTCAATTGGAGGCCGCGGATCTCGATCTGATCATCGTGGCCACCGACACGCCCGATTACATCAGTCCGGCCACGGCCTCGGTGGTGCAGGCCAAGCTCGGCGCGGTGGACGCGGGAACGTTCGACGTGAACTGCGCCTGCGCGGCCTGGGTGACCGCGCTCGACATGGCCGCGCGCTACATCATCACCGACGCAGATTACCAACACATTCTGGTCGCGGGCGGCTATGGCATGACCAAATTCGTGGACTGGAGCGACAAGAAAACGTGCACGCTTTTCGCAGACGGAGCGGGCGCGGTCATTGTCTCGGCCGCGGACGAACCCGGCTTTCTGGCCGGAAAATTGCTGGCGCGGGGCGAATATCACGACGCGTTGGGCGTGTACACAGGCGGAACCTATCGGCCCGCGATCCCGGAAAATGTGGCCCGCTTTGGCAAACCCAAAGTGCAGTTCGTGCGCAAGTTCCCCGCCACCTTCAACAGCGACAACTGGCCGCCTCTCATTCAGGCCACGCTGCGCAAAGCCGGTCTCACTCTGGACGACATCGATTTCTTTCTCTTCACCCAGCTCAATCTACGCACCATTGAGATGGTCATGGAAAAACTGGGCCAGCCCCTGGAAAAGACCCATTGGATCATGGACAAATGGGGCTACACCGGCTCGGCCTGCATCCCCATGGCTCTGGACGACGCTTTGGAGCAAGGCAAAGGCCCCAAACCGGGCGATCATGTCATCTTCTGCGCCTCCGGCGGCGGCCTGGCCATGGCTGTGAGCTTATGGCGATGGTAA
>JAADII010000114.1 GCA_013151415.1 Chloroflexota bacterium
CATGGGGGTGGTGTGTCGTTCAGCGTTGGCTTGCGACCGCGTTGGCCGCGCGACGCTCATCGCGGCCTCGCATGACATAGAACGCCGCGCCCGGAAGACGCAACAGCATGATCCAGAGCCGCACCAGGAGCATGATGGCCGCACCCTGGATCACGCCAAACTGTGAAAAGAGCAGGAACGATGTCGTCTCGGCCACGCCTACGCCGCCGGGCGCCAGGGGCAAACTATTGGCCATAGTGACGAGAGGAATGACCAGAAAAATGACTTGCCAGCCAATGGAAAGGCCTAAAGAACGGCTGGCCATGAGAAAAGTGATGAGATAAAGCGTGCTGGAAAGCGCCGACAGCAAGGCCGCAGCCAGCAATACACGCGGCCGCGCATGATAGGATTCGATGGTTGCTTCAAGCGAAGCGCGAAAACGGACAGGGATCAGCTTGAGCGCGAAAGCGCGAGTCGGCTCCCACCACAATAGAAGAAAGCCTGATGTCAGAACCACGAGAATGAGCACAATGGCCGCGCCTATTTGCCTCACGCCGGCCGCAAACTCGCCCCCCGCGCGGCCCAACAACCACACCGAAGGCGCGCCCAACAAGATCAGCACATAGAGGCCAATGGCCCGATCCACCAACACGGTGGACACACCCGAAGTGATGGTGGCCGATTCTTGCGAGATATAATACGCGCGCACCAATTCACCGCCGGTCGCGCCGGGCAACAACACGGAGAAGAATTGTCCCATCCACGAAAGACGGATGGCCTCGCTCAAGGAAATGCCAATGGACTGCGAACGCACCAGCCACCACCAACGCACAGCTTGCAACACCATGCTGCCCAAAAGCAACAACATGCCCAATACATACCAGATGGTGATGGGCGTGCGGATCAGCAATGCGAGGTCGAGCCGGCCGCTCTTGACCAGCCACAAGAGCAGACCGCCGGCAATGACCAGCTTGACGCCGTTGACCAACCGGCGATTTTGCGCCAGCGCTTTCAATCTTCTCATGCCTGGGTCAACCATCCCTCGCGCAACTCCACCGGACGTCCGCGCTGGGCCAGGGACTGCGAAGCCGCCTCGAGAATGCGCACCACGCGCGCGCCCACAAAGCCATTGGTTAGCGGCGTTTGGCCTGTGTTTACGCACTCGATGAAATGCAAAGCCTCGGTGCGCAGGGCCTCGGTGCGGTCCAGTTGCGGGGCCCACATGTCGCCGCTGCGATAGTTCACCAGCAACTGATACACGCTATCGGGATTGCCGTTGAGCGTGATGCCCTTATCGTAAACCTTCACTTTCTCACTCGGCTCCAGATCGTCATACACGATCATACGGCGGTCGCCGCCGATAATGGTCTGACGAATCTTGGCCGGGGCCAGCCAATTGACATGGAAATGGGCGATGAAATTATGATCGAAGAAACAGGTGAGATAGGCGACATTTTCAGGCTGATTGCGCACATGGGCCATGCCTGTGCACGAGACCGCGCTGGGCTGGGCCTGCACGATGAAATCCATGATGGAGAGATCGTGCACGGCCAGATCCCATAACACGTTGATATCGTGCTGAAACAGACCCAGATTGATGCGCACCGAATCGTAATAGTAGAGTTGGCCCAAACTGTTGTTATCTATCAATTCCTTGATCTTGCGCACCGCGCCCGTGTAAATGAAAGTATGGTCCACCATCAACACCAACCCCCGCTGTTCGGCCGCTTCGATCATCTGTTCGGCCTCTTCGCTACTTGCGGCCAGGGGCTTTTCCACCAACACATGTTTGCCCGCTCGCAGCGCGGCCATGGCCAGTGGAAAGTGCGTGGAAACGGGCGTGGCGATGGCAATGGCGTCGATGGCCGGATTGTCCAGCAAGTCGCGATACTCGCGTGTAATGTGCAGAGAGGGATAACGACGTTTCGCCTCGGCCAGCCGCTCGCCGCGCAGGTCGCAGACCGTAATGACCTGCGAGCCGTCCACCTCCATGAAATTGCGCACCAAATTGGGGCCCCAATAGCCATATCCGACAACGCCGATGCCTAGCATTGATTTATGCACTCCTGAGGGTTGAGGTTGAGGTTAAGGTTAAGGTTGAGGTCGCCGCTTGATGCGTCGGACTCCATCACTATTTTCGCATCCGTCGCGCCAGGGACGCGCCGTCGAGCGCGTGGTATTGCAGGGCCTCCCAGGGCGCGCCAAACGCGGGGTAGCCCTCGACGCCGAAAATTTGGAAAGCGCGATGGGCGAGCGCGCCCTGCGCCGTCAGCGTCTCGCGCAAACGGTCGCCCAGGCCGCCCACGGGCGCGTGATCTTCCAACACATAGATGGCGGGCCGTTCGCCGATGACATCCAGCAGCCAGTCCGCGTCGATGCGATTGAGCCAGGGCATGTTCACCACCCGCAGGCCAAAGCCTTGCTCGGTCAATAGCTCGTGCGCAAGAAGGGCCTCGTGCATCATCACCGGCCCGTAAGCGAAAAGGATCGCGTCATCTCCCTCGGCCAGAACCGCGCCGCGGCCGAATTGCAGTGCGTAATCCTCGGGCAGCTCGATGCGCCGCGGCGAGGGGCCAATGGCCAGACGAATGGCGCAGTTCTCCTCGGCCTCGTCGATGCAATAATCCACCACCATGCGCGTTTCGTCGGCGTTGCAGGGCTGGATGATGATCATGTTGGGCAGCGCGGCCAACAAAGAGATATCGCGTAAGCTCTGGTGCGACTTGCCCGGCCCGGCCGGAATGAGACCCGCGTAATGGCAGGCGTAGATGATTTTCGTCCTTTCAGAAGCGTTGTTGTAGATCTGTTCGTTGCCGCGCGAAACCAGGAAATTGGCGAAGGAGTTGACCACCGGCAACAAACCCATGCGCGCCAGCCCCCCGGCCATCGAGACCATATCCTGCTCCGCGATGCCGTTTTGGATGAAACGGTCGGGGTAAGTGAGCTCGAACTCGCGAATGCGGCAGTCCGCGGCCAGGTCGGCGTCCAGCACCACAAGGTCGGGGCGACGTTCGGCCGCGGCCACCAGCGCCTTGCCGTAGGCCTCGACCACATATTCGTCGGTCACCTTGGTTCTGATCACTCCGCCCTGGCTCACCGGCTCGCCCAGCGCGTTGCGAATGACCAATGAGGCCGTGCGCGGGGCCGGCTCCACCGATTTCAACAGCAATGGCGCCAATCCATTTTCGGCCAGCTTTGCCTGAATGCGCTCGACGATCTCGCGATGTCCGGCCAGGTAGGACTCGTCGTCAGGCGCGCCCGCGTGCCAGCGATAGTATCCCTTGCCGTCCTTCAATGCGCGCGGGTGCTCCATGAAAGAAACGCCTCGCCCCTTGAGCGTGTCGGCCACCAGCACTTTGGGCCGGTCTTGCACGGTCGCGAACTCCTGCATGACCCGTTCGATCTCGCGGAAATCATGGCCGTTGCAGCGCACCGCATGCCAGCCAAAACAGCGGAATTTCTGCACCGGATCGCCGATATCGAGAATCTCCTGCACCGGCTTGTCCGACTGAACCTTGTTGTGATCGACAATGGCGATGAGATTGGACACGCCCTGATGCACGGCCGATTGCAGGGCCTCGTAGTTCTGGCCCTCTTGCAACTCGCCATCCCCCAGCATGACGAACACCCGACCGCCATATCCCCCATGACGCTTGGCCCAGGCCATGCCCCGCGCCTTGGATAAGCCCATGCCCAGCGAACCGGAGCTGGCCTCGATGCCGGGCGTGTCCGCGTTGGGGTGGCCATCCAACCCGCCGAAACGCCGCAGCTTGAGCAGTTTTTCTTCGGGCAAAACGCCCGCCGCATAGAGCAGCGAATAAAGGCCGGGCACATCGTGGCCCTTGGACGAAAAATAGATGTCGCGATTGGGGTCATCGTAGCCCAGATCGAGCGTGTTCATCTCCTCGAAATAGAGCCAGGTGATGATGTCCATGGCGCTGAGGCTGGAGCCGAGATGGCCCGAACCCGCTCGTTTGACCGCGGCCAGGGCGTTGGCCCGGCACATATCGGCCAGCAGCTCAAGCCGAACATACTTATCGAGTGCGGCCATACGCACTCGGTTGAATTCTTCACGGGGGATCAGTTTAATTTCAACCACAGAGAAGTGCTCCTAAGGGAACGATAAGGGACATGATAGCGAAATGGAAAGATGGAGATGAAGAGGAAAACCGCCGTCACTCAGTTAAAATATTAATCTCGAAAGAGTATTGGTAAAAAGAGACCTTCGGAGAAATAGATGGGAGTAGGGGTGGGCGAAGGGCCATCGGTGGGCGTGAGCGTGACCGTAGGCGTGCGCGAGGGCGTGGGCGTGGCGGTGGGGGTG
>JAADII010000155.1 GCA_013151415.1 Chloroflexota bacterium
TCCGCTGTGACCGGGAGCGGCGCGTCGTGCAGGAGATGGTCGTAAAAAGCCTTGATTTGGGTGACGTAGGGGCTTTCGAGCAGAGGGCTGGCCGGGACGGGCACATCGCCCGCTTCGTCACCCGCGTCCTTATGCCAGTGCACGCGCAAAGGCGCGGTCGCGTCCGAATCGTGCACCAGCAACCCGGCCGAGCCGGCAATCTCGAAGCGGGTGCGAAAAGTGGGCGGCGGATAGGCCCACGAGCCTTCGACATGGGTGATGGCGCCGTTTTCGTGGGTGAGAATGGCCAACGCGTGGTCGCCGGGCGATGAGGCCGGATCGCCGATGTGTTTGCAGAACACGCGCTCGACATCGCCCGCGATCCAGCGCGCGTAATCGAAATCGTGGATCATCAAGTCCAGGATCATGCCGCCCGACTTCTCGAATTCCAGGAACCAGTTGTCCTGGGCTTTGCGGGGCCGAAACACATCGCGCTGGAGCCGCACCACAGCCACCTCGCCCACCTGGCCCGCCTCGACCGCTTCTTTGGCCCGCACATATTCGGGGAAAAAGCGCACCACATGCCCCACCAGCAACCTGACCCCGGCCTCTTGGCAGGCCCGGATCATGTCGCGGCCCTCGTCCAGGGTGCGGGCCAGCGGCTTCTCGCATATCACATCCACGCCGGCCGCGGCCGCTTGCAGAGTCATTTCGTGGTGCAGGTGCGTGGGCGTGCAGATGTCCACCACGTCGATGTGGGGAAGCATGGCGGCCAGGTTCGGATAAGCTGTGGCGTTGTATTGCTGGGCCAGCGCGGCCGCGTGCTCGATGCTGGTGGCCACAAAGCCCGCGATTTCGGCGTCGGCCTCTTGCCAGGCGGCTGCATGGGTGGACCCCATCGCGCCAACGCCAACGATTCCGATCTTCATGATGCTATTCCCGTTATTTCAGTAGATAAGGATATACACTATGTTTGCACTTTTTCATTTTGGACACAGATAAACACAGATGGACACGGATATCTTGAGGTTATGTAAGTAAATTCCGTGTTTATCAGCGTTCATCTGTGTCCCGTATCGTGATTTCACAAAAACTGCAAAGGTAGTAGATGTAAAAACGTGGGTGGATTCGTCGGTAAAACTTCAACGCGGAGACGCAAAGAGCGCAGAGGAGAAAATAGGGCGGCATAGGCAAAAGATATTCTCAAGTTTCAAATGAGTAAGCAACTTAAGTCTTTATGGCGCTATCTCTTCACACGGCCCCAGATAATCGGCGATGCGCAGCTCGTCGTTGATGGCGCATTTGGCCGGGTCCCAGATCAGCATGGTGCGACTGCGATTGATTTCATATTGCTCTCGCTCTTCTGGCGAGGCATGATGCAAGGTGGGAATCCACCATAGGGGAATGGACAAGATGCGCCCGTCCATGAGCTCGATGTGGATGTACTCCTTGTCGAATCGAACTCGGTGAATGCGCGCCTCTTTTGGGAATGTATAGGCGGAGATGGGATATTGCACTCTGTATTTTCTCAAATGAGACCTCTTGCTTCCAATATTTTCGGACTCACAATGCCCTCACTAATGGTTAACCATTCCTATCATATGCACCAAGCGCGCAACTCTTCTTTGCTCATCGGCTCGGCCAATGCTTTGTCGAGGGCTTCCAACTCTTCTTCGGTAAAAAGATCTCGGAGAAAGCCCAATTCTCGCCGGGCCGGTTGTTCGACGGCCACAAGTTTTGCATATGGTTCGCCTGCTTTACAAATGGTGATTTCCTCGCCCGCATGCGCACGCGCCAATAGTTTTGAGAAGTTGTCTTTTGCTTCCTGAATATTGACAAAATAGGGTTGTGCGCTCATCAGATCTCTTTCCTCGCGTAGATTGATGCCAAACAAACAGGATGACTTTAGTCTAGCCGACCCGAGTTTTCGTGTCAATGTTTGGTTTGAAAATCGTCCAACGTCCAAGGTCTGAAGTCCAAAGTCCGAGGTTGGTCGGACAGGTCACGCCGTGATGAGCGGCTAGACCAACATAGACCATAGGACAAACATAGACCAAAAGACCCATCGTCTATCTTGGTCTACTTTGGTCTATGTTGGTCGGCGCAAGCGATTTTCATCTCGTCCCTTTCATCGGCGGCGGATGCCAATGGGCGGCCTACTTCACCGCGCCGGAGGTGAGGCCGCGGATGAGCTGGCGGGAGAAGAGCACATAAAGGATGAGCACCGGAACCATGGCCAGGGTCAGCGAGGAGAGCACCGCGTTCCAGTCGCTGATGAATTGGCCCAGGAACTGCTGCGCGCCCAGGGTGATGGTCTTGGTCTCCTCGCCCGGAGCCAGAATCAGGGGGAACCAGAGGTCGTTCCAGATGGGAATCATGGTGAAGACAGCGACCGTGGCGATGGCCGGCCGCACCAGGGGCAGGATGAGCCAGAAAATGCGGTACTCGCTGGCCCCGTCGATGCGCGCGGCCTCTTTCAGCTCGCGGGGGATCTGGCGCATGAATTGGGTGAGGATGAAGATGGTCAGGGGCAGGCCCATGGCCGTGTAGACCAGAATCAGCGCGGTGCGGGTGTTCACCAACCCCATGCTCACAATCAGCCGCAGAATGCTCACCGTGCCCAGGCGGATGGGGATCATGATGCCGATGGCCAGATAGAGCCCCATGAGCGCGTTGCCGGGAAAATCGTATTCCGAAAGCGCCCAGGCCGCCATCGCGCCGAAAAACAGGATGAAAAACATGGAGCCTAGCGTCACGATGAGGCTGTTGGCGAAATACAGGTCGAAATTGGAGCGTTGCAACACCTTTTCGTAGCCGATGAGGCTAAAGGTCTCGGGCAAGGGCGGCAGCCAGGGCGCGCGGAAAATGGCCTTACGCGCCTTGAACGAATTCATCAAAATGAGAATGATGGGAAAAAGCGCCACGGCCGTCGCGACCAACAAAATCGCGTAGGCCGCCACCCGTTCAACCGCTCGCGTCAAACTCGATGTGCGTGGATTCATAGGAAATAGCGACACAAATAGAGAGGCAAATCGGATAATTGGAGGTCTCGCGGCGTATTTGAGATAGGCGTCGGAGATGGCTTCGGCTTCGTCTCACGGTGACGCCGTTATCGTCCATCGTCTCATCGCTCTATCGTCTTCCACTTACAATTCGTACGTCTGCACGCGGCGTTGGTAGAAGAACATGTAGAGCAAGACGCCGATGAGGATGATGAGGAACATGACCGTGGCCACGGTCGCGCCCATGGTGGGGTTGCCCAGCTGCAACTGCTGGCCGAAGAAGGTGCGATAGAAGAACGTGCCCATGATGTCGGTGGAGAAATTCGGTCCGGCCAGCGCGCCCTGGGTCGTGTAGATCAGGTCGAAAGCGTTGAAATTGCCCACATAGGTGAGGATGGCCACAATGCCCACCGTGGGCAAAATGAGCGGGAACTTGATGCGCCAAAAGATTTGCCAACCGCCGGCCCCATCCACCGTGGCCGCCTCGATGAGTTCGTCCGGGATGCTGATGAGGGTGGCGTAGAAGAGCATCATGGGAATGCCGATGAATTGCCACACCGAAATGAGCGAAAGCGCGATGAGCGCGGGGCCTTCGAGACCCAGCCAGGGCTGGAACAGATGCTGCAATCCCACAAGTCCCAGAATGCCCTTGGCGATGCCCCACAGCGGACTGAGAATCAATTGCCAGATGAAGCCCACAATCACCACCGAAAGCATGGTGGGCATGAAATAGACCGTGCGAAAGAAGCCCACCCCCCGCACCGTGCGCGAGGTGAGCAACGCGGCCAACAACAGACCGATGGAGTTCTGCACGATCATATGAATCAAAAAGAAAATGACATTGTGCTTGAACGCGCCCCACAGCCGCGGTTGCCAAAGCTCGTCCGTAAACAGGGTGATGTAGTTCTGCAGCCCCACGAAAAACTCGTTGCCCGCGCTATCCGCCGCGAAAAAGCTCAATCGCATGGAATCGAGCAGCGGATAAATCATGAACAGGGTGTAGACGATGGTCGCGGGCGCGAGAAAGACGACGAGATGAAAGGGAAATCGCCTGCGCCGGGCGGGCTTGCTCATCTGCGCCATGTGCGGGCCTCCTGTGGGAGTTGGGCGGTCGCCGCGAGACAACGACGACCGCCCAACAAGATGCTACTGTTGATGCGGCGGGTACCACTTGGCCAGCCCTTCTTCGATCTGCTGGGCGGCCTCTTCGGGCGTGATGTCGTGGTTGATGACCTGCGCGCTCACGCGCCACAGTTCGTTCTCGAGGTTGGGTTCCCCG
>JAADII010000047.1 GCA_013151415.1 Chloroflexota bacterium
GCTCGAACGCGAAACCGTGACGCAAGCCGATTTGGAAGACATCCTCGGACCCCGACCTCCCGGCTCGCGCACCATTGCCATCCTGCCCCAGACTTCGGCCACGGTCAACAGCCAACAGTCAGCGGCCAACAAAACAACCAACAATCAACAACCAACAGTCAACGGCCAACCGTGAACTTAGAACCGTGAACTGCGAACTGTGAACTGCGCCTCCCATGCCCGCTATCCTTCCCTTTCAAGCCGAGAACCTCACCCTCGCGAGCGTGGGCGGCAAGGGCCTGAACCTGGCCCGGTTGGCCCAGGCCGGTTTTCCCGTCCCAAACGGTTTTCTCATCACCACCGAGGCTTATCAAGCCTTTGTCGAAGCCAACGGCCTGCAGGCCGTCATCGACCGGGCGTTGGCTGCGGCGGACGCGGGCAATCCAGACTCATTGCAGCAGGCTTCGCAGACCATTCGCGACCGTTTCGAGACCGGCGCCATCCCGGCCGAGCTTGCTCGCGAACTCATGCAGGCTTATGTCAAGCTTGGCCGCGTCCCGGTGGCCGTGCGCTCGTCGGCCACGGCCGAAGACTTGCCCGATCTTTCCTTCGCCGGACAGCAGGACACTTATCTCAATGTGGTGGGCGAGGCCGCGTTGCTCGAGGCCGTGAAGAAGGCCTGGGCCAGCCTGTGGACCGCGCGGGCCATCGGCTATCGTCTACGCAACCGCATCCCTCATGAGGGGTTGGCCCTGGCCGTGGCGGTGCAGGCCATGGTGGAGAGCGAGGCTTCGGGCGTGCTCTTCACGGCCAATCCGGTCACCGGCAAGCGCACCGAGATGGTCATCGACGCCACCCTGGGGCTGGGCGAGGCTTTGGTTTCGGGACGCGTCGAACCGGATCATTATGTGGTGGACGTGACGAACCATCGCATCCTCGAAAAACGCTTGGGCGGCAAACGCGTGGTCATCCACAGCAAAAAAGGAGGCGGGGTGGAGGAGCGGCCCGTGGACGCGTCGGAACGGCAGGCCATCCCCGATGCAGTCATCCTGGAGCTGGTCGCGCTGGGTCGCGAGGTGGCCGCGTTCTACGAGGGCCAACCCCAGGACATCGAGTGGGCGTGGGCCGAGGGTCGCGTCTATCTGCTGCAATCGCGGCCCATCACCTCGCTTTATCCCCTGCCCGCGAACATGCCGGCCGAACCGCTCCGGGTAATGGTGGCGCTGTCTGAGGTGCAGGGCGTGATGGACCCCATCACCAAAATGGGCCAGGACGGGTTGATCTTGTTCTTTTGCGCAATGGCCCGCCTGTTCAGCGCTCATATTACGCCGGAAAACCAGTCTTTCGTATGCGTGGTCGGTGAACGCATTTATCTGGACGTCACCGGACTGTTTCGCCATCCTCAAGGACGAAGACTGCTCCTCGCGGCCGCGCATTGGGTCATGCCCGATGTGCGCGAGGGGCTTCAGCGGCTGGNATGACCCCAGACTGGCCATCGAGCCCGCGCATATCCCCTGGGCGCGGCTGCCGCGGTTGCTCTTGCTGGCGGCTCGGGTCTTGCTGGGTTTCGCGCGGGCGCTGGCGCGACCGGATGCGCGGCGCGAAGCGGTTCTCGCACATCTGGAGGAACAATTGGCGCTGGTTGAGAACGAACTTCATCCCCAAGCCGCGGCCTCTCAACAGGTGGAACGCATCCGGCGCTTGTTCTTCACCCTGGCCCCGGATATTTTCCCCCGACTGCTTCCACTCATCGCCGGGGGCATGTCCATGCTCAATGCGCTCATGCGCCTGGCCCGCACCACGCCCGAGGGGGAGAGTCTGGCATTGGAGATCACACGCGGGCTGCCGCACAATGTGACCACCGAGATGGACCTGGCTCTGTGGGAGACGGCTCAGCGCATCCGCGCGGACGAGACCGCGACCGCGATGTTCGCGCAAGAATCCGCAGCCTCGCTCGCGCAGCGTTATTTGCAGGGAGCGCTGCCGCGGGTCGCGCAACAGGCCGTGGCCGATTTTCTGAAGCGCTACGGCATGAGGGGGTTCGGGGAGATCGACCTGGGTCGTGCCCGCTGGCGAGAGAATCCCGCGCCCGTGATGCAATCGATCCAGAATTATCTGCGCATCGAAGACCCCGACCAGGCCCCGGACGTGGTGTTCGCGCGCGGCGCGCAAGCGGCCGAGGCCGCGGTCGAACGTCTGGCCGCGTATTTGCGCGGGCAGGGCGGGTTGCGCGGGCGTTTCAAGGCCCGGTTGGCCCTTTTCGCGGCGCGACGGGTGCGCGCGCTGGCGGGGCAACGGGAGACGCCCAAGTTTTTTATCATCCGCGCCATGGGCATGGCGCGCGAGGCCTTGCTCGCGAGCGCGAAGCCGTGGGTCGATGCGGGCGCGATGGATGATCTCGCGGATGTGGCCATGCTGCACCTAAGCGAATGGCGCGAGATCGAGGCCGGCCGTGAGATGCGCGAGAAAATCCGGGCGCGATGGGAGGTTTATCGCCGGGAGCAAAGCCGCCGCCAGATTCCCAAACTGCTGCTGAGCGACGGCGAAGCCATTTATGAGGGTGCGTTCGAGGCGGGGGAGGACGCGGCCATGCTGCGCGGCGCGGCCGTGTCGCCGGGCGTGGTGGAGGGCCGGGCGCGCATCGTGTTCGATCCGCACGACGCGCATTTGCAGCCGGGCGACATTCTTGTGTGTCCGGGAACCGACCCTTCGTGGACGCCGCTTTTTCTGGCCGCGGGCGGGCTGGTGACCGAAGTCGGGGGCATGATGACGCACGGCTCGGTGGTCGCGCGCGAGTACGGCATCCCCGCGGTGGTGGGCGTGCGCCACGCGACCCGACGCCTGAAGGACGGTCAACGCGTCCGCGTCAACGGCTCGACCGGCGTGGTGCGGATCTTAGTTCAGGGATAGCGCTACTGTATATGACAACGAATGCCGGGATGGAACGAATCCCGGTTCGCCGAGATGGAGGGTTTGGGAGAAGATGGCGGGGGCGGCGGGGTGAGAGGGTTGGTGTGAAAAGGACGGAGCTTCGGAGGCGAGTCTGTATGGAAGTGAGTCTGTATGAAGGTGAGTCGCACCTGTGAGGCGCCACTCACCTAGTGAAACATTCCATCTACACCGATCCCGCCCGCGCCGGCGACAACGATTCGTTTCATCCTTCAATTCGTTGTCATTTCCTGCCATGCCAGCCGCCATAGGGCGTGAAATAATCGGCCCACAACGCGATCACGCCCTCGTTCAGCACAATGTTGGTGGAGTTCAGGTGGTCGCGGATCACATAACGCAGGCCGTTGTTGTTAGTATAGCCCGTGCGCCGGAAGCTGACAAGCTGACTCCCCAACCACGGGAGCAGTTCATGGTTGACACTGGTTGCGGGTTGTAAATGTTGGTTGCTGACTGTTGCCTTAGACCTATCGGGTCTTGTATGAATAGCTGGGCGGTATTCCTGTTCTCGACATTGCTTAATTTCGCTCAAGCATTGATATCAATAGTGGCGCCACCCCAAGTAAAATCACGAATAGTCCCAAGATTATTTGCATTAGAGCGTATGCCTTTATCTGTCTTGTACTTAGGGCTATATGATTTTGTCTTCTAGCAACACTTCGACACAGAAAAAAAAGTGACTCTATTCTTCTACGTTCATATGCACTCAAGCTCGCTTCATTTTGTTTCTTTAGCAAGAATACACCAGAAAATACACCGTATAACCCAAGTGGTAACATAACACCTAACAAGCAAATGATTTTCGGTATTAAATCATTCATTGCTTTTCTCCCTCAAAAGCACTAAGGTTCATAATAGGCACCTTGGGACAACTCAATAATAAGAGTCGCACTATCAAACACGAAGGGCACTTTGCTGACAAGAAAACCAGAAGTGTCTAAAGCCGCATTAACATAAGCCTTCATTTGCTTGCTCTGACATGTCACCCTGCAATGCTAGGTTTATAGCTGTAGGCACACTTTGTGCCATCCCCGCGATATCTGAACCACGTCCAACCTTTGCGGCCATGTCAGCAACTCGTCCACCCGCTCCTAATGATATAGCATCTGCTCCGAGTCCTATTAATGCGAGTCCAAGTGCAGTTTTATTCACTTTATTCCAATCATATTTGAGTCGTTCATATTTGAATGATGCCAAGAACACTGTACTATTTATTTGTAGCCACGAATTATCTTTACCGCCCTGTACAACTCTGCTGATCGCTTTACCAAAATCAAAGACGGACCAGTTAATATGTCCTCTTCCGACTAGTCCCTTAAACATTAGGGTGCCGGTATCGCTCTCAAAAAAATTCCCCCTAATTCGACTAGAAAAACCCGCTTCACTCTTCGTCCACCAACTTATGTTGTCACCAAGCTCGGCGTCTAGAAGCAGTGCTAGAAACCCCCAAGCTCCTTCAAAAATCCCGCCCTCGCCAAACATCGCCAACACTTCCTCCCACGTTTCCACACCCAGATAGGCCATGATCTCTTCTTCGCTGAAGAAGCCCGTCGGGTCCGTATACCGCAACGGATTGTTCAGGACATACGCATAGCGGTTCAGACTCTGCGGGTCGCCGGGGTTGGGCACAATCGCGTCCGGCTGGATGAAGCGCCCGCGGCGGTTGTCGTACCAACGAGCGATATAATAACTCAAGTTGCCACCTGGGCGAGCTTGAAAAGGAAAGTAAAACTGAGTGCCAGGATAAAGAGGGCGACTTTGAGTTCAAATCCAGCAGCGGTCACGGCATGGATATGTTTCGGCAAGAGTCGCTCCAACAAGCTGCCCGTAGTTTCTACAGCTTTGCGATGAACCGATTGCCAATAGCGAGTCCAAGGCGGCACGGTCCGTTTCGAGTTTTTCTTCCGGAAGGGCAACAAATAGCGCTCCCATTCAGCCAATAAGTCTTCAATCAAGTAGTCATTGTAGGCTTTATCGCCCAGGATGATGGCATTTTCAGGAAGGTCCAGTTCGAACATGCGTAGGCCGGTGACATCGGCTGTGGAGCCTGGCGTGAGGAAGAACCCCACAGGCTGGCCCTGTCCGGTGACCATGAGATGGACCTTGAGGCCGTAAAAATAGCGTTTCTTACTGGGGATATAGCCCCGAAAGGCTTCATCCTGATAAATTCTGGCCCGCGAGATGCGAATATTGTCGCAGACAGGAATAGGAAAGCTATCCACCACATAGAGGTTTTCCTCCTCGATGGCCTTCCATAGCTCGGCCAGAAAAGCAAAAAGCGGACGAATCCATGGTTGTAACTGATGCAAGCGCCGATTGAAGCGGCTCTTGCTCAGCATATGCAGCACATACCCTTGGTCTCGCATGAACCAACGCGCGACCTCGAAGCGACCCCCGAAGTAGAGCATCGCCACCAACGCAGTCGTCAAAACCTCGGCATCGCTCATGCGCCGTTGCCGGTCTTCGGTATGCCCGTAGGCCTTCAGAAAGTCGTCAATTAGCACAAAAAGGAGTACAATTTGTTCGTCCATGGCTTTCTCCTGTTTGATTTGGGTTTTGTCCGCCTCAAACTTTACAGGGAAAGCCATGGATTTTCAACTACTCAAGGCCGCAACTTGGGTTATAATAATACAGCTTGATGTCTCGCTCATGCCGCTGGCCCGTATAGCGATATGTGGTTTGTAAAAGAACATTGGATGAGCGCTTCCACGTGTGTTGCCAGCCGCCGAGGGGCCTTCGATAACACAATTAGTAATGTGATTTCATCGTCAGAAAGAGGGGTAATATGAGGCCGATCATAATTGTCACCAAGCTAAATCCTACTATCATTTTTCCGATTCTTTTCACCTCCTTATCATCAAGATGAAAGGATTCGTCCACGGGCCTATTCCACCAAGAAGCATACCAAAGATAGACTTTCCGATAAAAGATCGAATCTGGATCATAAATCGAAGGGTTTCTCCACAGTCGAATCCCCCAAATCAAGCTACCAAAGGCAAGTAGCAAAGCGAATACGACTTTTGCGGAAAAAAACTCTTGATACATTTCAGGGACTCACATCTAAAAATGCGTCAACAAGACTAACAACATCGGCCGCTGTACCTGCATAGGGGATGAATCCCAAACCGGCATAGATTAAGGCGGTGAAGTCTTCGTTATCAAATTCTCCATCACTCACTGCGACTCCCGCTGCATATCCAAAACTTACCACATCCAACGCGTCACCCATCTGTTCGGCTCGCCGGCCAACCTGTACTCCTTGAATCACTCGTCCACCCACCCCCGCGCTTACCACATCCGCAGCAATACCGGCAACATCCAATCCAACCCCCACCCAATCAATTTCGTCTTCCAATCGAATGTGGTAATGGATCTCATTTCGAATGTAGACATCGACCTTGTACCAATTATCCCGTCCGTGACGACTCATTTGGCCTAGCACAATGGCCGGAGCAGACCAGGAGCGGCCGAAGAATGAACCGGCAAACATCAATTGACCATCCTTTTCAAAGAATCCGCCGAAAATATCTGGCGAGAAAACATCCAAATCATTGCCAA
>JAADII010000065.1 GCA_013151415.1 Chloroflexota bacterium
CCAAAATAGCGCCCGGCGCAGCCCCTTAGGCATGCGCAGACGCATATCCAGCCAGCGACGGATGAGCAGGGGCCGCAGCGTCAGCCAGCGCATGTGCGCCTCGCTGGCGTCGTCCACCGTGATAGGATGCGGGCTGTATTGATCCCGAATGTATAATTGGGTGATGGCTTGAATGTCGGCCGCGGCCTCGGGCGCGAGCTCGGCCATCATATGCGCGCGTTCCAATGGCGTAAGACTGGGCGCGTCCGTCAAACCCAATCGTCGCGCCCACGTCACCAGTTTTTCCCAAAGCCGTACGGCAAAGCCCGCAGGCACAGTGCGAAAGACGGGCTTCTTACCCGGTTTTGGCGGCTGCGTCATCCGTCGAGCGCTCCAAATAGCCAGGAGCAAAACGCCCAAGATCGAGACCATGAGCAAAAGATAGCCCCATCTCTGGCCGATAAACTCCGCGGGCGCGCTCAACGCCGAGCCCATCGCGCCCCCGCCTTGTTCTGGCTCCGGCTCGATGCCCGCGTCCTCTTCGGGGTCTTTGTTTTCGCTCAGGTTTTGCCCCAATTCGGTGGGATCGTCCTGCGTCTCGACTGCGCTGGAAGGCCGCGCCAGCACCGGCTCGGATGCGGTCGGCTCGAATTCGATCCAACCGTAAGTGGGAAAGAAAACCTCGACCCACGTGTGCAAATCCTTTTCGCGTAAACGATACGCTCCCGTTTCGGGGATCGGTTCGCCCGTAGCGTAGCCGACAGCCAGCCGCGTGGGAATGCCCAAATAACGCAACATGACAGCCAGGCTGCTGGCATAATAGTTGCAATAGCCGGCTCTTTCTTCGAACAGAAAATAGTCCACGGCGTCCTGCCCCGGTTTGGGGCCGGGGATGGATTCGTTGTATTCGTACCCCCGCAAATAGGTTTCCAATTGTTTCGCGATGTCGTAAGGATTGTCCAGACCCTGGGTCAGTTTTTCCGTCACATCAAACACCCGCTGCGGAATCGTGTCGGGCAGGGCAAGATAACGCTCCTTGATGTAATCAGGATAATTGGTGTGGTCCGCGCGTAGTTCTTCCACGCTGGCGATGGTGATATAGCTCACAGCCTGGTAGCTGTCGCCTTTGCGCAATGTTTCATGCGCGATGAGCATGGCCAATTCGCCCACCCGCTGTTCGCCGGCGCCGGCCGCTCCAGCTTCTTCGATGGGCGGCAGCAGCACGCGCGCATCGGCCGGCATATCCACGCTTTCGGGCTGGGGCGCAGCAATGAGCACGTTGGTCTCGATGAATGTGGTGTATTCCTGGATCACCCCGCGTCGGGCTTTGAACTTGGGTGTCTGCACCTTTTCGACCTCGGTGAGGTCCAGCCCGGTCGCCTCTTGCAAAAACCACCCGCTCGAAGTGTATGTGTCGAGCACGGTGGCGCGAAAATAACGATTGACCGGCGTTTTCACATCCATCACTGGCGCGTCGGTCACGGTGCGCGGGCCGCTGAGGGCCAGGCTGGTGCCAAACACCGGTTGCACTTCCACGCGTCCATAGGCCGCGGTGTTGAACAGATCCGACCACTCCTTTTGAAAGTTTTGCCACGGCTCTTCCAAAGGTTGCAAAATCGTTTTCAGCCGGTTTCCACCTGTGGCGTCGGGCAAGATCCAGGCCACCGTAATAATGAAAAGCGCGAATATGATCCCATCCCGCATAAAGTCGAAGCCGATGTCCATGGGAAAATAAACGCGCTCGCTTCGCCACTCGATTTCTCGTTCGGTTAGGGTCGCGCGCACCAAAAGCAAAATGGCGGCCAGCAAGTAAATCGCGAAATAGAACCGCAGATGAGCGGGCGCATAATAGAGATTGATCAGCAACGCCACGCCCACCGGCAATACGGTTTGCCATTTGCGACCGTTGCGAAAATAGCTCCAGGCCGCGCTAAAAGCCAGCACCCATGTCAGAGCGGCCATAAACAGCACAAAGACCAATTGATCCGCCACCGGCTGCTGAATCATGGCCCGATACATCCAGTTTCCGGTGCGCTCCAAAATGTAATACACGCGCTGTTGTGCGGGAAGGGTGTTTGGCGCAAGCAACGAGATGCTGCTCAGCACTGCGGCCGCTCCCACACTGAGACTATAGACCAGCGCAAAACGCGCGCTGAAACCGCTACGCGCGACCAGGGTCCCCGCGATCACCGCCATCACCGCCACCGGCGCAATTTGCGCAAGGCCGCTGGCCCATTGCGCAGCCGCCAATGAAGTGGCGAATGTGACCGCCATAGTCAATATCAGGAAAAAATCGAACCACACCCCCCCATTTTCAGCACGCGTTCGCACGCGCTCATGAACAGGACCCATGGAAGCCGTGTAGGTGCTCATAAAACCATATTAGCCGATCATCGCGCTCGCGTCGGTGATCAGGGTTACGAGATTAGAGCGGTTTCGTCGGCGAGGATTGAACGCTGCTCGCGCGCTACGCCCTGGATTTTCGACGTTCGGAAAGACGCATCCACAATCCGCGTAGGGTCAAAAGCGCAATCAAAATGACAAAATAGCCGGCCAACGCACCGATAAGATAAGGGACAATGTTGTAACGCATCGCCTGTCCGCTCATGGTGATATCGTCGCCCGGCTCCAACGACCAAATGCGCACAATGGGCGCGCCCGGTTCGGGATGCATGGTCAGCGTGTAACGGGCGCGGTTGTTCTCGAGCAGGCGTCGCCACACCTGGGCCTCGGCCCGCCACACTCGCGCCAGAAGCGACTCGAGCGGATCGGCCTCATTGAGGCTTGTGGCCGCGGCTTCCAGTTTCGCGGCCTCTTCGTCCAGCCGATTCGCCACCGCAGATAAGTTCACCCGCTCACTAAAGCGCACTTCGCTGCGCCAGCCTTCGTCTTGCTGTTCCCAGAGCAAGAGTTCGGGGCGGAGGAGAGCATGCAACATGGCCCATTCGGGTTCGTCGGGCGTCACTTCGGCCAACGATCTCAGGGCCGCCGCCAATTCCTCTGCACTCTCAAACATCAGTTCAATGCGCAGCGTGGGGGTTTCGGCCGACTCTTGCATGATCTTGCCGGTTTCTGTGCGGCTCAATGCCCGAAAGAGCTGCGTCACCAACGCCTCGCCATCCTCGCGAGGCGCAGCCTGGATGCGGAGCACCCGCATTCCGGCCGCGGTTTCGGTTTCCACATGCAACGAACTAATGCGGGCAAAGCTGCCCTGATTCGGCGTGACCACATCCGCGCCGAACAGCTCGGTCAAGACGCGGCGCGCCGGGCCAGAGCCTTGGTCTTGGAATACGCTTTCGGCCCAATCTATGGCCAGCCGGCGTTTCGCTTCTTGCATAAGTGGGCTTTCGCTCAACGCGGGCGCTTTTTCGCTCACCATCTCGGCCTCCTTCAAATACTGATTTGCGGCCTCGAAGTCGCCGCGTAATCGCGCTTGCGTTATGAGCAACGCGTAATTGCGCGCGGCCGCATCCACAATGGCCGCATCTTGCACGCCATGTTGCAGCGCTCCCCCGAGCTGAGAGGTGGCCAAAGCCAGATAGGATGGATCGGGCGGTTGAGATTGTTCCGCTTTCAGGCCATAAAGTTGGGCCAAAGCCAAATAGGGGCGGGCCAGCGTTGGGTTCGCGACCTGCGCCTGGTTGTAGGCGGCGACGGCCAGGGGAAAATAGCGTTCGAAAAGGTTTGAATCCTTTTCCAGGGTGGCCAGTCGCCCATAGATCTCGCCCAGGGCGAGAAAATCCTCCGCGCTTGCATTGCTCGCGGCCGCAGCTCGTCTCGCCTCGCGCAGCTCGCGCCAGAGCGATGGCCGCAAGAAAACATAATCGATGGGTCGCGCCGGATCCTTGGCTTCGTAAGACCAAGTGATGGATTCGGCTGTGAGTTGGTAGTTTTGCGGCGTCAGCTTGAGCCATGATTGCGGATTGGGCGGTTCGTCGAAGGCCAAGGTGAAGCGCGCGCTTTCCAATGCGCCCGCCCATTGTTGCGCCGTCAGCTCTAGCGGATAGCGAAAACGCAATACGGCCGCGTCGCCCAACCGCGCGGTATACGAAAGCAACAAATTGACGCGCTCGTCAGCCTTTAGATCCACATCCGCGATCCACCACTGGGTGCGCGCTTCGCTGAACCGAATTTCTCGTTTGCCCGCCTTTAGCGTGACCTGATCAATCGGCGGCCCATCCACCGCATAGCCCGGAAACGCAACGCTAAGCGTTTCGCCTCCCTTCTTATTGCGATTATGAACTCGGTATACGGCCTGTATGTCTACATAAACCTGACCATCCTCTGCTTCTCGTATGTGGGCGTCCACAATCATGGAAAGCAAACGTATGGATTGGGCTTTCACAGGGATGAGCGTGAACCCTCCTGGGTATTTCTCATCCTCTTGCGCATGCGCGGGGCGAACGTTGAGTCCTAAAAGCAACAAGATGGCTACGAACACCCCGATTCCTTGCATCCAGGCGCGCCATCTGGTATGCTGACAAGGCCCAATTGTTTTTTCGTCGAAGGATGAAGTCAAGCTGATGGCTCGCTTACACATGATTATGACCTGGGATATTCGTCCCGGTCGAGAACAGGAATACTCTGAGTTCATCAACAACCGTTTCGCGCCCGGTCTGGTGGAAATTGGTTTGCCGCCCACCGATGTGTTCTATACGGCCTATGGCCGCGTGCCGCAGATCATGGCCATTGTCGATGCAGCCGACGAGGCTACATTGCGCCGCGCACTGCGTTCACGACAATGGGCCGCGCTCAAGCGCGAGTTATTGCGGTTCATCGAGAACTATGAAGAGCGCGTTGTGTGGGCCGATTCAGCCGACTATTTTGGCTCGCACTGAAGGACTGCGCCCACTTTCTCGTAACTAAGACGGCCTCCTGGCCGTCTTTTTTTATGCAACTCATGATCATTGGCCGGGTTGGCCCGCTTTGTGCAAAGCGCAGACCGCCCGAAACACATTCAGAAGCCATGCCGCGGCCGTCATTCGCTTATGCATTCGTAAGGAAATTGCAAGACCGTTTGTGGAAAAGCTTCCAGTGTTGCCACGTCATGATAAGATAAGGTTGAAGATGCTGAAATAGAAGATGCGCTGGAGGTTCTTACAAGAGCGCATCGCGCAGCTGATTGCATTATACAGCGTAAAGTCTGGAACACCAAGATGATCGAAACGCGACGATTCGGCCGTTCTTTTTCTTTTGCCGCACTTCAAGCCAGGCGCGGCCGCGCCTGGTTGTTATTCGTCGCGTGGGCGATTTTCTTTTTTGCCAGTTCATTGAGCGCGGCCGCGGGACCTCGGCCTGGCCTTCATCTGCGCGAAGCGAACGCGAACCGCGTTGTTTTGGAACTGTATGTCTCGAATATTCAGCTCCTGCCCAGCGTCAACGCGCCCGGTTTCGTGCGCGTCGAGGCCGAAGGCCTGGACGGCCAGACCGGAAAGCCCGGAGCGCCTCGTTTGCCCGCGACCTCGGTGTTGGTGGCCATTCCGCCGGAAGGGGAGGTGCGCTTGCGCGTGCTGGACGATGCGGTTACAAAAGATTTTGAAAGGGTGCGCATTGAGCCAACGCCTCTAGAGGA
This sequence comes from Chloroflexota bacterium, assembly GCA_013151415.1. Lineage (GTDB taxonomy): Bacteria > Chloroflexota > Anaerolineae > J102 > J102 > JAADII01. The sequence goes on from JAADII010000065.1 coordinate 5,552, forward strand.
GCCGGAGCTCGCCCCTCGCTTCCAGCAAGATCCCGACGCGTTTTTCGCCTTGGACGATCCACAACAGGCCTATATTGGCACCAAGCAGCGCTACGAATATGCGCCTGACAGGGAGATCGCGGCGGAACTGAACTATCAGCCGGTTCGTTTGGGCGAAATCGGATATCTGCGCGATCAACGATTTGTTCGCGTGCTCTTTGAGCCTATGGAATATGATGGGGCGGGACGCTTGCGCGTGCATCAGCGCTTGCGCGTGGCCCTGGAATTCGATGACGTCGCCGCCACGCGAACCGCCGCGCTCCCGCGACCCGACCCCTATTTCGAGCCGCTTTTCCAACGCGTGTTTATAAATTACGAGCAAGCCCGAGCCTGGCGACGCCCGCCTGCCAAACCCCAGGCGCTCGATCTGAATCAGACCAATGTGAGCCAGCGCCTGCGCATTCGAGTGGAGCAAGAGGGGTTATATATCGTCACCTATGAGGATGTGCTCGCAACAGGCGTGAACATGAGCAAGATCCGGCCTGTTACGTTTCGTCTCACCGACCAAAACGGTGAAAGAGCCATTTATGTGCATGGTGAGGCCGACGGTCGTTTTGATCCCGGCGATTATATTCTATTTTATGGCCAGAAAAGCGAAAATCGCTACGCGCGCGAACGCGTGTATTGGCTTTCGTGGGGCGCCGACGACGGACTGCGCATGACCACGCGTGATGTGAACCCAAATCAGGGCGGGGTTCAGGTTTCCCAATATCAAGCGGTCTATCGCGGCGAACGTAATGAAATCTATTTCAGCAGCTTGCCGCCCGCGGGCGAGGCCGAACGCTGGTATTGGAAACGTTATACAGTGGGGGGGCGAAATCCCATTCCCACCCTGACATTCGATGCGCCTTTGTCTGATGTGGCGCCCGGCGCGACGGCCGCCTTGCGCATGGTTGTGCGCGGATATACGGCCGATTACGCCATCAATCCCGATCATCGCCTTCAGTTCTTCATCAATGGAACGCAAGTCGGGGTTGGCGAATGGGATGGACAGGATCAGTTGGACGCCAGTTACGATTTTGATAGCGCCTTGCTGTTCGATGGCGTCAATGAAGTGCGGTTGCACGCCCCCGGAGACACCGGCGCCAGCCTGGAGACCGGATACATGAATTGGTTTGAGATCACGTATCCGCGACGGTTGGTGGCCCAAGATGATCGTCTCCTGTTCAATGACGCGACCACGGGCAGGCGCTTGTATGAAATTCAGGGGTTCGAGCAATCGGCGTTGGAAGCGTACGACGTCACCGACCCTGCGCGACCGGTGCGCCTGACCGGTTTCCAGGTCGATGGCGGCGCGCCCTATCGCGTGCGTTTCAGCGACGATCGCTCGCCGACGGTCGCTTATCTGGTGCAGGATGAGCGCGCTCGACTTCGCCCCGCCAGCGTCGAGGCGGCCTATCCCACCAATCTTCGCTCTTCTGGCAATCAGGCCGATTATCTCATTATCAGCCACGCCGAGTTTCTGGACGCGATCCAGCCTTTGGCCGAATATCGCATGAGCCAGGGCTATCGGGTTATGCTCATCGATGTGCAATCCATCTACGATGAATTCGGCGATGGCAGCCCCTCGCCCGAAACCATTCGCGAATTTTTGCGCTACGCCTATTTCAATTGGCAGCCTCCGGCCCCGGCTTTTGTGTTGTTGGTTGGCGATGGCACATACGATCCGCGCGATTACAAACAAACCGGCCGCAAAACCTATATTCCGCCGATGCTGGCCGTGGTGGACCCATTCATCAAGGAAACGGCCGCCGACAATCGGATGGTCACCGTATCGGGTGATGACATCTTGCCCGATTATTACATCGGTCGGTTTCCTGTAAACAGCCCGGCCGAAGTGAATGTGATGGTCGACAAAACCATTCAATACGAAACCGCACCCTGGCCCGGAGACTGGCCGAAACGCACGCTCTTTGTGACCGACAACCCCGACACCGCTGGTGATTTTCCTTATCTTTCCGATTTGGTGGCCGATAACCTATTGCCCACGGAATACGACGCCCTCAAACAGAAAATCTATCTCGGCGTGAACTACAGCTCTTCCATCGCCGCCCGCAATGACATTGTGCAGGCGTTTGAACAAGGCGCTTTGCTCACCAATTATGTGGGGCATGGACAGGTCACCTATTGGGCGGCCGAATTTCTCTTCCGCGGAGAAGACGCCGCGACCCTGAGCAACGGCGGTCGTTTGCCAGTGCATCTTTCCATGACCTGTCTTGACGGTCGTTTTCAAGAGGTGGCCATCGATTCACTCTCAGAACAACTTGTGCGCAACCCCAATGGCGGCGCCGCGGCCGTTTGGGCCGCCACTGGCTTGGGCGTGGCGCATGGCCATGATTATTTGCATCGCGGGTTCTATACGGCGCTTTTCCAAGAAGGCGAGGCCGTGCTCGGGCCGCTGCTTGTCAGCGGCAAGCTGGAGCTCTATACGGGCGATTCGTTGGGCATTTATCACGATCTCATCGACACTTTTGGGCTTATCGGCGATCCGGCTCTGCGCCTCAATCTCGCCGGTTCTGATCTGAGCATCGAGCTCGAATCCATGCCCTCTGATGACGTATCGCAGGGAGAGGCGGTGGAATTTCGTTTTCGCCTTCAGAATCGCGGGCCGTTGGCCACAGCATACACCGTGGTTGAAGCGGAATTGCCTCCGTTAGTGGGCTTGAGCGCTCAGAGCGATCTGGGCGAGGTGCAAATTCAGCCTGGCCCTCCCATTCGCTTTCAGCTCCCCGGCCTGGAAGCGGATCAGAGCGCGTCTTTGGTCATCACTGGAACCATGCCATCACGCGTGGACCGCGCCGAATTCGGCGTTCGCGCATCCATCTTTAGCAATCAAAAGGATGAAAACCCCGACAACAGCGTGACGCCTCTTTATTGGTTGAACGTGGTCGCGGCCGATATGCGCGCGGACCTGACTTTGCAACCGGGCCGCACGTTGGCTGGCGGCGAGGCGTTCACCGTGAGCGCAAATTACGAAAACATCGGCCCCGGCCTCGCGAATGGGGTGCTCATCACCCTAACGCTCCCTTCGGGTCTGCAAAATATTCAATGGACGGCCACCCAGCCAGGCGTCACCCTGTTAAACGCCGACCCCTATGTCTTCTCCGCGCCGGATCTGGGCCCGGGCGAATCCGGCTCTATTACACTAAGCGGCGCAACGTTCGACGCGGTGCGCCGCGATTTTGCTCAGGCGCGCGTGCACACCGATTGGGCCGACCGCAACCCGGCGAATAATGTCAGCGAGCCCATTCCGTTCATCATCGCCGGTCGCGACGCGTTCGAACCCAATGATGTTCGCGCTCAGGCCGTTTTGTCGCCCATTCCCGGACGACTCTCAGACCTCAGTTATCATGCGGTCGGCGATGAGGATTGGTTCTATTTTCAGGCCGAGAGCGGCGCGCGTTATCAATTTTTCACAGATCGACTGACCGAGGGCGGCGACACGCAATTGACTTTGTTCGACGCCGACGGCGTGGAATTGGCGCGTAACGACGACGTGGGCCCCGAGCAACCCTGGTCCGCCATCACCTGGGTCGCGCCTGCAAGCGGGCGTTATTATCTTCGGGTGACGCATCCCACGGCCCAGGCAAGCTATTTCCTTTATGATCTGGTGACAAGTCGCGGCTTTCAGCATTATCTCCCCCTATTGCTGGCCGGTCACCAGCCATTCCGGCCCACGCCCAGCCCCACGCCCACCTCGAACCCCACCCCCACTCCCTCTCCAACCCCAACGCCCAACCTCCCCCCAACCCCGACCCCCACGCCCACGTTCACGCCCACGCCCGGCCCGCCGCCGCCCGCGTGTTTGCCTCGTTATAAGGCCACGTTGCCCTTGAACGGCGCGCCGCTTGCATTGGCCGCGGCCGAAAATCGCATCCTCACCAGCCTGGTTGATCTAAACGCCATCGCCATGGTGGATGCCAAAACCGGCGATTATCTCGGCTCTCACAGCAGCGCCGGTCTCTCGCCCACCGCCATTGCCGTGTGGAATGGCCTTTATTTCGTCAGCAACTATGGCGACGATGTGGTCTCGGTGTTCGATCTGGCCAATGCTCAGCTGCAAAAACGCTTTCCTGCGGGCGACCGGCCCGGCAGCCTGACCGTCACCGATGGCGGCGATCTCTATGTGGCCAATTCGGGCTCCGACACGGTGTCGGTGTATCGCGCGCTCTCTGGCCAACCTGTCAATAAGGTCAAGATTGCGGGGTCGCCCACATTTGTTTTGGCCGCGGGCGACACCGTATGGCTCACTCGCCAGGATGGCGCCAGCGGCTTGTTGGGCTTGCGATTAGGCGGTTCGGTCATTGTCGTGGTTCCCGACGCGCCGCCAGGCGCCAGGCGCATTGCTCAAGACCCTGTCACAGGTTTTCTATATGTTAGTTATCCTGAATTGGGCAAGGTGTATGTGGTCGATCCGACCCGGCTTAAGGTCATCGATATCATCGACGCGCCCGGCGCTCCTCACGCCTTGATGATTCAAGCCTCTTTGCGTACACTGTATGTTGTCGATGTAAGCGGCGATCGGTTGCTCGTCATCGATCTGCTTACGGGCCAGCTGCTGAGCCAGATCCCGGTTGGCGCGCAGAGCGACGCCCTCGGCGGCCAGGGGTTGGTCTATCTCGACGGCTCGTTATACATAAGCAACGACGCCGATCGCAGCATCACCGTACTTGAACTTCCAGCCTGTCGCAAATAGCGGCCAGATCATCGAACCCCTGTGAGGCGGAGACCGTGACCGAAAATGAACTGAAACGCATGGTCGCAGCTGCGGCTCTGCAATCTGTGCGCAGTGGCATGACGTTGGGCCTGGGGACAGGCTCGACGACGCGGTTTTTTATAGAAATGTTGGGCGAAAAGATGCAGAAGGGCGAGCTGAAAAATGTGCAAGGGGTTCCCACTTCAGAGGCGACAGCCGCGTTGGCGCGTTCGTGGAAGATTCCATTGGTTTCGTTGGATGAGGTCTCGACCTTGGATTTGGCCGTGGACGGAGCGGATGAGGTTTCGCCCGATCTGGGTTTGATCAAGGGCTTGGGCAAAGCTTTGCTGCGCGAAAAAATTGTGGAGATCCACGCCCAACGTTTGTTGATCATCGTTCATGAGGCCAAGTTATCCACTCGCTTGGGCGCGCTTGCGCCCCTGCCTGTAGAAATTGCGCCCTTCGCGGCCAGAGCCACCGTGCGTTGGTTGGCGACGCTGGGCTGCCGGGCCGAGTTATGGTGTGACTCTCAAGGCCAGCCTTATGTGACCGACAACGGGCATTATTTGGCCCGTTGTTGGTTCGATGGCGGCATTCCCGATCCAGAGAAGCTGGCCAGACGACTATCGGCGCGTCCCGGCGTTATGGAGCATGGCCTTTTCTTAAACATGGCCGATGAAGTGTTGGTGGCGTCGGCTTCAGGCGTGTATGCGCTCGGCGTTTGAGGCGCGTGCGCGTTCTTGTCAAGGAGCGGTTGGAGAAGATAAAATAAAACTTGCCCGTATCCATTGGTCTGCCCCCTGCGTTAATGTATTGCACGCAGAGCTCGACCGCCGGTCATTTGGCGCGCTCAATTTTTCCTTCGCGTTTATGAAGATGGCGTAACTGTAAGTTAATTGTAAGCTCCCGAGTATTGTCAGAAGGCGTCAAACTAGGTAAACTTTGAATGAGTGGAGCAAGAATGCCTTGTTCCATCTCCTGAAGCCAGGGAGCGCCTTGCTTGTTTGTGGCTGTTTTTTTGATCGCCGGCGTTCTGCTCAGTGTTCGCGTGTGGCGGCGGGTTTTGTTCATGATTTCCCCCGCTGTTGGTGAATCTGCCGCAACTTCAAAAAATCTCCCGAGGAAGCATAATGGACTATGCCGATGGTGGCGCCCGAACCTATATGCGCCAGTTCCCCCCCAAGCGTGCGTCGCGCCGAGTTTTTTCAATGACCCATCTGACCTTTCTTCTCGTACCCAGTTTGCGAAACCATCGCGAAGCTTCCAAGCGAGCTACGGAGATTGTGGAGTCTCTGTTGCGCGAGGAGGGGCATATTGTTCGCAAGGTCAAACGCGACAAGGACATCACCTCTGATTTGTTCATGAGCGATGTCATCTTGCTGGAGGTTGCGGATGCAGAGGACATCGCATATTGCGAATATGTGCGAAGCCAATGCATGAAACCGGTTTTCCTCTACGGCATGGATATGCCGCTGGCCACCTGGATCAAGGGCTTGCAAGCAGGGGGGGATGCGTTCATCGTTCTGCCCGAAGAGCGCTCGGTTCTTCACGCCTATCTCAACGCCCTGCTGCGTCGGGTCGGGTTTAGCACGCCGGACGTTTCTCATTAAGCCGGTTCCAGACGCTCAGCGTCGTTTGTCAAAAGCAACCATACACAGGAGAGTGCGCCGCGTCGTTTGTAGTCGTGGGGGTGGTTGCGTCGTGGGCGATTGCGCCGTATCATTGAGCTGGCGTTATCGCCCGCGGTTGAACGCGACCGTCGCAAATGAAATGGCTGTCAGGTGGGCGCGGCCGAGTTCAACGGGCCGCGCCCAAGGGCTTCTTGAGAGCGCCGCATTTTTATAACGCGCGCCAAAATTCAGATGTTCGGCGTCTTCTTTTTCGGAGGCGAACATGATGTTCAACTTTTCCCACCATCTCAGCAAAGTCGGCGCACTGCGCTTCGTTCTTGTCGTTCTTTTTGTTTCCACGCTCGCTATGGGCGCGGGCTATCCTCTTTTTCTCACTCATGCGGGCGAAGCCGACAGGCCCCTGGAAGTGCGCGTGCTGGGCGATTGCGGCGATCCCGGGGGGCTTGTCACCCTCGCCTATGGCTTGGGAACCGATGGTCTCACCGGCGGATCATTCAATGTTACGGGCATTCCTGACGGCGCCGAGGTGGTTTTCGCCTGGCTTTATTGGAACGGCGCGGATGACGGAAACAACGTGAGCGACGATCCAGACTCGTTTGATCCGCGCATTCATGATGGCGATCCCACGGTCACCCTGAACGGCATTCAGGTTCCCCGCCCCGATCGAATAGGGGGGCCGGCCAACTGGGTGGGCGTGAGAGACGCCTACGCCTACGCTTATCGCTCGGATGTTTCGAGCATGGTTTCGGGCAATGGGGTCTATGTTTTGGAGGGAATGGACAACTTCTATGGGACGCAGGGCTACAACAACGGCGCCGAATTGGTGATCGCATATCGCGATGCAAACACCAGCCCCAGCTATCTTGGGGTTGCCGAGGGCCTCGATCTCATTTACGGCGCGAATGGCCCCAATGTGGGCCCTGGCTCGCGAGTCGCGCTATTCCAGTTCCGCGGGGCCGCGGTGAAACGTCGCGGCAGCTTGAATGTTTTTCTTGGCGGCGCAGATGGTCGCGCGGAAACCGCTTTGTGGTATAAGGTCGGCGTGGGCGCTCCGCCGGCCGATCTCACCTTCTACCAGCTGATCGGCGAGCCGGGCGCGGTGCAAATCGCTGATCCTTTCACAGGAAAAAACAATCAAAATCAAAACGGCTATTGGGATTCATACCAGATCAAGATCACCATCCCCGCCCATGCCACATGGCTCGCTGTGCAGGTGGAATCGAAAAACGCCTTGAATCCTGCAGCGCTTGAGTGGGTGGGCGCGGTGTGGACGATGGAGCGGAGTTGTTTCCCTATGCTTTACACACCACTCCTTTTGCGTGGATGAGATGATTATGAGCCCTTTCCATTCTCGTCATCCGTTTGTTTTTCGGTCGATCACCATGCTGGCGCTTTGGCTGATCTCGTTTGGCTTTGTTGCTGGCCTGGTCGAGGCCGCGCCTATTACAGGCGACAGCTATAAGATAATTACTCAGCAACCCGGCATTTATCGCGTGGACTATGCGGATCTAACCGCCGCGGGTTTTGATCCAACCGGCATCGACACATCCACGTTCCAACTGTTCAATCGAGGGGAGGAAGTCGCTTTTTGGTTGGAGGATGGCGGGGACAATCGTTTCGATCCGGGCGATTATTTTCTTTTTTACGCCGAGTCGCATACAACGCGCTACACGGACGAGAATGTCTACTGGTTTGTGGCCGGAGAGGCGCAGCGCATATCGCCCAATGCGGTTTCGGCCGCGCCTGGGACGGCTCCTCTAGACCTCAGCTTTTGGCGCACCGAGCATTATGAGCAAGACCTCACCTACAAGAGCGCGCTCCCTTTGAAAGGGGACGATGCCGACCGATGGTATTGGCGTTATTTTCAGGCCTGCGCGCCCAATAGCCGCATCTGCCGCGACGCCTATGGCTATAAGAACGATCGCACATTCGATTTCGACGCCCCCGGCCTTAGTAGCCAGCCCTTCACCGCCACCCTCACACTGGCTTTGCGCGGCAGCGTCAACGAATTTCCCAATCCCGACCATCATATCAAGACGTCGGTCAATGGAACATTGGTGAGTGATGATTACTTCGATGGCGCCATTCTTTGGACGCCTTCCATCCCGGTCAGCTCCACAGTGTTGACCGAAAATGGCAATGTGTTGCGCCTGCAAATTCCCGATGATCTGACCAATGCCAGTAGTCAGGGCTATGTCAATTGGTTCGAACTGACCTATTTGAGCGATTTCATCGCCCAGGGCGATGAGCTGCATTTCAGCGGCGATGAGGCCGGGGTCTGGCGTTTTCGCGTGGAGGGTTTTAGCAACGCCGCCATTTGGGTGTTGGATGTGACTCAGCCCAAGCGACCGCGCTGGCTTCTCGACGCGACGGTCTCGGGCGCGGGCCCGTTCAGCGTGGAGTTCGAGGCCGATAATGGCGCGGGCGGAGCCAAGTACTACGCGGCCGCGGCCCCGGCCTGGCGAGCGCCGTTGCAAATATTGGCCGACGCACCTTCCAACTTGCGCGCGGTCTCCAATCAGGCCGATTACCTCGTGCTCACGCATGCAAAATTCAAAGCCCAGGCGCAACAATTGGCCGATCACCGAGCCGCAACCAATGGCTTTCGGACCATGGTGGTGGACCTCCAGGATGTGTACGACGAATTCAACAATGGTCTGATGTCGCCCGTGGCCATCCGTGATTTCATCTTCTACGCCACGCATTATTGGGACTCGCCCAAACCTCGCTATGTGGTCCTTTTTGGTGACGGCAATTACGATTTTCTGGATAACTACGGCATTGGAGAGACCATCTACGCACCGCCCTGGCTGGCCGCGGTGGATCCTTTTCAGGGCGAGACGGCCGCCGACAACCGGTTTGTGGATGTATTTGGCGATGAGCAATATGATAGTGATGGCGACAACGCGCATACGGCTCGAGATATCAAAATCAGCGACGGCAAGATGGTCTTATCCGTGGATTTCGGTTACATCGGCGGCGCTCAACAGGCGAGCCTAAACGCGCCCGACACCGCTTCGTTGGTCACGGCCATTGGCGATCGCGTGTTTTGGGACGAAGATAAAGATGGCATTTTCGATTTCAACGAACGCGGCGCGCCGGGCGTGACGGTGAACCTCTGGCGGGATGGCGCCATTGTGCAAACCGTGGTCACCGATGCAGAAGGCTACTATTTCTTTGAAGACATTCCCAGCGGCGATTATCAAGTCGAAGTCGTCTTACCGGCGGGATGGTCGTTTTCGCCCAAGGATGTGGGCGCTGATGAACGTTACGATTCTGATTTCGATCCGGCTACAGGCTTCACCGACATCATTTCCTACACCTACGCCCAACAAGCGCAGCTGGATTGGGATGCGGGCATTCACCGCTCGGGGACCATTGGCAATCGGGTGTGGAACGATTTGGATGGCGACGGTCTTCAGGATGAGAACGAACCGGGCATCGCCGGAGTGCAATTGGATCTGTGGCAAAATGGCGTTGTGGTCGCCTCGGCCACCACGGATGCGAACGGTTATTACTATTTCTATGATCTGCCCGATGGCGTGTACGATGTGCAAGTGGCTTCGAGCAACTTTGGTGTTGGCGGCGCGCTGGCGGGGCGAACGCTTTCGCCCTGGGATCAGGGTTTCGACGCCATGCCAGACCTGTATTTTGGCCGTTTTCCCGTCAACACGGTCACCCAAGCCGCGGAAATGGTCAATCGCACCATTCAATATGAAACCAGCGCGGCCTCGGGCGATTGGCAAAAGCGCGTGGTGTTCGTGGCCGACAACCCCGATGGCGCGGGCAATTTTTATGAACATTCGGACGCCGTGGCCGACAACATTTGGCCTTATCCCGCCGAATCGCGAGAGATCTATTACTTACGCGACTACGGCAACAGCGCGGACATGAAAACCGCAATTATCAATAGCATTGATGAGGGCGCTTTGTTCGTCACATATAATGGACACGCCAGCAAACGCACTTGGGGCGATTCGTTCTTCGACCGCGACGACGTCTCTTCGCTGAATAATACGATCTTCCCCGTCTTTCTGCCCATGACTTGTCTGGTGGGTCAATACATCAATCCAGGGTTCACCAGCCTCAGCGAGGCCATGGTGCGCACCAGTGGCCGCGGCGCGGTGGCCTCGTTCACGCCCACCGGTTTGGGCGTGGCTACAGGGCACCAATACCTTTACACCACCTTTTTCCAGGCTGTGGTCGATGGTGAAACCGAGCTTGGCGCTCTGACCACCCTGGCCAAACAGTCGCTATTTGAGAGTCATAGCGTGTTTCGCGATTTGCTCGACACCTACGTGTTGTTTGGCGATCCCGCACTAAAAGTCAAGGCGCCGGCGGCCAACACCGCCATCACCCTGACCGTAACGCCCGAAAGCAATGTATTGCCCGGCGATCCGGTCACCTTCACCATCTCGTATAGCAACACAGGCATCCTCGAAGCCGCCAACGCGGTTATCACCAACGCGCTGCCATCGGTTTTGGTCAATCCCACCATTGTCGCCAACCCGCCCGTCACTCAAACCGCAACCTCCCCTTATCGTTGGGAAGTGGGCAATCTCTCTTTTGGACAGGGCGGCGTCATCACCATCACCGCCACATTGGACCCCTCCCTTTCTCATGCTGTGCCCATTGTGAGCGTTGCTCGCATTGTCGCGGCCGGCGAAACGCCCGACGCGGACAATGAGGCCGCGGCTTCGGTGAATCAGCCAGTGACATTGGGCGGCCTGGCTTTTTACGACGCGAACAGCAATAGTTTGCTCGATGGCGACGAGGCCTCCAACGCGATTTACGGCGTCGTGTTGACCATTAGCGGAGAAGATGGCTCCATCTATAACGCCATGTCCGATGTGAACGGTCGCTGGTTGGTGGAGAACGTCATGGCCGGAACATACACTGTGACGGCCACATCGCCTCCTCTATTGGCGCCCACAACGCCCTCCACCCGCGTGGTGACATTGGCGGCCGGCCAGCAAAACCTCGACATCCATTTTGGCTATATCGCGCCCACAGCCGTGCAGCTACGCGATTTTCGGGCCATTTTATCAGCTGATGGCGTTGAGGTTTTGTGGGAGACCATGCTCGAGGAGGATCTGGCCGGTTTCTACGTGCGGCGCGGGTCCGACGCCTCAAACCCCGGCCAACGCATCAGCTCTTTCATCCCCGCCGCGGGAGACGGTCTCGCCGCGTCTTATCGTTTTCTCGATGAAGACGCGACCAACGCCTCCTCGTATTACTGGCTGGAAGCCATAGATGTTAGCGGCGAAAGCCAGCTCTTTGGGCCCATCGCAGTGGACGATCCCGGCGGGCCGATCGCGGCGCATAAGCTTTTCCTCGGATTCCTTTTGCGCCGCTGACGCGTTTTTCGCGCGTGGTGGGCGTAACTCGTCAGGTGGCAAGCCGTCCTCATCAACATGAAGCCGATATCTTTCTCTGCTATAGCGAACAAACGCCTGCTCGCGGTGTTGAGCGGCGCTCTTTTGCTTGGTTTTCTATTTTGGTCCATGAGGAGCGCGCAAGCCGGCAATGCCGATGCGCCGCTCCAGGTGCGCACCCTGGGCGCTTGCACCGACGAGGCCGATCTCGGGGTGTTGGCCTATGGTTTGGGCGCCGATGGCACCACCGGCAACAACGGCGCATTTAGCGTCACGGGCGTTCCCACCGGCGCCGTCATTGTCGAGGCGAGCCTATATTGGAATGGCGCAGATACAGGCGATCAGCCCGAAAACGATCCAGCGCTTTTCAATCCCGCAGTTCATGATGGCGATCCCACGGTCACGCTCAATGGCGTTGCTGTTGACAACCCCACGCCCATTGGCGGGCCGGCTTCATGGCAACCCGACCGGTTTTCCTACGCCTATCGCGGGGATGTGGGTGCGGTGGTGACGGGAAACGGAAGTTATGTTTTGGCGGGCATGGACAATCTCGATGTCTACAACAACGGCGCTGAACTGCTGCTCGTATACAGCCAGGCCGACTCCGCCCGGCATCTCATTGGCATTGCCGAAGGGTTGGATCTGGCCGCCGGGCACAACGCCCCTCCGGCTGGGCCGGGCACGGTTGTGGTCACTTATACGTTCGATGCCGCGAGCGCAGACCGCACCGCGCGTCTCATTCTATTTCTTGGCGGGGCCGGGGCCTCACCGGCCACGCAATCGGCCTTGTGGTATGAGGCGGGGTCGGGCGCAGCGCCCGCCACAACCATTATCGATTCGCCTACAGCCACCCGCATCGACAATCCTTTCACCGGCGGCAACAATCAAAATCAAAATGGCTATTGGGATAGCTATACGATTCAAGTGAATGTGCCCGCTGGCGCCACCTGGCTGGCCGTGCAAGTCGAGTCCAAGAACATCGATTCTCCTGAACTGGAGTGGGTGGGCGCGGTCATGTCGTTGCCTTTGGCCTGCGATGGCGGCCCAACATCCACGCCCACCCGGACGCCCACGCCCACATCGCTCGTTCCCACCAACACACCCACTGCAACCCCCACGCCAACACGCACGCCCACGCCGACGCGCACCCCGACTCAAACGCCCACTCCCACGCTCACGCCCACCCCAACTGCAACCCCCACGACCTCGTCCAGCCCCACCAACACGCCCACCCCAACTGCAACCCCCACGACCTTGTCCAATCCCACCAACACGCCCACCCCAACCTCCACCTCGACTCCGACTCAAACCCCCACCTTCACCCCGACGCTTACGCCATCGCCCCCCACCAGCACGCCAACCCCGACTCCCACCGTCACGCCCACGTCCTCGGCCATCTGCTCCCCGCCCGACCCCACAGAGCCCAATGACGTTTGGCAAGACGCCCTGCCCATTCGCCCCAATCAGGGGTCGCTTGCGCTGCGTCTCGACTCTCCGGCCGACGAGGATTGGTTTGTGTTCCAGGGGCAGGCGGGCGTCATTTACACCTTTGTGGTCAACGTTGCTGCAACCAGCGAGACGAGATCGAAACTGTTTCTTTTCGAAGCGCCGTATTTTTCCGAATCTCAGGCTCTTTTGAGTTCGAGCACAGGACGTCTCAAGTTTCCGGCGCCCGCTCATGGACAATATTACCTTAAAATTCGCGAAACCGGTGAAGGCGAATTGTGTCTGAGATATACACTAAAATTCCTTGGGTCATATAATTTATACTTGCCAGGACTGCTCAAAGACCTGAGCGGTCAGCGCATCTCGCCAGGAACGGGGATGTAGACCTGCCATGTGGCCCGCGCGCGGCCACATGAATGACAAAAACGCCGCGAAACGACAAGATTTCTTTCTTGAAACGCACATTTGCAAATAACGCAGCGCCTGTTACAATAGACGTTGATTTGTTCGTGGTTAGTCTGACGTTTGCGTATTTTTGGAGGCGGCTTTGGTATACGCGATTGAATCTCTCGAATGATAAGGCGATGCGCTCCCAGCGCCTGGGCACGCCAGGCGAGCAGGGGGGCGGTCCGCCCCAGCGACTTTCTTAAAATTTCCATCCGAGGCGCAACTTTATCGGTTCTTTGGCGTCTAGACAAATGAGCATTCCAAAATGACGCATTGAGCCGGTGGCGCCGCCCATTCTGGAGGAGGTTCCAGACAATGCTACAACATCACTCGAATCGATTGCATTTCCTACGTAAGCATGCCCGCAGTATTGCGGCCTTATCAGCCGGTTTTCTGCTGATTGTCGTGGTGTTGGTTTTGGCGCTGGCTTCACCCGTTCAGGCGACTGCTCCGGCCGCTCCGGCAGCGCCCACTCCACCTCCATGCACCGACGGCATCCAGGGTTATGTTCTCAATGAACTGCATTTGCCTCTTTCCGGTTGGACGGTGGAAGCTTACCCCAAAGGCAATCCCGCAGCAAAAATGACCACCACCACAAATGGTGAAGGGTACTTCGAGTTTTCACCTCTGACAGCCGGCGATTGGGTGGTGAACCTGGTTCCCGAGACCGGTTGGGTTCCTGTGCCTCCGACCCAAATGACCGTGGAAGTGACAGTGGGAGCCGGAGCCGCGTGCGCTCAGGTGTTCTTCAAGATGCAGCAGGCCACGCCCACCCCCACGGCCACCTGGACCCCCGGCCCCCCGGCCACGCGTCTGCGAGGCTATGTGTATGAGCTGACTTGCGATGGCATGGTTCCTGTGGCCAACGTCACGTTGAATGCGTGGCGCAGCGACGCACCCGACGCCCTGGACAGCGTTGTCAAGACGGTGATGACCGATGGCGGCGGTTTTTATAACTTCTATCTGCCGACAACCCCGCCTCCCTATTATCACATTATTGTCGAGCCGCCCCCTGGTTTGGAAGCTTATCAGGCCACCTCATTGGAAGGCGTTGTTGTGGATGTGGACCACATTCGCATCAATGCGCCGGGCTATATGGTTTATGAAGACAATATTTTCATTCTCAGGGACCCGAATCTCAAGTGCGGCACCGACACGCCCACCCCAACCCCCACCGAAACGCCCACCCCCACCAACACCCCA
>JAADII010000148.1 GCA_013151415.1 Chloroflexota bacterium
TTACTCCACGCCCAGGCCGGTGGCGTCGTCCACATCCAGGCCGTAAAAGAGCATGGTGTAGCTTTCCCACCTTTGGGGGAAAATTTCGCCTTTTTTGACCGCTTCGCGCACCGCGCAGTCGGGTTCGGTCACATGGGTGCAGTCCGCGAAGCGGCATTGGGGCGCGAGCCGGCGGATTTCGGGAAAATAGTCCGATAGCTCTTCAGGACGCACGTCCCACAAGCCCAGCTCGCGCAAGCCGGGCGTGTCCGCGATGAAGCCGCCGCCGCTCAGGGGATGGAGCTCGGCCCGTCGCGTGGTGTGACGGCCCTTGCCGATGTCCATGACTTTGCCCACGCGCAGGTTCAGGCTCGGCTCGATGCGGTTGATAAGCGAAGACTTGCCCACGCCCGACGGCCCGGCCAATACGGTGATGCGGTCGCGCAATTGCCGTTTGAGTGCGTCCACGCCCGCGCCTGTGACCGCGCTGGTGTAGAAAACGGGGTAGCCCACGTCTTCGTAGAGACCGAACAGGGCTCGCGCCTTTTCCTCGCCTGTGAGATCGATTTTGTTGATGACGATGAAAATGTGCTCCACTTCCGAGGCTTCGGCCGCGACCAGAAAACGATCCAGCAAGTGGAGGTTGGGTTCGGGCCGGGCCGCGGCGAACACCACCATGATTTCGTCGGGATTGGCCAGGATCACGTCCTCGATGGGGAAATCGCTTCCGGGCCGGCGTCTCGAAAGCGCGCGGGTGCGCGGCGCGATATGGACGATGAGCCCCTCGCGTTTTTCCGCGTTCACCGGCTTGATTCTCACCCGATCACCGGCCACGATGAGGGTGGTGCGCCTGCGACGACGTTTGAGTCGGCCCAACAGCTTGCATTGCCAGCGTTCGCCCTCATCTGTGAGAACGTCGATGAAATCGGATAACACGCGTAGGACAATTCCGTGCATAGCGGAGATGATTTCGGGTTCGTCTCAAATCTGCTTAACAGCCTTTTCAAGCAATGACCGCACTCCAAGATGTTCAGCGGAGCGGCGAAGATAGGACATATCTAGGCGATCTCCCTGAACTTCAAGAATGCCCAGTACGTCTCGCCATTGACGTTCAGAGATTTCGCCGCCCATTTTGTACCACAGCAATTTGGCCAAAATCGTGTCTTCCGGCGAGGTGACATATATCTTCCGTTCTATGTCGGCCGCCAAAGGAAACGCCTGACGGTGGGCGATCTGAGCGCGTTCGAACTTACTCGTTTTTGGAATGAAGATATCCACCTTGAACATAGTTTCCAGATGGATCAGGTTAAAGCTGCTTCGGCGTCGAATGGCTTCCTGGATCGCCCGTTCATCTGCGTAGAACGCCTCTCCCAACTCTCGCAAAAATGGTTTTACGTGTCGAGGTTGAAGATCGGCCACAAGGTCGCTGTCGTTTGTGCTTCGGGCGACGCCATGGATGCTACTGGCCATTGAGCCTCCTAAAGCGTAGGGCACATCCAACGCCTCTAGTGCATCAATCACCAGGAGGGTGACGCGTAAGGGTTCAGGAAGCACGCTTTTCCTCCTGCAACGGCCCGTAGGCCCTCTCGGCCAATTCCTCGCCCAACAAAATGCTCGCCAGCCGACGTCGCAATTCCGCTTCGTCGGCGTGAGGATGGCGTTGACGCAATCCCGCGAGGGCCAGCGCCCGCACCGAAGCATTGAGTTCGCCAACCATTCGCAACTTTTGCAAAGGCGAAGCCTCGCGCAACATACGCATTAGCCGCTTTTCGACTTCTGGATTCGTATCCGGGGCGAAATAACTCATGGGTGATGACAACAATGCCCTGTGAGACGATGACAACGTTGGGGCCAGTGGGGATCGGGTGTGAAACCGGCCTGGATGAGCAACTCCGCGACCAGGGCCAGGGGCAAGCCCATGATGGACGCGAAGCAACCCTCATAACGGGCCACAGGTCGGAACTGGGGATGTTGGATTGCATACGCGCCGGCCTTGTCCAGGGGATCGCCTGTGGCGATGTAGGCCTCGATTTCCGAGTCTGTATAGGGCCGCATGATCACATCCGCGACGTGTTCGCTCGTTAGCATCTCGCGCCATGCGGTGGATGGATTGAAAAACGTCACGGCCACCGCGGTGATGACCTGATGCGGCGCGTCGCGCAGGGATTGTAGCATATGTCGAGCCTCCGCGGCATCCCGCGGCTTGCCCAGGATGCGGCCATGCTGCACCACGATGGTGTCGGCCGCGAGCACGACCGCGTCATCGACGCGGGTCGCTACGGTGAGCGCTTTCGTTTTCGCCAGTCGTCGGGCGTGCGCGAGAGGCGATTCGTCGGGAAGAATGCCTTCGTCGATGTCTGCGGTTTGCACACAAAAGGGAATGCCCAAAACGGTCAGCAGCTGGCGCCGGCGGGGCGATGCAGAAGCGAGGATGAGGGACATGTAGAAATGATACTCCAATCTCCCACCCGTTTCAAATTAGGAGCGCGTCTGATAGAGCGCCCATGGCGCAACGATTTTGACATGTTTGAGATCGACGCGAGCGTTTTTTCCTATGTGACTGACACCCTCGTTTGTTTGGCCTCTCGGTTTCATGCTCTGTCTTGTCACGAAAAGACGCGTTCACCCTCAAAGTCATCTAACCTGGACGTCGTTTCCCGAGAGGAGCGACGCCGAATCATGATCCAGAAAGAGCGTGCAATCCGAGTGTTGGCGTAGAATCGAGGCCGGACAATGAGGCGAAAGCGGGCCTTCCAGCGCGCATTGCACGGCCGGGGCTTTGCGTTTCTCGGGCACGACGCAGGAGATGGCTTGAGCCGCAAGAATGGCCGGAATGGTCAGCGTCAGAGCCTGGGGCGGCACGGCCTCAATGGATGGAAAATGCCCTTCATTGACCTGCTGTTGCCGACATGTTCTATCCAACGTGACAATGTGAACCAGGGCGTCGGTGTCGAAGTCGGCCGGGGGATCGTTGAACGCGAGATGGCCGTTCTCGCCGATGCCGATGCAGGCGACATCGATGACGCGTTCGGCCAGTAAACCCGCATAACGGGCGCATTCCTGCATGGGGTCGGCCGCGTCGCCCGCCAAAAGATGAACGGACGCAAACGGAAGATGATCGAACAGGCGCTCTTTGAGAAAACGCCGGAAGCTGGCCGGATGGTCTTCCGGGATTCCCAAATATTCGTCCAGATGAAAGATGACGACTTTCGTCCAGTCAACGTCTGTCAGGTCTCGCAAAGAAGCCAGAAAATCGACCTGAGAAGCGCCTGCGCCCACAATAATGCTGGCTTCTCCGCGCTGGCCAATGGCCTGATTGATGCGCCGACCGACGTGTTGCGCGGCCGCTTCGCTCAATGATTTCTTGTCGGGGTAAAGGTGAATATCCATGTTTTTCTCCCGGATTTTGATATCGGTTGGCTGACCTCGGCGTTTAGCGTCGGGTTTTGTCCGATGGATTGCGTTTAAGAGGCGTCGCTCATACGTTCTCTTTTCCTGCGAGCGCGTCGGCCTCGCTTGCGACGAGCCGCTGTTTTTCTCGTCTTTGCCGTTGCGGCCTCTTTCATGGCCGCGATCTCTTCCGATGACGGCTTAACCCAGTCGCGGGCTGCGGCCAACATGGCGTCGATATTTTCTGCGGGCATGCCGGGCGAGACGCCGCCGCCAACCGACAGGATCATCCCCCCGCCCGGAGCGGCCTTATCCAGACAGGCTTTGGCATGCGCGGCCACCGCGTCCGGCCCGCCGCGCACGCCTATTTCCAATGGCGGCACATTGCCCATTAGGGCCACGCGATGCCCCATTTGGGCCTTAACCACAGCAATATCCGCTTCGTGAGAAAAGTTGAAGACGTCGAAATTGGCTTCGGCCAGCGCCGGGTAGAGATGCGCGCAGGGGGTGTCGTTATGATAAATGCGGATGAGCCCCTCGAATTCATCGAAGATTCGCCGCAAATGCGGAGCGACGAGCTCGTTGTAATGCTCCACCGACACCATGCCCACAATGTCATCCAGGAGCAGGACGCCTTCCGGCGCTTTGAGCCGTTTCAACTGAGCATG
>JAADII010000049.1 GCA_013151415.1 Chloroflexota bacterium
TGTGCCGCTCGTCCGGAACATAATAGCTATTGGCCGCACCCTTGGGCACATGAACATAACCACCGCCGCTGGCTGCGCCGTCAACGCCAATAACAAAGGCGCCGAAGCGATTTCCGTTCTCGCCCTCCTGTTCCGCCAGACCGCACCCTGTATCAATTAGCGATGTCGTTGCAAGAGCCGCGCGCGCGCCACTCCATACGATAGAGAAACTTATCGCCGCCAAAAGTATGATATAAACCAATATCCACCGTATCTGATGCATGCGAAACGTCATAATATGATTATGGTCTCCTGCTGATGTACATGATTTCCATTCCCACATGATGCAGTGGATTTCGCCCATGTCGAGAATGCCGGTGATTTGATAAGAGCAATGAGAAGAAAGATCATTATGGAATTGGAGGGTTATCTCAGGAGTAACGCCAGCCATGTCTCCGACGGCGCTCGTTCAATGGCAAGCGTGTAGCGCGTCGAACATCCAAATTGCTTGGTTTGTCCTGACTCAATCTTTATGATGTACGCGCCGGTGTGCGAAGGTCGCCAGATGATCGAACTTGCAGGCGCGTGAACAGGATCATTGTCGTTATATGCAATTTGCGTTGCACCATCCTTTTCATACAGCGTGATTTCAGTGTCGACGCTCCACGAATCCACGCGGGTGTAGATGTTGAGAGTCGTCCCGGCGATGCCCTTGAAAGTCGCGTAGTCTTTGTCTCCTGGACGATGGAAAGTTCGCCACTGTAAGATGAACTCGCGTATCAATCGAGCCTCTTCTGGCGCGTCATCCGGTTCATAGTCATCTATGCAGGGATCAACTGGCGCTGGCGTTTTGGTCGGAGTCGATGTTGGCGTAAGTGTGGAAGTTTGGGTTGCGCTTGGAGTCAATGTTGGTGATGGGGTCGATGTCGGGGTGGGAGTAATCGTTGATGTCGGGGTGAGGGTTGACGTTGGGGTCGCTGTAGGCGGACATGGCGCTACGTAGTCTGGAACATAGTTGGGATCATCGGTCAAGAGAATAGCGTCCAAACGCGCGTTCACTTCCCGGTTGCGAAAATGGATGGTGTGAGTCCCCTCAGTAAGTGTAAACGGGGCGACCGGCTCGCGGTCTGGATGAACCGGACGCCAGGCCCATGTCCACACCTCATCAAGCGGTGGAATTTCATAATGAAAGCTTTCGCCTTCATCTATGGCGACAAAAAACGAATTGTGCTTCCAGCTAAGGCCCATGGCGCGGGCCCAAAGATAGTATTGGCCGGTCGAGGGCGCTTCAAAAGTGAAAATAGCGCCTTCGCCACTCCAACCCTCGATACTGAAGATATACAGACAGGCGGATGCTTCCTCTGCCGTCGCAATCGCCATTGAAGAGGCCACCACGGCGTCTTCGGCCTCCTGCATCCACAAGAACGATGAGGCGTCGTAGATGGGCGTGGCCGTAGTCGTGGGTGTGTATGTGGCATTGGGTGTGGGCGTAATAGAAGGCGTGGCCGTCGCACTGGGAATGGGGGTGGATGTGGGCGTAGTCGTCCTCGTAGGCGTTGTAGAAGGAGTCGGTGTTGCTGTAGGAGTGAATGTCGAACTAGGCGCCGGAGTGAATGTGGGCGTAGACGTGCGGGTGGCTGTAGCGGAGGGCGTCGACGTAGCAGTCGCAGTGGATGTTAGACTGGGAATTGGCGTGGGGGTCGGAGTCGCCGTTCGCGATGGCGTTGCCGACGGCGTCCACGTGCTGGTTGGCGTTGCGCTTGGTGACGGAGTGTGCGTGAAAGTTGGCGTTGATGTAACCGTTTGTCCTCCGGACAACTGTAAGGTGGGAGCAGGCGCTTTTTCAGACGCGCTGACTTCGATCTGGACGGCTCCCCTGCTGCCGCCTTGTGCAAAAAGGATGAGCACATCACCAGAGGTGTAGATGAATGCACTCGAAAGATCGGACCGGCGAGCCGCGCTAAGACTAACGGTCCAGTACCCCTGACCATCTACAAGCGATGACAACATGGCCGATTGTCCGGGCGTCCCCTCACCATCTCGATCCTCGATGGTGAGATAAACGATAGCGCCTGTAGCAGGCGTGACGCCATCGGACAAGAAAACCTGTCCGTAAGCCGTATCTGGAGGCAGCGGGTTGAGGGTGGGGCCGGTGACGAATGTGTAATGAGCGCCATCGTTGTCGTCCACGCTTCCATTCACGACAATATCAAAGTAATAAAGCGTGTTAGGCAGAAGGTTGCCTAACGTAACGTGATGGGTCTCAGAAACGGTGGCTGCGCCCCGATCGTCATCCGCCTGGAAACCCAGGAATTGGGTTGGGCCATATCGTATTTCTCCGTGCGTGGCGGCATCGGTCAGCCAGGAAATGGTGACTGCCACGTCTCGCTCGTTCGTGATTTGCAGGTCATAAACGAGTTGGGCTGGATGACTTGCCCGCATTGAGAGTACGGCGAGGCTGATGGTCATCCACATTACGAGTGCTGCAATACCAAGAATTCGCAGTTCTCTATTGGACATTTGTATTGGAAAATCGAAGACCAATAACGTCTTTAGTAATATGGACGTTGAAAAACATCATGCTTGAACGAAGCGCACATCGTCCTTTAACGATTCAACATCGGTAGATAAAGATCAAAGGCCCGAGAAGCAAGATAAAGCACCGGAGGCGCATCTTGCTGGCAGGCGGGATAATCCGCTTCGGCTTCGGTCCCATCCTCGTTTAACGCGTTCAAGCGCAACGTCCAATCCTCACATCGATCAACGGATAGATTCAGCACCCAATAACCAAAATCGTCCACCAGTGTGGACATCGGCTCGGATGGCTCGCCTTCCTTATCGACCAACCATGCACGCACCAACGCGCCCGAAGCGGGCGATTCGTCCTCATAGAGCACTTTGCCGAATACAGTGTTCGGCGTGCCGGGGGGCTGCACGGCTTTTGTGGTCACTTGCCACGGCTGGCCGTTGTCGTCGAACACATTGTCGCCCGAATGAATGCGGAAGTAGTACGGCGTCTGTGGAGCAAGACCTGTGACCGAGACGTGGTGAAGGGTTGAAACGATCTCTTCACCGCGATCATCATGCGCGACTCGATCGAGATTCTCGGGATCGGTTCCGAATTCCAGCCAACCGACGCTCGCTGCGTCTGTGCGCCATGTCACGGTGAAAGCCACATCGCGTTCGTTGGTTACGAGCATATCCTGTAAGGCAGGATGCTCGCTTTGCTCCACCGAAATGACGCGCGGTTTTGGCGGCGGTTCGATGATCAAAGCCTGGACCGCGCCCGCGCCCGGCGTGTAGATGAGACCATCGAGGCATTTGACAAAGTAGCCCACATCGTCCTCCAGGTCAAAGGCGTTGATGGGATAGCCCTTCGGATGCGACTCCCAGGCTCCGAAACGCCACCGGGCCGCTTCCGAGCAATCGCCGCCTTGAGCTTCGATGTCAGCCAACAGATCCGGCGCTTTCATCGGCCGAGGCAACCGCGGCAACCCGATGAGATTCCAACCCGCGCCTAATTCGACAGGAATAGGCGCGCCGGGTTTGCGACCGGATCTTTGCCATACCGCGGGCAGATCCGAGCGCAGGAAATACCCTTGCCCCAGTTCCAAGGAGAAGGGATTGAATGGGAGGTTTATGAGGTGCGATTGCCAGGCGCCATTGTGCCAGCGCGCGATCTCCTGAGCCGTTCCTCCCTGCTGAGCAATTTCCTGAAGCGCATCTTCCGCCAGCACAGGAGTATCTTCGTCCAGGTTGGGCGCTATGAGCGTCCAACCAGCCGACAGGCTGTGTTGGAGCGGGCCGGGACAGGTGAGCACGATGTCTTGGGCCGGCGAGTCGTGTTTTGTTGTGAAAACCGCGCTGGCCCCACAACCATCATCTCGCAAAATCTCAACCCGAATGCGATCGGTTTCCAGGCTGAAATCGAAATAATCTGTCAAGTCTTGAGTGCGGGCGCTGCCCAAGTCCACCGACCAGAATCCATCAGCATTGATCAAAGAGGAAAGCAGCGCGGAAGAGCCGCTGTCGCCCTGGCCATCTGCATCGAGAATGGTCACATACGCGATTTCTCCGGCCGCAGGCGTCGCACCATCGACATCGAGCACGCGGCCAAAGGCCGGACTGGTCGCGGGCAGATCCAGCGTCGGTCCGGTGGTGAACTGATAGAACGCACCGGTGTTGTCGTCGATGGTGTCTGCCGACACCAACATGAAATTATAGGTCGTATTGGGCAAGAGATTTTCCAATGTCACGTAATGGCTGCGCGCTCGCGTTTCGGCGCTGCGAATATCTTGGGCGATATGACCCAAATCGGTGGTCGGCCCGTAGTGCACTTCGCCCCGGGTGGAAAGGTCGGTCAACCAAGAGATGGTTGTGCGACCGTCGGCCTGGTTCGACACCCGCACGCCATCGATCCCGGGCAGGATGAGCTGGGTCTGTTGCTCGAGACTGATCTCGTTTACAAACGCGTTTGCATTGCTGTCGGTGCGTTCAATGCCAACCACAATGGCGCCGTCGTCGTGATAAGCGCCCGGCGGAACCGACACAGTGAGCGTGGCCTGTTGCTGGCCGTTTAGATCGACGCTGGCCCCGGTTACGATATTGTCGATCAGTACGCGTTGTTGGGCGCTGCCGCCGGTTTGATAGAAGACAAGACGCAATTGATAGCGCCGGGTTGGGTCCAGTTCGTCGAACCGGTAGGCCAACACGTTGTCCGGGTCATCGGCGGGGTCGCTGTCGCCGATATCGATGCGACGAGTCTGGTATGGCAGCGCGCCCAATACCGTCTGCGCGACGCCATCCAGCCAGCCGTACGCTTGTCCGGCGTCGGAGCCGGGCGCGACATAGGGATATTGTGGATCGTTGGTTCCGCCCGAATCGGCGTATCGATAGTCAATATCATAGAGATGGATGGCGGAAACGACCGCGTTGGGAGGCGCGTTTTCGCCAGACGCCTGGATGGTGACGCGGATTTGGCGACTGCGGTAGAGCGCGGGATCGAGCAGCAACGAGAGGTAATGCACCTCACCGTCACTCAAATCAATGGGATCGCCTACAGGCTGATCGTTGATCAGCACCTGTTCGATCCGGCCTGCCCCGTCGCATTCAAAAAGGGTGAGATCGAGGTGGTAGAAATGTCCCGGCAAGAGATCATCGAATTGGTACTCGACGCTCAAATCGGTGTCCGAACGCTGGCTTTCCTCGGCCGCATCGCCGCAAAAGGCGTTGGCTTCGCCGTCTAGATAGCCGTAGCCGCGTTCGGGCGTATAGGCGACGTCGCTTCCCCCGCCGCTATCCAGCGCGATTGGCGTGCGCAAGCCCACATGAACATCGCGCCATGCGAGGTTGTTGCCTTCATCCGATTCATCGACGGCGTCATCGCGGTCGCTGGCGGCAAATAGACGATATTCTCCCGGTTCGCTCGGCGTCCAGGAGCAGGTCACCATCGTCTCGGCGTTACTGGCCACAGCAGCTGTTGGCTCACACAAGGTGATGTTCGCGCCGTCGGGTTGTCGGAGGGTCAGCGCAAGCACCGAGCTTTGGGCTGCGGTCTGGCCGCTGTTGCTGAGAGGCAATGTGACGGTGATGCGTTCGCCGGCGATGGGTTCGTCGTCCGAAAGGGTGATGGTGGAGACGTGCAGGTCGGGCCGGGTGAGAATGGTGACACTGACCGCGGCCTCATTGTTCGTTTCCAATGTTTCGGGAACGCGATCGAAGGGATCGATGACCGCGCGCACCGCAACATCGCCGCGAAAGCCCAGGGTGTTCCATTGGATGCCGGTCTCCGCGCTGCCATTGGCGGGGACGTTGGGCGCGAACGCGCTGCCGATATACCACTCGTCGCCGCCGGGTGGGCTGGCAAAGAAGCTGACCACCAAAGGCCCGCTGTCCACAAGGCCATTGTTGTGTAGGGTGACCCGAACAGGGATGATCTCGCCTTCGGTGGCGCTGATGGCCTCGGGCCGAATGGACGCGGCCGCCATCGCGCCGAAGACGATATCGGTGGAGGTGATGCTCAAGTCGGGCAGTTCGGCGGGGAAGGCGCTGAAGCTATGAAGCGCCGTGCTTAGAGAAGGACTGGGCACGACGCGGATAGGGACATCTACATCGCCGCTGAGACCGGTGAGGTAGGCATTGAACGCCGTGGCCAGGTTGGGGCTGGTGATGACGGCTGGGTAGCTGTGGCTACCGCTATAGAACCAATCCACCGAGCCATCGGCCCCCACATCGACGGTGAAAGCCAACGGCCCGGCCGCATCGCCGGATTGCCCGAATTGCAGACCGATGATGACATTGTCATACGTCTGGGCGGAAAGGCGCAGGAAGCGAGTTTTGGCGCCCACCGGCGTCAAGGCCATATTGGTGAGCAGCACCTGAGCAGGCCGGTCGATCTGCACGCGTACGGGCGCGTCGATGGGCTCGCCCCAGGCCACTTGATTCTGGGTGAGCAAATAGTTGTTGAGGGCGTCGACGAAGCCGTTGGCCGACAATGTAGCTGGGAAGGTGGTGCTGGCGTTGTGCGTCCAGTCGCAGACGCCATCGTTGCCGAAATCGAGACAGAGATTAAGGTTGCCGGAGGCCACATCGGCGCCCGAGACCAGAACGTCCAGGCTGGCGGCGCTATACACCTGACGCTTGAGCCGCAGAGCCAATGTTTGTTGGCCCGCGTTGGCAAAAACATAACGTCGTCCATATTGGATTTGATATACGCGCCCGCCCGTAAAAGATTCGGGCAATGTCAAGCGCGTGGTTGTGTAGGGGGCCGATTCAACCTGTTCAGCCATATAGCAATTTAATTTTTGTGTGCTGGCGGGCGGGTTGGTGGAGCCGGAAAGCGTGTCGCAGTATTCGATACGGATGCGGCCAACACCGCCGTTGCCGCCCACGCCTTTGCCTTGCTTGGCGCTTCCGCCAGTACCACCCGACGCATCAACCGCGCCTCCTACGTTCAAAGAACCGCCGATTATAAGAATGGAGCCTCCAGCACCACCTCCGCCGCCTGGTTTGTCGTCTCCGTATCCTGACGAAACACCAGATTCCCCTTTTGCTGAGATGGAACCGTGGCTGGCATCGAGACTGCCAGCAAAAATGAATATGATGCCACCGCCTCTTCCGCCTCTGCCACCTGTTTCCCCGGTATCGTCACCACCGCCGCCACCTCCACCGCCGCCACCAAGAAAAGCAACTGACAAATCAGGATTTCCAACCTCGGCTCCACCCTTTCCAATACCATCACCACCAGGAAAACCAGGGGAGCCATTTCCCCCGCCACCGCCTCCTCCAGGAAACTCAGGGGCACCTCCCCCGATGTCTCCATGTCCACCACCACCACCGTTTCCATTGGCACTGTTGCTCTGATATTGCGTCCCGTTTTGATTGCCTCCTTGATATCCTTGTTGACCACAGCATCCCCCAGGGTATGTTCCACCATTACCGTAAATGTAGCCGGAGTGATCTACCGAGATGCTCCCGTTCACTACTGTAGTCCCATTGCTCTTAAAAGCAATGATGCCACCCTTACTACCATCCCAGATTGGCGCACGCCATCTTCCGCTAGATGATACAGTCACATTCCTGAAATTGGGCACCCTAACAATTTGAGCTCTCGATAGGCCCTCTTGGGTATAGGAATGTTTCAAGGGCGCTTGCAAATAGATAGAACTCCCTACTTGACTCTCAATCCTTCCAAACTCGTATTGTCCCACACCTACTCCTTGCATTTGGATAATTAGGATTTCTTCGTTGGGAGCAAATGTGTATGGGCCATCAAAGCTAACGATGGTTTCTCCTGCATTAGCAGTGCTAGACAGCGCTACTTGTGGGTAATTGAATGTAAGGTCTGTGTCAATGGTGATGTCCCCATCTTGTCCGTCTCCGAATATGTCGTACGACGCCGTGCCTTGACCGAAATCGCTGGCATATTTCCCAACACCCAGCGGTGGTTCGTTATAGATCTGATCATATATTTTCACCGGGTGCAAGGTCTGCGGATCGGGGCCCAGAGCGTGAATGAAATCATACGTTTCACCCTGATTATGATCGCCCGGAATCACTTGCATCCAGTCCAGCGGTCGATCCGCGCCGGTGTCCACGCTGGCGGCTTGCAACCCGGTGGGCTGATTGAATTGAAGACCCAGCTTCATGTCGGTGAGCAGCACTTGCGCCTGGCGGTTGCTAGTCAGCTTGAAGGGCACATCGATATCCGCGCCCCAGGCCACATCGGTGCGGCTGACGAGATAGGCGTTGAGCGCGGCGACGAAATCTTGATCCTCGAAAGTGGCCGGGAAAATCGTACTTTGGTTGTGCGACCAATCGACTGCGCCGTCATCGCCGAGGTCGATGGCGAGGTTGAGATCACCGGAGGCCACGCCGGTGTTGCTGACCAATACATCCATCGTAGCCGTGGAATAGACCTGCTTGGGCAGACGGATGGTTTGAGTTTGCGCCCCGGCGCCGCCAAAGTCGTATTTGCGGCCGTATTGCACCTGATAGTCGCTAGCTTCGGCTGTGGACTTGGGCAGGTTGAGGCGGGTGGTGGTATACGGCGCCGATTCCACCTGTTCGGCGATGTAGCAGTTGAGCTTTTGCGTGCTGGCCGGCGGGTTGGTCGTACCGGAGAGGGATTCGCAGTATTCGATGCGGATGCGGCCGACGCCGCCTGAGGCTCCATCACTATTATTGATCTGCCCCACACCGCCAGCCCCACCGGTAGCAGAAACAGCGCCTGGGGAAGAGCTTAGAAGCGATGTTTTAATGAGAATACTACCACCAGCACCGCCACCTCCTCCACCACTTGCACTGAAGCCATCGTTTCCCGCGTTGCCGTTCGCATTTATCTGTCCAGAAATGTTTACAGATTTTGCCAGCACTAAGAGAATTCCTCCCCCTCTTCCACCTCTCCCTGCCTGTGTATCATTGTTGTCGTTTCCACCAGCTCCACCACCTCCACCAAAAAAAATGCTATGCAGAGTAGGCTCGCCAAGAGTCCACCCTCCTTGTCCTCCAGCATGAAAATAAGAACATTCGCCTCTTCCACCAACTGTCCCATTGCCACCACCACCGCCACCGCCGCCGCGCGCATTAACAGATGGATTATTATCCCCGTTGCCTCCACCACCGCCAGCACCATTTCTATTGGTGTCGCCTCCTTCTTGACAATGCGCTGCTGGCGTATATGTCCCAATGCCAAGTTCGGATTCACCTTGCTGCCCTGTCCCGCCATTGGAGCCATTAACATTTCCCCCGCGAAACCCCTGACCACTTGCATCGATTGTCCCAGTGACATTCAATTCTCCGCTGCACATCACAGCAAAGATTCCCCCAGTAGTTCCGTTCCAGCTATATATAGGCGTTACTGTGCCTGTGACATTGCACGTAGAATACTGAGGGACGCGCAGAATTTGTGCATGGTTGTCACCGCCGCTAATGTAGTCACATTTTAGGGGTTTTTCCAATTGATATGTTCCTGTGCTACCGCCAAAATCGGAAACGGCTTTGTTTAACTCCCAACACCCGGCATTAACGCCCTGAGTTTGGTGTAGTAGTACAACATCACCAGGACTGATCCGATAGCCTCCGGCGATGTCTGTAACATTCACGGTGTAAGTTCCTAGTGTCCCGGAATTGATTATGCCGGTTCCAAAACCATGACTGTAGTCCAAATTGCCGCTCTCCGGCATCACGCCATCCCTGCCATCGCCGAACATGTCGTAGGAGGCTGTCGCCTGGCTAAAGTCCGTGGCATACTTGCCGACACCGTGCAACGTGCTGTAATCCTGGCTATACACCTTCACCGGATGCAATGTTTGGGCATTGGTCGGATCGATGTCATGGGTGAACTCCACCCACTCGCCCTGGTTGCGGTCGCCGGGGATGTTGGCCAGGTAGTCGAGAGGGCGGATAACAGCGCCGCCGGGCGCATCGGGCGGCATGGGCGTGATCTCGCCCTGGATGGTGATGGTTTTCGTCGGCGCGACCGGATCGCTGGTGCGAATGGGGATGGTCTGGCTGTAGGGGCCGGTGGGGAGGTCTTGGGTGTTGATGGTGATGGTGTAAACGCCCATATCGCCGGGCGAAATGCTGTCTAACGCCGGACCTTCGACCGAAATGCCGGGCGCATCGCCGATATGAGTGAGCAGGTCCATATAGCCCACACTGGCCAATTCGAAATTGCGTTGCATCAGCGTCCCTTGCTGGGCCGCGCCGAAGTCCCAGGTCTCGTCCTCTGCGGCCATGGCGAATGCGGCGCGGGGATCATCCTGGAAGCTGCTCAGGGGCCGGGCCGCGGTGTCCAGGATATTGCCCTGGTAGTCCGTCCAGAAGGCCATGACAATGTAATCTTCGTCGGGTTGGTAGGCGGGAGTGAAATCCGCAGTGTCCCAATCGATGCTGACCACGTTCGGCCCCGGCTCGATGGTGGTGGTCATGGCCACTTCACTGACCACCGTGCCGGTGATATTCACGAACTCGAGGAATACATGGGCGTCGACCAGCGCGACGTCGCCGGGATTACTGATGACCAGATCGGCGCTGTTGGCGCCGGCCTGCGCGGCCTGCGAGGTCACTATTTCTACGCCCACATCGGGTAACATCTGGCCGCGTAAGGAAGCCAGATCATCGGCGGGGCTACTGAGATTCATAGCCGCGGCCGGCAGTAGAAAACGGTGGTTCCCCCGCGGATCATTGTAAGAGACGATCACCACCGGCTCGGTGTATGGCTCCCGGTTGATGGTGTACTGGAAGGTGTCGCGCGGGGTGCGCGCCTCGACGGTGAAGCTTTCGCCGTTGTACACGCGGCCGCTGCGCAAACCCAGCTTGAGGCCCAATGCCCCCACATCCAGCAGGGTGGGCGAAGCATAGCCCGCGCCAAAGTTCAGCGCGGCGCTATTCCCCGCGCCGTCGTCCCAGTCTAGCGACCACGTTCCGGTCCCCACATCGCAACCACCGGGATTAGAGCAAGCGACGGTGAACGTGTAGGTGCGGTCTTCTTGCCCTGTGTAATAACCGCCGGCCGCAGGTTGGGCGTGGTCGGCTTGGGCCCAGGCCGCGGGCAGTGGGCTTTGCAGCAGGATGCGGCTGCCCACGATGACCTGTTTCTGCGCCCGCACCCGCCCCGAGCCGCCCACCGTGTTGTTGGTGATGCTGATGGAGTCGTCGGGCGCGATCATCACCGCCTCCACGCCGTAAGCGTCATAGAGGCCTGTGTTGAGCAGCGACAAGGTGGCGGTGACAGAGTCGCCGACGCGAATGCTGTGCATCCCGGCGATGAGCTCGGGCTTTGGAAACGAGGTCGGGTCGTTGGGGTCTGTGCCCAGCTTGCTTTCGGAGCGGTCCGAGTAGCCATCCAGGTCCGCGTCCTTGTTGAAGCGGAAGAGCGCCACGGAGCCGGGCGCGGCGGGGGTGTCCTGGAAACCCTGGCTACCATCCCCCATGCCGTCGGTGTAAATGTTCCACCAGTCCGCGGTGGAAAGCGCATGCTTGCACCAGAGCGTGCGCTGCCCGCCGATGCCCACGCTCTTGGGCTCAGAGCACCAGGATGGCGTGTCCGCGCGATGCTCGGGCGTCCAGATGGCGACCATCATGCCGTTTTCGTCCACCTCATGCGGGAAATAGCGGGCTAATACGTCCAGCACCGTTTCGTCGCCCCAGGTGGGGATGAGATAAGTGTCGATGGCTTCGTCGCCGTCGTCCACGCCGTCCTCGATGGCCACCAGCACACCCGCGTTGGCCGCGTCCTGGTAGAAGAGCTCGTCGATGCCGTAGGTGAAGTCCTCCACCACGATGCGCAGCGGCCCGCCCAGGTCGATGGCCTTCATCTGCTCCAGGGTTAGGGGGATGCGGGCCGAGGTGTAGGTGTGCTCCTCGTCCGGCATGAAGTTGTGGAACTTGCCGTCACCGCCCACGTCGTTGGCCACGAAATACGTATAGGCCGGATTGGGGTTATCGCCAATGTAGATGTTGAACGTCAGGTTAGCGATTTCCCGGGCGTACTCGTCCCCCCTATTGCGCACCTTGTAGGTGAACCACAGGTCCGCGGCGTGGGCCGAATCCACGGCCGTGGCATTGCCCCAGGATTCGCTGTTGGAGAAGGCTTCGCCGTTGGTGATGGTGTGTTCTTCGTATTGAGTGTTTGTAGTCGTTTGAGAGCCGCCCCAAGAGCGACCTTCTGTTTCGGTATGAGTACGGACTGGGGCGGCCAGTAAATATCGAATATCATATAATGTCTCGTTTATTAGCTTTTGGTTATCTAAATATAGTTGAATTCCTGAGTAACTAGAGACCAAGCTTTCCGAGTCGTAACTATTATTTTGAATGACTCCAGGGCCTTCACCGGTACCCGTGTTTGCTGGTTCTGGAGTGCTAATTCTTTTGGGCGTGGGGGTATATGAATTGTTCTTCGATAAGGTTTGTACATCATCTGGCCAGAATGCATCTCGGAAATCTTGGCCGGCATCGTAAGCCGCTGCTCCAGCGGCTGCGATGGACCCTATGCACACGGCAGCCCCAAGAGGCGTTCCGAGACCTACCGTCACAGCGGACGTAAATGCTCCTACTCCACATCCCGCCAAAGCAGTGAGCGCACCTCCAGTAAGTCTCGCTGTGCCAAGAACCAATTTGCCTGTCTGCTTCCAACTCCAATTTAGGCTCTGTGTTTCATTGATATTGGCCGCAGAAATGCGAGTGCTCGTTGCCTCAGATACTTCCACCCATTCATTCCAGTTTTTTGTGTTTGCCACACTCGTACTTGTTCCCTCTGTCTTCGCCGTGCTGTACGTACGCTCCGTGCCTTCGGTGATGGTGCGATCGGTCGTCACCGTGGTCACGGTCTGCACATGCAGCGACGACTCGACCACATCCACCTCCGGCACAGGGAAGGCGGCCACCAGGGGATGGTTGCCGGGGGCTTTCACCCACGAGGGCATGGTGGCGCCCACATAGCCGCTGTCGCTGCTGCGGGGCAGGTCGCCATAGCCGCAGCTCAGGTCGCCGCCCGGACAGTAGGTGACGCCGAACAACTCCTGGCCATCGTCGAACTTGTCGCGGTCGGTGCTCTCCCAGTCCATGTTCAATCCCAATTCCCAGCGTTCGGCCAGGTTGGGAATGGAATCGCGGTCTTTATCCGGACAAGTCGCATCGTTGAAGGGCCGGCTTGGCCAGGGCGTGCCGCCGGGAGGCCCGCTACGCCGGTTGCCCATCCAATCCTTCAACATCTGGATTTCCTCGCCGTCATCGATTCCATCGCCGTCCGTATCCGCGTTCATAGGCTCCGTGCACCACCAACTTTCCTCCGTATTCGTCAACCCATCCCCGTCATCATCCGGGCTGATGGAACCGGCGATGCCGGCTTGTTGCTCCGGCGACAGAGCGCGCAAGGCCGCGCGTAGCTCGGCCTGAGCTGCGTCCAGAGATTGCGCAGCCAATTCATCGTTGGCTTGGCGTTGCGCCTGCAGAGAGACGCCTTGCTCCACCAACGGCTGCATGCTGGCGCGCAACCAACCTTTATCCGGCCCTTGCGCCTGCAAGAGCGCGTTTAGTTCGTCGCTCCCGCGCGGGTTGAAACGTAGACGCGCCAGCGTTTCCAGTTGCTCGCCATCCACCAACACCAGCGCGCTATCGTCGCTCCGCTCCAAAATGAGAACGCCCACCGCGTCCAATCGCGCCCAGCGCGCGGGCGAGTCCACTGTAATGCGCGTGCGATAGAGACCGCTATTGGCCGCGGCGGGGCTTTGGGAAGACGTCTTCTGCACAGGCGCATCCGCGTCTGATAAGCCGACCGCGCTCGAGTGAGCGCTCGACGCCGCGACCATGGAAGGCGTCAGCAAACTCAAGATGAGCAAAACGTTCAGCAGCGCGCCACGCACAATAACATTCATGTTCACCTCTAACAAAAGAATACGGATGGACAATAAGAAACCCACGTCATTAATGACGTGGGTTAAAAAACACACCGCTTGCTCGATTCCAACGACCCAAAAACCACAGGCGAATATGCGTGCGCGAAAAACCTTAGGCGCGTTGGCATCCGGAAGCTACGCTGCCGCGCTTCGGCTTGGATGAACACAATGGAGCCATTTCCGGCCTTTCCAACATTTGGGAACGCTGTCTTGCTCGCACCCAAAGCATGCGGCCGGCTGCGCAAAAGCCGAAAGATCATGCAGGCCTCAAGATATCGAAAAGAGAAAAACGCCCGGGGCCAGAGTGGAGACAGAGCAATGCGTTTACATTTGGTCACGTTATCGCGATGAGTTGAGAAGCTCCACGCGAAACTCTCGCAACCCCAACATGTGGCGAGAACCATGCCGGCGCGCTCAGACCATTTTTTACATTGAGGAACAACGCTAATGAAATAGCGCCCTACTACTCAAATCAAGTATATGTTACTATACATCAGAAATGGAAGGCTGTCAACCCACTTGAAAGGGCAATGTATCCCATGTGGTTGAAATTGCAGAGAGGGCTGAATACCGAGCGGAGCAAGGAAGCGAAACCAAATTTGACAGCGGCGTGTAAATTGTTTTTAATACGTTATTCCTTTGAAACGATCCATCGCGATGATAACCAACCACGAACTCTATCGCCATTTGGCGCAAAAGAACGACAACAAAATCGTCCTCCTGGTCCTGGATGGTTTGGGCGGATTGCCCCTGACGCCCAACGGCCCAACCGAGTTGGAGGCCGCCTTCACCCCACACATGGACAGGCTGGCCCGAGAGGGAAGCTGCGGCCGCGCCATCCCGGTTCGGCCCGGGATCACGCCTGGGTCTGGGCCGGCGCACCTCAGCCTTTTTAGCTATGATCCGGTGCAACATGATATTGGTCGCGGCGTGTTGGAAGCTTTGGGCATTGGTTTCGACCTGGGGCCAGACGATCTGGCCGCGCGGGGCAATTTCGCGACCGTGGACGAAAATGGCCTGGTCATCGACCGCCGCGCCGGCCGCATTTCCACTGAAGAATGCATTCGCCTGACAAAAAAACTTCAGGAAAACACGAGCCTGAGCGATGAAGGCTACGAAGTGTTTGTGCTTCCCGTGAAGGAGCACCGTTTTGTGTTGGTGGTGCGCGGTCCTGGGCTGGGCGGCCAACTTACCGAAACCGATCCTTTGGTCACGGGCAAGCCCCCGCTGCCCGTGCAAGACGAAAGCGGAACGCCCGAAGGCGAACACACAGCCCGATTGATCAACCAATGGATCGAACAGGCGCGAAACGTATTGGCCGACGAACCGCGCGCGAACTCGCTCAACCTGCGCGGGCTGGCCAAAGAGCCAGGCCTGCCCAAATTTCCCGAACTATACAAAATGCGCGCCGCGGCCATTGCCGTCTATCCCATGTACAAGGGCGTGGCCCGACTGGTGGGCATGGAAGTCATCGACTTCGATGGCGACCGACCCCACCACGAAATCGAGGCCCTGGCCCGCGTGTGGGACGACTACGACTTCTTCTTCGTGCATATCAAAAAAACCGATAGTTATGGCGAAGATGGCGACTTCGAGGCCAAGATGCGCGAAATCGAAGCTGTGGATCAGGTCTTGCCCCAATTATTGAACCTGGACCCGGCCGTGCTCATCATCACCGGCGACCACAGCACCCCCGCAAAATTGCGCAATCATTCCTATCATCCTGTTCCCACCTTATTTTGGGGACAAGACGTGATGCCCGATGGCGCGCTCATCTTTGGCGAACGAGCGAGCGAGCGCGGCGCATTGGGCGTTTTTCATGCAACGGCCATTGTGCCTTGGGCTATGGGGTATGCCGGCCGCCTGGCGCGTTATGGCGCGTAGAGCGATTGTCACTTTCCCCAATCAACAACGCGTTCGTGCACATACCGATAATCGAACTCAATATCGAACAAAACATCGGGAGCGAAAGGTCGTGGGTCGCTGCCGTCGCGGTTCATGAGCCATAGCTCCCATTTCCCGCGTCGATCACTGAGAAAAAGAAGGCGTTGGCCATCCGGACTAACCGCGGGCGCGACATGGTTGATGGGCCGGTCGCGCAGAGGCGGCGGCGCGGTGAGGGCCAAGGGTTGGCCGCCCTCTGCATTCCAGCGCCATAGGTCCCAATGGTCGCCCGAACGACGACTGCCATAAATAAAGCGGCCATCGGGGCTATAAACGCCCGGCGCCAACTGATTGGGCGCTTCCACCAGCAGTATGGGCGCAGCGTCGCGATCGAGCCATGTCTGCGCATAGCCCTGCGGGTCGAGAAAGAGAACGGTCGGATTTTGAGGGTGATGTTCGGGCGCGCGGGCTTGCCGCGGCGCGGGCAGATCGCGGCTTGCGCCATCGGCCAGCCGATATTCCTTCAGTGCGGTGAAATCCTGTCGCGTTCGGGGGAAATCGTCGATGCAAATGCGACCAAACGGCGTTTCCTGACAGTCGCGTCCGCCGAAAATGGCCCGCAATTCGTCGTCGGTGAGGCAACCAAAAGGCGTATCGCGACACGCTTTGCTTGTGGTCACATATTCAAAAACAATATATTGGCCATCGGGCGACCAGCTAGGGCGTCGCGCCAGGTTGGCGGCCATCAAGAATCGGGCTTGGCCGCCGTCCACATCCATCATCCACAAACCGCGCGGCTCATCCCAACGCGTAAACGCGATGCGAGCGCCGTCAGGGCTCAAAACAGGATCGAGCCCATAAGTCAGGCGACGCAAGCCGGTTCCATCGTCTCGGATGATGTAAATATCGCCGCCGCTACGGGTCTGAAACACAATGCGACCGCGAACCTCTGCGCCGGCCCTTCCGGTGATGGGACGATCGCCCGCATCGCCTCGAACGCGCAGCCAGGACGCGGCCGCCCATCCCTCCACCCCCGATCCCGCTCGCACCTGAAGCCATGCGCCATCGTCGCTGCGTCCCAACACATCCACTTGCTCCCCCTCCAAAAGCAAACCGATGACGCGATGTTCCAAACCGGGCCCCGCGCGTAGATTCAGCCGTTTCGCTGTGACAATGGCCGCGACCGCGGCTTCGTCCTCGCGTCCTGATGCGCGCATCTCGCGACCCGCGGCTTCCTCTTCAGCGATGGCCAACCTGGCCAGATCGGGCAACAACGCGAGATGCGCCACGCGCACCCAACCTTCCACCGGTTCTGAATCGGGGTCGGCCAGATAACGCACCCTCACCCAGGCGTTATCTTGGGACCGGGCCAGCAATCCCACTCGCTCGCCTGCCGAAAGCGCGAGCAACGGCCGACCGTTGGGCGCGACGAGCAAAGGCGCTTCCAACGCGTTCACATAGGCTCCGGGCAAAAGTTGAAACGCAAGCCATGGCGAAGGCGTGGGCGTTGGAAGAGGCGTTTTGGTGGGCGTTGGCGCCTTCGTTGGGGCGAGAGGCGCGGGGACGGGCTTTGGCGTGGGAGTGAACGGCGCGATGGTGGGGAATGCGGGTGGCGCCCCGGGCGTGGGCAACGGAACGCGAAGGGCAGGCGTGGGCCTGGCCTGCGACGCGTTGCACGCGACCAACAGCCCGGCCAGAACGCCTGTCAAGAAAATCGGCAAGAACGTCTTGAGACGATGACTCATTTCATTCATATCGCAACGCGTCGATAGGATGGAGCTGAGCCGCGCGCAGAGCCGGATAGATCCCGAAGAAGAGGCCCACAAGCGCGCTAAACCCTGTGGCCAACAACACCGCTTGAAGCGTAACCACGGCCTCCAGGTCTTCCGAAAGGCTGGCCAAAGCCTGCGCGCCGACAAAACCCAACACCATGCCGACCAAACCGCCGATAAGGCTGAGAATGATTGCCTCCACCAGGAACTGCAAGAGGATGTCGCGACGCTTGGCGCCCACGGCTTTGCGCAGGCCAATTTCGCGCGTGCGCTCGGTCACCGAAACCAGCATGATATTCATAATGCCAATCCCGCCCACCAAAAGGCTGATGGCGGCGATGCCGCCCAAGAATGTGGTGAGCACGCCGGTGATGCTACCGAAGATATCGAGGATGTCGGCCTGATTGATCACGGTGAAGTCATCCTCATCCAGGTAAGTTATTTCATGTCGTTGGCGGAGCAGCTCCTCAATTTGGGCCGCCACACTATCCAACTTGTCTTCGCCACTTACTTTGACCAAAATGAGATTGAGCGTGGGCTCCCCGCGTGGGCTGCGACGGTTGGGCGTTAGGCGTCGCTGCACGGTGGTAAAAGGCGCATAAACAAAATTATCGAAGCTGCCAAAACCGCCGCCGCCTTTTTCTTCCATGATCCCCACCACGCGAAAGGAAATGCCGTCGATGCGAATAGTCTGGCCAATGGGATATTCCTCGGGCTCGAAAAGCTGCTCCGCTATCCGGCTGCCCAAAGCCACCACTCGCGCCTCTCCGGCCACATCCTCTTCCGTGATAAACCGGCCTTCCCGCACCTGATAATTGCGCACAAAGCTATAGGCCGGCGTGGTGCCCACAATGGTGGTGCGCAAGGTGGTTTTGCCCAGGCTGATGTTCACGCCATCGTCCACCTCGGGCACGGCCACAATAACATCCGTGACCTGCAAAGGATCGTTAATAGCGCGCCAATCGCCATTGGTGAGGGGGCGCGTGGGGCGTCGGCGTCGCGGATCACCGGGTTGCGCGTCGCTCAATCGACCCGGAATCACAAAGAGAAGATTGGAGCCGGCGCTCTGCAGCTCTTCGGTGACCAACTTCTGCACGCCCTGGCCCACGCTCATGAGCGCGATGACCGCGCCCACGCCAATAATGATGCCCAGCATGGTGAGAATAGAGCGCAGCTTGTTGGCCGCCAACGCGCGTAGAGCAATGCGAATCGATTCGACAAAGGTCATGAGTTGCCGTTCACCTTGGGAAACAGATCATTCGCCATCGATCACCAGATCGCGTGCACGACGTTCATAAAGGCGTTCGCCCGCTCGCCGAGGGTTCTTAACCGGATCGTCGCTAAGAATTCGGCCATCGCGCAGCCGCACAATGCGTCGCGTGTGCTCGGCAATATCGGGTTCATGCGTCACAAGGATGATGGTGATGCCGCGCGCTTCGTTGAGTTGTTGAAAAATTCGCATAATCTCCGCGCCCGAACGCGAATCCAGATTGCCTGTGGGTTCGTCGGCCAGAATAATGCTGGGTTCATTGACCAAAGCGCGAGCAATCGCCACGCGCTGTTGCTGGCCGCCCGACAACTCGTTAGGATGATGGTGAGTGCGATCGGCCAGGCCCACCATCTCCAATGCAGCCAGGGCTCGTTCGCGGCGGTTTTTGGCCCCGGCGTAGATAAGAGGAAGCTCGACATTGGCCAGCGCGGTGGTGCGAGGCAGGAGATTGAAGTTTTGAAACACGAACCCGATCTTGCGATTACGAATTTCGGCCAGCTGGTTGTCATCCATGTGCGCCACATCCTGACCATCCAACCAATAGCTGCCACTGGTGGGCACATCCAACGCGCCCAAAATATTCATGAGTGTAGACTTGCCAGAGCCGGAAGGCCCCATGATGGCCATCATCTCACCAGGGCGCACCTCAAGCGAAACGCCGCGCAATGCATGCACCTGAATTTCACCCATTTGATACACTTTGGTCACATTCTGGATGCGAATGACAGGCTGCTGCAATTCGGCCATCAGTCGCCTCCGCCAAAGAATCGCTGGCGCAGGATTTCACCGGTGTCGGTGCGGCGCACGGCCAGCTGGTCGCCCTCCTCCACGCCCGAAAGGATCTGGCTAAACTGCTCGTTGCGCAAACCGATTTCCAGATCGACCCGTCTGGGCGCGCCGTCCACGATCTTCTCCACATAGGTCTGACCGGTCTGACGGTCGAGGCGCATGACGCGATTGGGCAAAATAACCACATCATGCACTTCATCGGTGATAATGACGACGGTGGCGGTCAGGCCCGAACGCAGGGCCGCGTCCGTGGGCTCGAGATCGACGCGCACCTCATAGGTGACAATGCTGGCGCCGCCCAATCCACCCCCGCCCGCGGCCGTGGGCGCGATGCGCGTAACCACGCCAGCCAGCTCCAAGCCCTCTAGCGCATCGATAGACACGCGCGCGGGCTGACCGACGCGAATACGACCGATATCGATCTCATCGACATGAAGCGTAACATGATAGCCAGAGGGATCGGTGAGCGTGATGGCCGGCGCGGCGGGGTTGGGGACCTCGTTGGCGCGAATCGAAACCGCGCCCACCACGCCGTCGATGGGGGCGATGATGCGCGCATGGCGCAATGCCAATTCGGCCTGATCCACCGCAATTTGGGCCTGATCCACCTGAATTTGCAATATCTCCAAATCTTGCGGCAAAGGCCCTCGCTTGAGACGCTCGAGCGAGGCTTGCGCTTGAGCCAGGGCGGATTCGGCCTGGGCAATCTGGGCGAGGGCCGCGGCTTTCTGACCGGCTGAGGGCGGAGCAAGCGCGACTTCGGCATTGGCTTTGGCCACTTCATAATCGATGGTGGCTTGTTGAAGCTGAATGGCTTGCGGCAACATGCCCGCGTTGGGCAAATGAGCGATTTCGTTGTAAGCGGCCTGGGCCGCATCGAGCAGCACCTTGGCGCGCTTTTCCGCGGCCTCCAACGAACGACGCTGCGCCGCGCTGGGCCCGCGCAGCAGGTCTTGATAAGCCGCTTTGGCCGCGGCCAACGATGCACGCGCCGACTCCAACGCGGCCTGGGCCGCGGCCAGGTCGGCTGCATCGGGCGGCGTTTGCGCCTGCTTCAGGCGCGCCTGAGCCAAACGCAAACCCACCATGGCCTGCTCGCGAGCCAACACCAGCTCTTCGGTCTGCAATTCAGCCAACAGCTGACCCGCCTCCACCTCGTCGCCCACCTCCACATATACGGCCGCAACCGGACCGGCGGTGCGAAAGACGAGGTTCACCTCGGCCGCGGGTTCGACAACGCCCGTGGCCGAAACCGTGGCCGCCAGATCGCCTCGCGTCACGGTGTATATTTCATAGTCGGGCGGGGGCGGCTCTTTTTCTCGCCCCGTGACATTGTATCCATACCATGAAATCCCGCCCACGAGGACGAGCGCAACAAGGGCAACGATCATTCGACGCATGATAGACATTCCTGTGCACCAATCTTGTTTACAACCAAATTGACAAAACAAACAAAAATCGCAAAAATCATATCATCTCGACAAAATACACAAACAATCGCACATAATCGACCAAATATTCACAAAATGGCCGCATAATACGCAATACGCAACATTCTCGTTATGGCGAAAAAGCGCCGGCTGCAAGCGCGGGCAGCACGCGCAGACCAAGACCAATGACGCCATAGATGAATGTAAGCGTCATCGAACCGAGCGCGCCCAAACGAGCCACCACCCGAAACAAAAGATAGACCAAGAGAAGATGCCAGAGTGTGAAAAGATCGATGTATGAAGCCGCGACAAAAAGCGGGTTGGCCTGATCGGCCATCGTATCGCCGCTGGCCACAAAAAAAGAAAGACCCGGATAAAGAATGGGCTTACCCGAAACCAACGTCCACGCCGATTGCAAAAAGCCGCGCAGCGCAAAAGGAAACCAGGTCCATACCGTTACGGGCCACAACCTGGCCAACGGAACATTTGGGCCGGCCAGGGCCGCGCCAAAATAAAAGATCGCGACGGCAAAACCCCATGAGGCCAATAGGCCCACCACCACAGTCACAGCGCCCGAGCCAAAAATGAATGCACGCGAGGTGAAGCGCTCCACGAAGGGGCGGGCGGCCTCCACCTGATCGGGCGGCATGGCTCCCAACTGAAGCTCGGCCTGTTTTTGCGCTTCGGCCACCGCATAATCCAGGCTCACATAAAGATATAGCACCGCGGCCGCCAGGCACAAAATGGCCGGAAACCACCAGCTGCGGCGATTCACTTCGCTAATGCGTTGCAGCGCCTCGCCGGGCGCGGCGATCATATCAACAACATTGGTCAGTAAATGGGCCGGTTTCATGTCCGAGCTTGTCGCGTTCATCGGGTGCTCCTGATATGATATCACCAACCATGCATCTGGCGGAAACTCCGGGCTGACCGAGCGGTCACCCGCGCATCGACGATATCATCTATACGTGACGGCGAGGCCGCCGGTTTCGCCAGGCGACCGAGCCGAACCAACGGCAAACCATGCATGGACGCCGACCAACCGCCCTTGATTTGTCCCTATTTTGCGCCTCGCATAGTTGCCCATTGCCCCACTTTTGTGCTATCATTCGCATGAGATATTTCACAAATAGCACACAAGCTTGTGTCCTGACAGTGAGCTTATCGAAGTGCGACATCCTTCTCAGGAAAGGAGCGATTAGATCATGATTCGCGCTCATGTGCCCGATATTGTGGTGGGCCGCCTGCCCATCTATCTTCGCGTGCTCAATTATCTGTTGGCCGAAGGCCGCCAGATCACCTCATCGCAAGAATTGGGTGATCGCCTTGGCATCAGCTCCGCCCAAATTCGCAAGGACCTCTCGCATTTTGGGGAATTCGGCAAGCAGGGGACGGGATACGACGTCAGGTATCTACGCGACCAAATCGAACGCATATTGCACGTAGACCGCGATTGGAATGTGGTGCTCATTGGCGCTGGCGATCTCGGCCACGCCCTGGCGCACTACCATCGCTTTGCCGAGAACCGCTTCAACATCGTGGGCGTGTTCGACAACGATCCAAACAAGATTGGCAAGCCCTTGGGCAAATTCGTCATTCGCGGCATGGATGAACTGGAGCAAGTGATCCGTGAGCAAAATGTGAAAATGGGGATCATTGCGGTGCCCGCGGCGGCCGCGCGCGAGGTGGCCCGCACGCTGATCGATTA
This sequence comes from Chloroflexota bacterium, assembly GCA_013151415.1. Classification (GTDB taxonomy): domain Bacteria; phylum Chloroflexota; class Anaerolineae; order J102; family J102; genus JAADII01. The sequence goes on from JAADII010000049.1 coordinate 22,731, forward strand.
CGGGATCACGGCATTGCTCAATTACGCCCCCATCACCATCATTGCGCCGGTGGGCGTGCGCGTGCAATATATCGATCCGGTGGCCCGCTTGCAACACATGGCCTATTACATTGGCAAAGAAAATGGTGAGGAGAGCTAATTGCAGCCTCCGGATGAGGGAAAATCCTCGGCCTTGCGATCGGCGAAGGTGATGAGAAAATCAAGGAACGCGCGCGCGTCAGAAAAATTGCTCACCAGGCCCAGAGACGCGCGCACCGCGCCCGTGGCTTTCTCGCCCAAGCAGGCGCGAAACGCGTCGATGTCGAATGCGCCCTCGCGGCTCGCGCCCTCCACACAGGCGCGAATCTCGTCGGCGGTGTGGGTCAGGCTATATTCGCCCGCGCCGGGGTTGCAAAAACAGCCAGAGCGAATGGAGATGCGCGCCTCATTGGCCTCGGCCTCCACCTGTTGATAAGGAACAAGCCGGCCATTGGGGTCCACAATGTTAAAGGCGATGACGCCTCCGCGACGCTCTGCATCGCGCGGGCCATAAAGTTGAATAAGGGGTTCGCCATTGCTATGACGCAGATTTTGCATCATGGTCAACAGGTAATCCACCAAAGCGGCCACGCGCGCATGGATATGCTCGACGCCCGTCTCTTGCAGAAAACGAAGGCCGTTGCTGATTGCGGGCAGGCTGAGATAGTTCACCGTCCCTTCTTCAAAGGCTTCATGTCCGTGAGACAAAATATAGAGATCGGCTTTGGTGGAAACCAATTGCACGGTTCCCCCCGCGAACCAGGGCCGTTGCAATCGCTCCAGGGCCTCGCGACGCGCCAATAAAACGCCAACGCCGGTGGGATAGCCAAACATTTTGTAGAAAGAAATGGGGATAAAGTCGGGATGCACCAGACCGAGGTCGAGTCGATTGGTGGGCGCGAACGCGGCCGCGTCCAGCAAAACATCATACCCGTATTCGCGAGCGAGCTCCACCCAAGCCAGCGGATGCTGGACGCCAGAGAAGTTGGATTGTGCGGGAAATGCGAAGAGTTTGGGCTGAGCCGACGCTCCCTGTTCGAGATAGGGCCGAGGATCGGGCGCGCGCAGGCTGTCAGGGTCGAGGGGAATATAGGCCACGCTCGCGCCTTTGCTTCGCGCGAACTCGCGAATGCCATGCACCGAATTATGATTGTCGGCCACCAGGAGAAAATGCGCGCGGGGCCCAAAAGGGTAACTCTCGCCCAACAGTTTCAACGCGGCGCTGGCATTGGCCGTAAAAACAACATCGTATTCTTCAGGATCGGCGTTGAAAAAGGCCAAAACGTCGGCGCGGGCCTGCTCCACCAGGCTGGTGGCGGCCAACGAGGTGGGATTTTGAGAGTGAGGATTGCCCAGAACCGCTTGCGAAAGCAAAGCCATGTGCTCGCGCAGCAATCGTTCGGGATAGAGGCTGCCGCCCGTGTAATCCAGATAGATGTGTCCTTGATCATCCACGCGAGCGAATTCTTGCGCCCGCAACTCGTCGATATGCTGGGCGGCCGCATACTCTGGATAAGTGGATAGAAAGGCGTCGTAATCGTGATCTTGAACGGACATAAGCGTTTTCCGAAATGGTGTGGCGCCGCTAATCCACGCGGCCCAAGAGCCAACGATGATGCGCCCAAACGGCTTTGATCCGCCAGGGCAGTGGGGCGCGATCGAGCCAGGCGTATTTCATCACGCGTTCGCGTAGATCGGGCTGTTGGCCCGAATAATAGGCCATGGTGCTCCAGCTCCAGCTCTCACCGCTAAATTGCGCCTCTAGTTTCTGGCTGCGTATGCCCAACCGCTTTAGCACCTCGCTGGCCGGCATCACCGTATCGGGCCAGGGAGGGACATCGAGCACGCCGGCGGCCACAATGCGCACGCCCGCTTTCTCCAATGTGCGACGAATCAGGCCCATGTTCACCCAACGCTCATCCACCGTGGGAAAGAACGCCTTATCCAACACCCACTTGCGCATCCAATATCCCACTTGCAAATTGTTGGGCATCGCCACGAACACCAATTTTCGACTCACGCGCGCCAATTCGCGCAGCAGGGCGGCGGCATCGGGCAGATGCCACAACGCGGCCCAGTTCCAGCTCAGGTCAAAGGCATTGTCGGGCAGAGGCAGGTCGCCCCATTGCGCCGGCGAGACCGTCACCATGTTGGGCTTTAGCCCCAGTTCGCCCCAAATCTGCTCGACGCGCGTCGCGCGATCGGGCGCATCGTCCACCAATGTCACCTCGACCCCTTGTTGGGCCAAAGCAACGCTGTTGATGCCCGAAACCCCGGCCATGCCATAGATGGGCGCCTCGACGCAAGTGCGAATGCCATGCTCGCGTCGCAACGAGTCTAAAAAATCATTGAGCACAAACCGCTCATAGACAAGACCAAGCCCTTCATCGTAATCGCTGAGATATTTTTCCCAAATGGGACGGTGTGCGTGTCCGGTGGGATTCATAATGGCGCGCCCTTCATTATGGCTATTGCCAGGCTCGTTGAGTGAAAAAAGGTGTATTGAGAAAAACCAAAGGCAGCATGTGCGCATGAGGCCATGACTTTTATCCTACCCCAAAAGCTTGGCTCCGACAAAACCCCATCGTCGTTCTTCGGGCGTCTTCTCGCCCACCAGCCCAACGGCGGGCTTGCCCGCGGCGGGCGCGAATGAAACAGAATGTTGAAACGCACCCTCAATTCACTGCAAGTTTGCGATCCGGTGAGCGCTCTGATACAATCAATGATTATTATCTATGCATTTCTCTTGGTCAAACAGTGCGTTATGGAACAACTTCCTTGGGTTGAAATCATGCGAATACTGTGGCGACGGCTTTGTTCATGCGAATAGGCCGTTGCAGAGCTGATAAGAGCTGATCATTTTTGCTATGGCGCAACCTCTACGATTCATTCCCCTTGGCGGTCTGGGCGAAATCGGCCGCAATATGAATATCTTCGAATATGGGAAGAACATCCTCATCGTCGATGTTGGCGTGATGTTTCCCGAAAACGATATGTTGGGCATCGACCTGGTGATTCCCAACTTCGAGTACCTACGCGACAAAAAGGATTGGGTGCGCGGCATTGTCATCACCCACGGGCACGAAGACCACACAGGCGCGTTGCCTTTTTTGCTCAAAGAGCTGGGCTTGAATGTTCCCATCTACAGCACGAAACTGGTGCTTGCGCTCATCGAACGCAAGCTCAAAGAGCGGCTGGGGAAGAAGGCGCAACCTGATTTACGCGAGGTCGCGCTGAGCGGCGATGTGCGCATCGGCCCTTTCACGGTGCATACCGTGCCTCTCAGTCACTCCATTCCCGATAGCATGGCCCTGGTCATCGACACGCCGGTGGGACGCCTGGTGCATAGCGGTGATTTCAAGATCGACTATACGCCGGGCGCGGGCGAAGGGCCAAGCCTGGCGCGGCTGGCCGCGCTTTCGGCCAAAGGCGTGTTGGCTTTGTTTTCCGATTCCACAGGCGCGGAGCGGGCCGGTTTCACGCCTTCGGAAAAAACCATCGAGCCCACGTTCGACCGCATTATGCGAGAAGCGCCAGGCCGGGTGATCGTGGCCAGCTTTGCCTCCCAACTCAACCGCATTCAGCAGATCATCGATATTTCCCACCGTCATGGACGCAAGGTGGCCATAGCCGGCCGCTCTATGGAACAAAATTTTGAGACAGCTCGCAAACTGGGCTATCTCAAAGTGCCCAAGGGCGCCCATATTCGCCTGAACACGGCCAAGAAATTGCCGCCCAGGCAAGTCACGCTTCTTATTACGGGCAGCCAGGGCCAGCCCGAAGCCGCGCTCGCCCGCATTGCCATGGGCCGACATCGAGATATCGTGCTCAACGACACCGACACGGTGGTGATCTCTGCGCACCCTATTCCGGGCAATGAAGAGGAAGTGGGACGCATGATCAACCAGCTTATCGAGCGGGGCGCGGAGGTGCTCTATCCACCCATCGCGCATGTTCATGTTTCGGGCCACGCCAGCCAGGAAGAGATGAAGCTGCTGCTCACTTTGGTGAATCCGAAATTCTTCATTCCCATCCATGGCGAGAGACGCCACCTCCATCTCCACGCCAAATTGGCCGAGGGCATGGGGTTGAAACGAAAAAACATTTTTCTCCTGGAGGATGGCGACATATTCGAGATCCGCCCCAATGGCTGCAAAGTGGTGGCTCACGCGCCGGGGGACTATGTGTTTGTCGATGGGTTGGGCGTGGGCGATGTGGGGCCGTCGGTGCTGCGCGAACGCGATGCCTTGGCCCAAGACGGTTTTGTGGTGGCCGTCATTCCAGTGCGAAAACGGACGCGAGAAATGGCCGGCGAGGTGCTCATCGACGCGCGAGGGGTGATCTACAAAGAGCAGGCCGACGCAACATTGAACCAGGCCAAGAAAGCGCTGACAAAGGCGCTCAAGAATGGCAAGCGCAGCCGCGGCGCGCTGGAAAATATTGCCCGAGAAACCTTGCGGCGCTATTTCTACCAGAGCACTCGGCGACGTCCTGTTATTGTGCCTTTGGTGATGGAAGTGGATTGAAACGGGCGACCATCTCTCCCGCAGATGGCCGCCCGTTCGGTTATACGTCTACGGCGAAGGCGATTTTCACCGTGGTTTTGTAAGCGACGATCTTGCCGTTTTCCACTTTGGCGGTCATGTTGGTCACCTCGACGCCGCTAATGCCGTGAAGCGTGCGAGATGCGGCCTTAACAGCCTGAGCCGCGGCGTCGTCCCAGCTCACTTCGGACGTTCCCACGAGTTCGATGACTTTGGCTACGGTGGACATGAAAACCTCCTTTGAATCATGAAAAAGAATGATTTTTTCAAAAACATAACACAATCCGGCCCGCCTGACAACATCCACTTCACCGATTCGCATTCCGCTTCCGCCGTCATTGCGCACAAGCCGGCCCCATCGCCCGCCCCTAGATAGCCCTCTCATCCACCCTTTACCGCTCCAGCGCAAATCATTGACAAGCCCCGGCCCAGCAGCTACAATCGCATCAGTGCGAACGCGCCCCCGAAAACGATATGATATTTTCTCAGCGACTTCATTCAAGGAGCGCCGTCATGACGCAACTTTCCCGGCCCCGCGGGCTCTATTTCGAAGAATTCGAGATCGGCGATAGTGTTGAGAGCGTTGGTCGCACCATCACCGAAGCCGACATCGTCCAGTTCGCCATGCTCTCTGGCGATTGGAACCAGATCCACACGGATGTCGAATACGCCAAAACCCAGATGATGGGCGAACGCATTGCTCACGGACTGCTCGTCCTCTCGGTGGCCTCGGGCCTGGCCACGCGCCTGGGTTTCATGGAAGACACGGTCATGGCTTTCATGGGTCTGGAGTGGGAGTTTCGAGCGGCTGTGAAAATCGGCGACACCATTCGCGTACGCGCCACAGTGGACGACAAAAAAGCTGTGCCCCGTTTTGGCGGCGGTTACGTGTGGTTCAAGGTCGAGGTGCTGAACCAAGAGGGGAGAAAGGTGCAGCGAGGTCGTTGGAAGGTGCTGGTGAAGAGCAAACCGGCTTCAGAAGCGTGATTTCATGCCCATTCGTCAATTATTTCCCGACATTTTTCAGATCACCATGCCTACGCCCTTTGCTGTGGGCGATGTGCATGCCTATTTGCTTTTGGGCGAGCCATTGACATTGGTCGATGCGGGCGTTTATCACCCCGAGAGCAGAGCCGCGCTGGACGCGGCATTCATGGATGTCGGTCTTAAACCCTATCTTTTGCAGCGCATTGTCGTCTCGCACAGCCATCTCGATCATTTCGGCCAGGCGCGACGTTTGCAAAGGGTGAGCGGGGCCCAGGTGATGGCCCATCCCCTTGCTTGCATGAAAATGCGCGACCTGCCCGCATATGCGCGCTCGGCCCGGGCCTGGAGCGACCATGAGCTTTTTGCCGCAGGATTGCCGGTGAACCTGGTCGTGCAAGTGCAGGCATTCTACGAGCTTATGCCGCGATTGGCTCAAAGCGTGGAGGTGAGACGCTGTCTGGAAGAGGGCGACAGGATCGACGCCGGGGGGCGACAATGGCGCGTGCAGTTCTACCCCGGACATAGCGGCGACCTCATCGCGCTTTACGATGAAACGCGAGGGCTACTCATCGGCTCGGATCATCTCCTGCCTCATATCAGTTCCAATGCGCTCATCGAACCGCCTCAAGCTGGTCAGAGTGAGCGGCGCAAACCTTTGCTGGAATATTGGGAATCGCTGGAGCGTCTGGCCGCGCTCGATGTACGAACCATCCTTCCCGGTCACGGCGAGATCATCACCGATCATCGCCAGCTTATCGAGCAACGCCGAGAACAACGCGACCGACGCCTGACCCGCATCGAACGCCTGTTGAGCGAACGCGGCCCTCTCACGCCCTGGCAGATTGCCCAGGCGCTTTTTGCCAAATTGATGGACTCCGATATCTTTCTCGCCTTGAGCGAGGTCATCGGACATCTCGACATGCTCGAAATCCAGGGGCGCGTTCATTATGTGGAAGAGAGCATGCCAAGGCAATATCATGTCGGCGAATGATCCCAAGAAGGTTCATTCACCACAACAGACTCCACTTCCAGCATGTGGCCGCCCCACTCATCCACCACCCAACGACCTTCCACCCATAGGGGTAGCCAGGGTTCAGGCGCGATGATATCTTCACGACGGGGAATGGCCACCACGTAATCCCGTCCATCGCCCAGAAAAAAGCCCTTGCCGCCCGTCCAGCCGGGCAAGCGCGCGGCGGCCACGCGTACGCGACGACCGCGGATTCTGCGCGCTTCGGCCAATGAGACGCCGCCAGCGCGCAGATCGGGGTGAGCATCGAGAGGGTGAACAGAAACCGGTTGGCCCAAAATGTGGGTTTCCCAGACCAGGCGTTGGGCAAGCGTTTCAGGTTCGACTTCGGGTCGAAAGAAATCAAAAGCCAATTGCCGCGCGTCGCCAGCCGCCAGGATTGCGTCGAGCTCGGCCAGCATGGCCGAACGGCTGGCGCTCAAACCGTCCAGCGCGCCGCATTGAATAAGATGCTCGATCTCTTTACGCTGCATGGTTACGCGGGTCAATACATCTCGCACGCCTTCAAAGGGACGGCCAGCCATAAGAGAGCGAATGGTCGCCCGTCGCAGATCTCGCACCTGGTCCAACCCCATCCATAACACAGGCGGTTCGCGCGTCAGGGTGAAGCGCGGGCCAGAACGATTGATGTGCGGCGGTCGCACCTCCACGCCCAGGCGCACAGCCTCGGCCATATAGATGGCGGGATGATGAAAACCCCCGCGATCGGCCAGCCGAGCGCAAAGAAACTCGGCCGGATAATGCGCTTTGAGATAGGCCGAACGGTAGCTTACATCGGCGTAAGCCGTGGCGTGGCCCTGATTAAAACCATAACCCGCGAACGCGGCCACCTGCTCCCACAAAGCCTGCGCCTGGGCAAGGCTGAAACCCGGCCCGTCGGGCCGCGGTCTCATGCATCCGGCCACAAAAGCCTCTTGCATGGCCGCCATTTCCTCGGGCCGAAACTTGCTCATGCCCCGACGCAGATGATCGGCTTGCTTCCAATCTAGCCCCGCGATTTCGGTGGCCACGCGCAAGATCTGCTCCTGAAAAATGAGCACCCCGCGGGTATGAGCAAGAATGGGCTCAAGCGCGGGATGAAGATAACGCACCGGCTCTTCGCCCCGATAGCGGCGGACAAACGCACGCGCCATGCCGCCAGTGGCCGGACCCGGCTTGAAGAACGCGTTGGCGATGGCCATATCTTTAATGCGCCGAGCTTTTAGCTGCCGCAGCGTGCGTTGCGCGCCCGTAGACTCGCATTGAAACACGCCCACGGTCTCGCCTCGCTGGATGAGATCGCCCGTGATGGGGTCATCCAGGGGAATGGCGGCCAACCGAAAGCTCGGATCATGGTGTTTGCGCACCAAATCGGCCGCGTCCGCCAACACCGTGAGCGCGCGAATGCCCAACAAATCGATTTTGGGTAAGCCAATGGCCTCTACATCGATGTGATCGAATTGCGTAATGAGAAAACCTTTGGGCGCCCACTGCACAGGGACGTAGTCGGCCAGGGGGCCAGGCGTGACCACAATGCCCCCGGGATGCACACTAAGATGGTGGGGCTGGCCCACCAAAGCCGCGGCTTCAAGCGCCACCCTTTGCAAGCGGGCGTCCGAAAGTTCCTCGGCCAGGTCCTGAAGAGATGAACGACGACGCGGTCGCGGGTTGGGATGCCGACCGCGGGGTAAGCGCCGAGACAATGCCGCGATGGCGGCGTCGTCCAGGCCATAGGCTTTGGCCGTTTCGCGCAGGGCCGATTTGGGGCCCATGGTGCTGACCGTTCCCACCAGAGCCATGCGGTCTTCGCCATAGGTTTGGCGCACATATGCCAGCACTTCGTCGCGACGACGGCTGCAAAAGTCAAGATCGATGTCGGGCGCATCCAACCGCGCGGGGCTGAGAAAGCGCTCGAAAAGCAGATCGTGCTCGATGGGATCGACCGTGGTGACGCCCAGGCAATAGGCCACCAACGAATTGGCCACACTGCCGCGAGTGCTCACTGGGATGTCGCGTGAACGAGCGTAATGGACAATGTCGGCCACCAGCAGGAAGAGGGGCGAATAGCCATGTTTGACGATAGCCTCCAGCTCGCGTTGGAGACGGGCGAGAATGGGATGGCCGGGTTCAAGGGTGTCGGGGAGGTTGTATCGTTGGTTCAAGCCAACGCGGGCGCGTTGGGCCAGGGCTTGGTCGGGGGCTTGGTTGTTGGGCAAGTCGAGCGCCGGCCAAATGGGGCGACCATCGGGCAAGGCGGGACGACATCGCGCGGCGATATGTTCGGTTTCGGTGAGCGCGGCCGGAAAATCCGCGAAACGCTCGGCCATCTCTTGGGCCGAAAGCCAGTGAAGCGTGCGCGCGGGATCATCGCGACCCGGGATAAGGTGAGCGGGAACATCGCTCAGGGGCAGATTGTGATCGATGGCCGCGAGCAGCCGCAAGCGCGAGCGCTCCTCCGCATCGAGGCAATAGATGGGTTGCACGGCCGCTACGGGGACTCCGAAACGTTCGCCCAATGCCATAACCTGGGCGGCGATGGCGTTATCGCTGGGTTGATGGATTTCAAGGGCCAGGTAGGCTCGATCATCGAAGGCGCCGGCCAGGTGGGCCACATAACGCGCGGCCGCGGCCTCGTCGCCCGCGCGTAGAAGCCGCTCCAGGCGGCTTTCACGACCGCCCGCCAATGCGATCAGCCCCTTCTGGTTCTCAACCAGGGCGGCCCACCCCACCCCGCGTCGCGCGACCTCTGCGCGATCGGGTCGGGCCTGAATAAGGGAGGAAAGATGACAGAGGGAGCGGTATCCTGCGGGACCGTCGGCCAGCAAGATCAACGTTTCGGGCCGCTCACCCTCGCGGTCGGCGAGCGGTCGGGGCGCGCGCACGGTCAGGGCCATGCCAATAATGGGTTGCACCCCTTCAGACCGACAAGCCTTATCGAACGCGACCGCGGCGTAAAGGGCGTTGTCATCCGTCAACGCGAGATGGCGCATGTCTTCGGCCGCGGCGCGCCGCGCCAGGTCGGTCACCGAGGCGGTCGCCCGCAACAAAGAGTAACGAGAGTGAACATGCAAATGAATCATGTATTGCTCTCCATGATTCTACTCCAAGACCCGATCGCGAACAAATGAGCTATCAAGCCGTTCCCGTTGCGGCGAACGCTATTTTGTATTCGATTCAAACTCATGCTCAGGGCGATTGGTGTATTATAATAGGGTATTGCTTTCCAACTCACCTCTTCTCACAACCGAACAAAGGAGTGCAACAATGGCAAAGAAGCTACTTTTCCTGGTCGGCGATTATGTCGAAGACTACGAAGTCATGGTTCCTTTCCAGGCCCTATCTGCAATAGGCTACACGGTGCATGCGGTGTGTCCGGACAAAAAGGCGGGAGATTTTGTGCGCACGGCTGTGCATGATTTCGAGGGTGATCAGACTTACTCTGAGAAACGGGGCCACAACTTTACGTTGAACGCGACATTCGACAAGATCGATCCCGCAGATTATGATGGGTTGGTCATCCCTGGCGGCCGCGCGCCCGAATATATTCGCCTCAACCCACGCGTGCTGGAGATCACCCGGCATTTCTTCGAGAACGACAAACCCGTCGCGGCCATATGTCATGGCGCGCAGATTTTGGTGGCCGCGGGCGTGATTCAGGGTCGCAAAGTCTCAGCCTATCCTCCGGTGGGACCCGATGTCAACGCGGCCGGGGGCGAGTATGTGGACATTCCCGTGCACAAAGCCCATGTGGACGGCAAGTTGGTCACCGCGCCGGCCTGGCCTGCACATCCCGAATGGCTCGCCAAGTTCCTGGAGGTGCTGGGGGCCAAGATCGAGCTATAAAGGCTCGAAGCAGCAAAAAAACACGCCCGATCCGCCAAAGGATCGGGCGTGTTTGCGCATGCGTCGTTGAGAAGAAAGATTAAGCGCTTTCCGCGGATGCGACCGCCTCTTCGCTCACTTCAGCGGCGGCATTCTCTTCGCCAACCACCGAGGCGAGTTTCTTCCCGCGGAGTTGTTCTTGAAGCTTTTGCATCTGGCTTTGCATTCGGGCTAACTGGTTGTTGATCTGCTGCATGTCCTGATCAAGCGTCCGTTGCAGGCGCTCCATGTCTTGCAGCGCGCGCTCTTGAATGTGCGAGCGCAATTCTTCACCTTTGGCCGGAGCGAATAGCAACGCCACGGCCGCGCCAACAACAGCGCCTACGACAAAATAGACGAAATCCTTCATTTTTTCATCCTCCCTATAAGTGGTTTGAGATATCTGAGTTTTGAAAGTCGATGGGACAACAGAACGACGCCTTTATCCAACGAAATGATTATTATAAACAATCATACCGAATACAAGCCGTATTGGCAATTTGCGCAGGGTAGTTGATTAAACGTGATCATTTCACGGCCCGATTCTCTCCAGCTGATCGGCAAACTCGCGCAACCAGTTGATGAACTCCTGCACATCGTTCTCTACATGGCGCCATACCTGAGGATAGCGTTCGATAAGATGCTCCACGCGCTCGGTGTCAAGCTCGTAACCGTAAATGTTGCGCACGACGTGGCGGAATGCAAGATATTCGCGCAGACCCGCTATCGACTCTGCACTGAGCAGAGGCGGTCGTTCTTGCCAGGGCATGCCCATTCGCTCTAACAAACGCCGATGCCAATCATATCCGCTGGGTTGGCCTCCATTCAATTCTGAGACCACCATCCGAAAGATGCGTTCACAACCGGTGTAAAAGTTATGCAGCTTGAGCGCCAGGTTTTCGTAGAAAAGTCGGGCATGTTCGGCATCACTTGCGATCGCTTGCCGCACTTGGGCTATATCCTCCTCCAACAGATGCAAATGCTTCAGTTCCGCTTCGATGTCTGCGGCAAGCCCGCGCAAAGCATCCGGTGTTGGCGTAGCCATGTTTAGATCTCCTCGGCCATTTCCAAGACGCGGTGCTTGAAATGAGATTCGAGCGCCTCAAGAGGTTTGATGTCCACGGGAAATTCGGTCAATTGACCTGCTCTGGCCAATGCCGTAAAGAATGCATCAGGCGCAAGTCCGGCTACGGCCAGATCGATGTCCGAGTCGGCGGAAAATCCGCCTTTGACCAACGAGCCAAAAAGAAGCACGCGCGTGACCCCGAACTCGTGGCGCAGCATGGCGGCAATGCGTTGGGCGTCGGCCCGCGCTCGTTCGGCCAGACGTCGATTGCGCGCCTGTTCTGCAGCCATGCGCTGTCGCCAATAGCTCAAATACGGTTCGATGGGATGCGTTCGCGTCGTGACCATCCTTAAGTCCAAGGTCGGTTCGTTGGCCAGTGGACGATAAAGACGATGGAGACTCAGGCTCAGCTATGGTCTCATCGTCCTATCGTCCCATCGTCTCTTTCATCGGTATCGGAGCGAGCAAGCCCTCCGTCGGTCTGCTTTCATTGTAGCACAAAAGATCGGGGTGAACTATTTGATCCGATAGGCCTGTTCCTCGTTGTTGAAAATCCAACCCACAATGGAGCCGGGGCGGATGTCGTCCCAAAGATAACCCTCGCGGGTGATGGCCGCCGAGCCTTTGAGACGGATTTGCTGGCGGATGCGGGCCATGGTCTCGAAGCGCCGACGCCAGCGCTCCATGTTGGCCGGTCGCAAATCCACCCAACCTTTGCTGGCCCAGCGGTCGATATCGCCCTCGCGGATGTCCACACTATAGGAATCGACCGCGGGATGTTCGGGAATGCGGATGAATGGGCCTCGGATCAGGGTCTTGCCGTCGGGCGCGAGCACGGGCACGCCAATGGAGGTGATGGTGTGGCGCACATCATCGTGTTCGCGCACGAATGCATAGAGGCGTTGCGCGATCTCCTCGGCCGAGTGTTCCAATACTTCGGGCAAAGTTCCATAGACTAACCGCAGCAATTGCGATTCCCAGAGCAGCTTCGACAACTGCGGCGGGCCCAACTGCCCCAGGGCCACGCTATACACCCCGGCCTCTTCCTCGAGATGGGCCAGCTCATCCAGGGCCTGTTGCCGCAAGAAGCCCGCGCGATAGGTGGGGTTCATCACCGCGCTGTTGATGGCCGCGATGACATCATAGCCCGTGTTGCTGCCCATCACTTCCAGCACGACCTCGCGCGCGACTTCCTCCGGCGTGATGAACTCCATTTGCCGTAACGAGGTGATGGCCTCGAACTCGCCGCGGGTGAAAAGACCGTTTTCACCCGTATCCACCACCGGCAACACCAGCTCGCCCAAATCCTCGAACTCACTCACCGGCCGTCGCGTGTCCAGGCGATTATTCAGCGCGTCCGCGTGGCTGTCATACACGTGCACCACCTGGCCCCGCTCGCGAATGGGACGATAAGCCACATCCGCATAACCGATCATGGCGCCGGGCTTCAATTCCTTGACGATAGGCCCGCCCACGGTGCGCGCCATCAGGAACATGAGACCCGTATGTGCGAACGCAACCGCGGTCTTGGACATGAGGGTGGGGCTGGGCTTGTCCTCGCCGTGCGTGTAAGGGATGTTCAGCCCCATGCCGCCGGTTCCCGTGGTGCCCACCTTCACATAGAGCCGCACGCCCACCTCGCGCAACACCTGGTTCAGCAAGATCACATGTCGAATAAGCTGCGGTATCTCCTGCGAGATGACCATGCGCTCGAACGCGATCTCGGCCTTTTCTCGCAACTCGTCCGAAACCGGCCCGTTCTCCTCTTTGAGATGGTCCAGCAAGCGGTCAAAATGATATTTGGCGTTGTGCGACGCGGTGTAGACATCCTGATAGCTGATGGCCGTGGCCGTGTTGATGCAATCGATAATCACATCCGGCTCGAAGCGGCGCACCAATTCCACCAGAAACGATTTCTCATACGCCTGATCCAACGGGCCGAGTAGATCATCGTACATGGCTTCGCGACGCTCATAACTGCCCAACAACTCCCCGCGCGTGGCCCGAGCCAACTCCTCGCGTACGAAAATGTTGCCCCAGGCGCCATCGAAGCGGATGCCCCGGCCCCCAAACATATTCTCCAGGCTTTCCAGGGCCTCGCGCACCTCATTTTCATAAAGCGCGGCAATGACGATGAGAGAAGGTTTCAAATCGGACGCCACGCGACGGGCCACTTGCAAGCCAACCAGGCCCCCGCCGCCGAGGATCAAAAATCGTTCGCCATCGGACATGGGTTATCTCTCCTTTGAGATAGAGCAAGCAAAAACAGGCATATGTAATCGAGCGAAAGCGCTTGGAGAAAAGACGCTTTTCGCTCGAACAGCAGACGATAAGACGATGGGACGATAAGACAATAACGCCATCGTCTCATCGTCTTATCGTCCTATCGTCCAGGACTCCATAAACGCGGGACATGCCATCAAGGAGCGCAAAACCCGCAAACACAAGAGCTGCATATGGTTAAAACGCCAACAACCGCTCCATGGCATCTTGAATGCGCTCGACGCTGGGCACGACGCCGGTCATGAGCGTCTGGCTGAAGGGAACCATCACCTGCGGCGAACCCACGCGAAGGACGGGACCATCGAGATCGGTGAACGCCTCATCCGCGATGACGGCCGCGATCTCCGCGCCAAAGCCGCCGAATTCGATGTCTTCGTGCACGATCAGGCATTTCGAGGTCTTGCGCACGGACGCGAGCACGGCCTCTTTGTCCCACGGTTGCAGCGTGCGCAGGTCGATGATTTCGATGCTGGCGGCGATTCGCAACGCGGCCTCCTCGCACCGCTCGACCATCGCGCCCCAGGTCACCACCGTAAGCTCATCGCCCTCGCGCGTGATGCGGGCCTTGCCAAAGGGCAGCATGAAATCATCGCCGGGATAAGGGCGTCGGGCCCAGGCTGCATCGTACATGGCGCGGTGCTCGAAAAAGATGACCGGATCATTGCCGCGCAGGGCCGTGCGCAAAAGGCCGACCGCATCCTCCGCGTTTGAGGGGACGGCCACCTTCCAACCCACGGCATGGGCGAAAAACACCTCGTCGGTGACGCTGTGCCAGGGGTCACCGATCTTGCGGTAGCCGCCGGGAATGCGCACCACGATGGGCGAGGCGAAATGATTGGCGCTGCGCCAACGCGTGGTTCCGCAATTGTGCAGTTGCTCGGTGGCCGGGTCCGCGTATTTGCGGAACTGGATTTCGGGCGCGGGCATGAGTCCGGCCAGGGCCATGCCCACCGCGCGGCCGATGATGCCCTCTTCCGACAGGCTCGTATCGAAGACGCGGCGCTCGCCGTATTTGCTTTGCAAACCCACGGTCGCGGCGTGCACCCCGCCCTTCAGACCCACATCCTCGCCAAAAACCAGCACGCGCGGATTCAGGGCCATCTCCACATCCAAAGTGCGACGGATGGCCTCGACCATGTTGATGCGCGAGGGATCGGGCGGGTTGGGGATGTCGGATCCTCTGGGAAGCTCGACGCCCTCAGGAGCCAGGCCGCCCACCTGGGCGGGATTGGCCGGATCATGCCAGACGAATTGGGTCACAGATGAGACTTCGGGTTCGGGTTGGCGCAGAGCCTCGTCGCGCGCGGCCTCCACATCGGCCTGCGCTCGCGCGACCAGAGCCTCCCACTCCTCGGCCGACATGAGCGCGGGAACCAGATAATCCCGTATCGCGGGCAAAGGGTCGCGTTGCGCGTCCTGCGCGCGCTCCTCCGCCGATTTATAGGCCTGATTATCCACCGATGAATGGCCCGAAATGCGCGGCACGGTGATATGGAGCAGCCCCGGCCCCGCGCCCGAACGCACATAATTCACGGCTTCGTACACCAGGGGCGCGGTCTCGGCCGGTCGCACGCCGCTGCCATCCCACACCTTCAAATTCTGGAATGAAGCCAGATTTTTGGCAATATTGCCGCCCGGCGTTTGCAGATGCCCGCGCACCGAAATGGCCAGGCCGTTGTCTTCGATGACGAAAAGCGCGGGCAACTTCAGGGTGGTGGCGATGGTGAGGGCCGACCAAAAACCGTTGGAGGCCACCGATCCATCGCCGCCGAAGATGATGGCGATGGCGCCATCCCAATCTTCGTGACCCAGCTCCTCGACGCGATAACGGATGGCCTGCGCCCAACCCACGCCCGGCGTATATTGCGAGCCTACGTCCGCGGCATTGGGCAGGATGGTGGCGCCATTGCGACGGGGCATGTTCCAGACCACGCCCACATCGCGGCCCTCGCTCATGCTGCCGGCGCGCGTCATGCCGGCCATGAACGATTCCACCGGAGTGAGACCGGAGCCAAGCACATAGGGTCGGCATCGATAATAAACGCTGGCCCCGTCATGCGGATGGGTCGTCAGTTGGCTGAGCAAAAGCTGGCCAAGTTCGTGGCCGCTGGCCGAAAACTGGTATTTGACCAGTCCCTTAGGCGTCAGTTCCCGCTCCT
Organism: Chloroflexota bacterium; assembly: GCA_013151415.1. Classification (GTDB taxonomy): domain Bacteria; phylum Chloroflexota; class Anaerolineae; order J102; family J102; genus JAADII01. The sequence continues at coordinate 38,658 of JAADII010000049.1, forward strand.
CCATTTCGTCCATGGCGCGGGAAACCAAAGCCAGATAAGCCAGGCGCGGCCAGTCGAATGCCGGGTGTAGATCGGTTGTAGGTGAGGTGGAGCGTTGCATGGAGCGTTGACGAGTGGTGTTTAATGGAAGCTATGGCCCAAAAAGATCAGACTGAAACCTATGCTTTTATGCTTTGGGAACGAGACAAGACGGCAAACTTTTGCTTTTTCTCCGTCAGCCGTCGCTGGCGTCGTTTTCAAAGCGACGCGCTCTGCGAGACGCGCAGCCGCGCTGCGTCGCGATATTCGTCGATTATGTCAAGCACACGATTGGGGTCGGGCACGCCCACAAAAGAAAAAGCCTTCGTGTTGCTTGCTGTATGACAAAGCACATCTCCAAAATTGAATAGCGTGGCCAATACGCCTTGCTTGGAAATGGATAAGTCCTGGATATTGACCAGATCGGTGGAGGAAACCCGATGATCAAAGGGATGCATCTTTGTCGAATCGACCAGGCGCTGATTGGTGATCAACCATACGTCGTTCCAATATCGATAGAGGATCACTGCCAGATAGCCCAACCCCAACGCCAAAGTGATGACAACCAAAACCAACGAAAAGGGGTTTACGCCGGTCCCCGATAGAGAGCCAAGCCACAGAAAAAAGGCCGCGACCGCCAAAGTGACGACCCCCACAAAAATGGTCTTGATAATCACATACACCGGATGACGACGAAGCAAAGCAACGACCACCTCGTCTTGTTGCAGTTCAACAGGTAAGCTCATGGGCGGGTTCCTTATTGCATGACGCGTATAGAGGCTAATGAAAGATTTCGGTCCACATCTCATTATAACGTAAACCAAAGCCACATCGAAAACGCCGAGAGATGGCCGCACGCGTTTCAGACCGAAGTCAAAGGGAAGCCCTTATCCCGCACGATCGTTCACCTGCATTTCGAAATGAGCGCGGAGCCAAAACCCATCTGGCCGCGCGCGGCCGTCATCATCTGGGATCAAACGCACGCCGCATCTTTTTGGCGAGCGAGTCGTCAAGATTCAAGAGCCAAACACATCGCTTAGGAGACGCAAGCCGGGAAAAGCCCGCCATTGCGCCACGGTCACTTTTCCGAAACCCTCCTCGCTTTGCTATACTCCGAAAAAGAGCAAACGCCAAATTCATACCCGATCAAGGATCATCCCATGTCAAACGTCTTTGTATCAACCCATCCGTTGATTCGTCACAAAGTGACGCTATTGCGCAAGCAGGACACCGAACACCGCAAGTTTCGCGACCTGGTGCGCGAGATCACCATCCTTTTGGCTTACGAAGCCACCCAGGATCTGGCCCTCGAACCCATGACCGTGCAAACGCCATTGGCCGAGGCTCAAGGGTATCAGCTCAGAGAGCGAATCGGCCTGGTCCCCATCCTTCGAGCGGGATTGGGCATGGTGAATGGGATTTGGGAACTCATGCCCCAGGCGCAAGTATGGCACATTGGCCTTTATCGCGATGAGCGCACTCTGAAACCGGTTGAATATTACAATAAGCTGCCGGTCTCGCCCACGGTGCAGGTTGTGCTCATCCTTGATCCCATGTTGGCGACGGGCGGGTCCGCGGTCGCGACCGTCGATATCCTCAAGCGCTGGGGGGCGGGCCGCATCAAGTTTTTGGGCATCATTGGCGCGCCCGAAGGCGTGGAGGCGCTCTCCTCCGCACATCCCGATGTGGCCATTCATCTGGCTGCATTGGACGAGCACCTCACCCCCGAACCGCAGAAGCCCGGCGACCCACCGGCCGGCTTCATTGTGCCGGGGCTGGGCGATGCGGGCGATCGCCAGTTTGGCACAGGCTGAGGAGACCGGGCCATGCGCAAACGACCGAGCTGGGATGAATATTTTATGAGCATCGCCTTGCAGGTGGCCACGCGCAGCACATGCGATCGCGCGCACGTGGGCGCGATCATCGTCAAGGATCGGCGCATCCTCACCACCGGATACAACGGTTCGCCTTCGGGCCTGCCTCATTGCGACGATGTGGGTCATTTGCTAGTGGACGGCCATTGCGTGCGCACATTGCACGCAGAGCAAAACGCCATTATCCAGGCCGCGTATCATGGCGTTTCGGTGCGCGATAGCACCATCTATGTAACACACCAACCCTGCCTCACCTGCGCCAAGATGATCATCAACGCCGGCATTCGCCGCGTGGTCTACGCGGGCGTCTATCCTGATAATCTCGCCCGGCAGTTTTTGGCCGAGGCCGGGGTGGGGTTGCAGCATTTGGCTTTGCCCGAATCTCAACAAGCGGCCGTGGCGCATCGCCCCGAACGCGGCGAAGACCTTTAGCCCGGCGACCTTGACGCCTTCCAAAATCCGATATCCAATAACCCATTATCCAAACGCCTAATACCCAATATCCAACACCTTCTTCGCGGTTCGCTTCATATTCATGCGGGCTTGGGCCTGCTCATTCACCCCCTGAAGCCAGACAAAACCGCTGCCCAACGCATAGAGAATGGGCAAGGGGGCCAGATGCCAATGATTGGTCGCCGCGATAACAAGCAGTGTAACCGCGGCATAGAGAAAGACCAACAATTCGGGCCAAAACTCGCGCCAGTGAGCATCTTCGGGCAAGGCCAGCCAATGTGAGCCTGAGCCGCCCTGTTTGGGCGTGCGTTCAAACGCGCCCCCCGGACGACGCAAGCCCTCCCACACTGCGCGAGCAATGGCCGGCCCCATGCCCAACGTGATCAATGCCAGGCCCGGCAACGCCCATAAGCGGCGCAAACCCTTGGGGCCATCAAGAACATGTTGCGCCAAAGCATACATGAGCAGAGGCGCGCCTGAAATCATGGTCGAAACCAATCCGATAAAGGGAATGGGCAGGGTCTGATCGGGCGAAAGGGCCAGAGGCAATGTGAGGATCAGCAAAAACAGCAAGGGGAAGTGCATGGCATATCCACCCAAATGGACCAATGCATAGAGCTTACGCGTGAAAGGCGCGTCGCTACGCATGATGGCGGATGCAAGTTTGCGCAGGGTCTGAGCCGACCCTTTGGCCCAACGACGCTGTTGACGCCGGAAGCCGGAAATCACAGGGGGCAGTTCGGCCGGGGCTTCCACACCGTTGAGATATCCTCCACTCCAGCCCAGCAGTTGGGCGCGATAAGATAAATCCAGGTCTTCGGTGACCGTGTCGTCGCTCCAACCGCCGGCCGACTCAATGGCCTGGCGTCGCCACAGGCCGCCACTGCCATTAAAATTTTGCCAAAAACCGCTGGCCGACCGAGCTTGCTGCTCGATGGCGAAATGGCCGTCCAAAGCCAATCCCTGCGCCGCGGTGACGACATTTTGCGATCGGTTTAGATGCGCCCAACGCGTTTGCACAAACGCCAGATCAGAATGCGCCAGCATCGCGGGCAGGGTGCGGCGCAGCCAGCATCGCGGGGGGATGAAGTCCGCGTCGAATATGGCGATGAACTCGCCCTCGGCCATGGGCAAAGCCTCGGCCAATGCGCCGGCTTTATAGCCTCGCCGATCTTCACGATGATGATACGTGATATTCATCTGACGCCGATGCCGCAATTGGGCAACCAAGCGCGCCAAGATGGCCGCGGTGCCATCGGTTGAGTCGTCCAAGACTTGAATTTGCAGGCGATCTTGGGGATAGTCGAAATCGGCCACGGCTTGCACCAAACGAGCGGCCACCCGCGGCTCGTTATAAATGGGCAATTGCACCGTCACAAAGGGCCATTCTTCGATGTCCTGTTCGTCCGGCGCGCTTTGCCTGGGCCAATCATGGCGTCGGCGATAACGGAAAAACAAAACGATGGAGGTTAGAATGAAAAAACCGTACGCGGTGAGAAAAAGACCCGCGAGCTGATAGCTGAAGGCGATGATGGTGTGGATCAATGTCATGCGCTTTGCAAACCTGAATCGTTAATTTCTGACTTCCTCTCCCCCAAGCCTCTCCAGCAAATCGACGACCAACCCCGCGTATGCTTGCGCCGCGCGTTGCACGTCGTCCAGACGGATGGATTCGTTGGCCGTATGAGCGAGCCGCGATTCGCCTGGGCCAAAGCCCACGGTGGGAATGCCGGCTTCGCCCATGGTGTATGCGCCGTCGGTTGAGAAGGGCCATGTGCGCAAAGCGGGCCGGCGGCCAAACTGGCGCTCGAGCGAGTCGCATGCCGCCACCACCAAAGGGTGATCTTCGGCCATGAGCCAGGCCGGATAAATTTCAGGCCCTTCGGTTTCGTAGCCAGTATAACTGACACTATGATAATGCGCCATCTCAACCACGCCGCGAATCGCCTCGCGTTGCATCACGGCTTCGATCTCCGCCAACGCGCGCGCGGCGGTTTCGCCCAAAGTGAGCCGCCGATCCACCACCAAATCGCATCGATCTGGAATCGCGTTGCGGCCGCTGGCCACTGTGATCAGTTGCGTGACGGCCAAACTGCCTTTGCCCAAGACCGCATCGCTCATCAAGCCGCCGCCCAGCAGGTCCAGGCTAAATATGAGTCGCGCGGCGTTGGTCAATGCATTTTCGCCCTCTTCGGGCGTAGATGCATGGCTGGCGCGGCCAAACACAGAGATGTTGATCTCCATACGGCCGCGATGACCGCGAGCGACGCGCAAATTCGTTGGTTCGCCCAAAATCACCCAGTCCGGCCGAACCCCCTCCTCCTCCACCAGAACGCGCATGGCCATGCCCTCGGTGGGCTCCTCTTGCACCACCGCGGCGATCACCACCTCGCCCGGCAGGTCCACCCCGCGACGGGCCAACAGGCCCACGCCATAAATCATGGCGGCCAATGCGCCCTTCATGTCCACGCTGCCCAAGCCATATAACCGGCCTTCGCGAACTTCGCCGCCAAATGGGTCCATCTCCCAGGCGTCGGGGTTGCCAATGCCCACCGTATCCATATGGCCATTGAGCAACAAAACCGGACCGCCAGGTCGGCCATAGCGCCCGATAACGTTTCCGATCCGGTCGACGCGCACACTGGGCAGACCCTGAGCATGCATTTCAGAGGCAATGATTCTTGCAATCGCGGCCTCCTGGCCTGATAGGCTTGGCGTTTGCACCAGGCGTTGCAGAAAATCGCAACAGGCTTCGCGCTCATGCGACGCCATTATCGGCAGTTTTGGGGTGGTTCGGGCAAAAAGGAAGGGAAGGGCCATAGAACGCCTCACATGTTTTTTGTCTTTTAATATGCGCCTTCGCCGAGCAGCACCTTGGGAATGGTGCGCAGCAAAATCGTGATGTCGAGCATGGGGGTCCAATTCTCTACATAGTAAATGTCTAACAACACCATTTCATCGAAACTAAGGTCCGAGCGGCCGGAAACCTGCCAAAGCCCTGTAAGGCCGGGCGTCACTTCCAGGCGTTTGCGCTGCCAGGGTTCATATGCCTCGACCTCCTCGGGCAAGGCCGGACGCGGCCCCACCAGGCTCATCTCACCTCGCAACACATTAAAGGTTTGGGGCAATTCATCCAAACTGAAACGACGCAAATAACGACCTACGCGAGTGAGCCGGGGATCATTGCGGATCTTGAACAAGGGGCCGTCGGCCTCGTTTAGCGCCGCCAGCTGTTCGCGTAAAGCTTCGGCCTCGACCACCATGGTGCGAAATTTGTATGTATAAAAGGGTTTTCCATTCTTGCCAATGCGCTTTTGCACAAAGAGCGCGGGGCCGGGCGAATCCAACTTGATCATCAAGGCGATAACGCCCATAAGCGGAAGAAAGAAAAGCAAGGAGATGCTGGTGAGCAACAGGTCGAGACCTCGCTTGAAGGCCAGCCGCGGTCCGGCGATGGATACATGCTTCACGCCCAAAAGGGGGATGCCTTCCAGCATTTCCACATCCACCCGATCGAGGCTCATTTGCAAAACATCGGGCACCACGCGAGTGCGCACGCCCAACCGTTCGCACTGTTGCAACACGCGCATAATGCGCCGATGATATTGCCAGGGCAGGGTGATGATGACTTCGTCCACATGATGATCGGCAATGACCTGAGGAAGATTGTCGATAGGCCCCAACGCGTTGAACGGGCCCAAATTCTTTTGCCCTTTGTCGGGATTGTCGTCCAAAAAGCCGATGACTTCGTAGCCAAGATTGCGATTGGCCAGCAGCACGCGCATAATCCGACGGCTCACCTCTCCCGCGCCCACCAACAGCACGCGGCGGATGCCCACGCCCTTGCGGCGAAGCCAGGTCATGAACTGGCGATTGAGCAAACGGCCGGTGGCCGTAAACACCAGGATGAGCACGCCGGCAATGCCGTAGACCAGTCGAGAATGATAGATGGGCTGAAACATGTAGTTGCCCACCATCAACACGATGGTCACTGTGGTGACGCCGTTGAACAAGCGATAGAATTCCTCGAAATAGCCCACCCCGCGAGGCAGACGATATAGACCCTCCATGTAAAATGCGGCCACGATCAATGCGGCGGCCAGCAAGGCGATGCCGAAATAGAAGCGAAACGTGGTGTAGGAGGATGGATCGACCGAACGATACCATTGCAACTCATACCGCACATACCAGGCGAGATAGAATGCGGCCACCACCAACAAGGCGTCGAGTGCGGCGAGAAACGCTTTATGGAAGCGCAAGAATCTCTCAACCATGGCTCGCCTCCAACACACGCGCGTACAGCGCGGCGGTTTGGGCGGCGGTTGTCGTCCACCGAAACCGTCGCGCTTGCCTTAATCCGGCTTCGCGCATGGCTTGCATACGTTCGTCGTCATTCAAGATAGCGGCGATGGTCTGCGCCAGCAGCTCGACATCATTGGGGTCCACGGTCGCGGCCGCGTCTCCCGCCACCTCGGGAAGGCTGCTCACCGTCGAGGTGATGGTGGGTGCGCCGCAAGCCATCGCCTCGGCCACAGGCAAACCAAAGCCTTCATAACGAGAAGGATAAAGAAACAATGTCGCCGCGTTGTAAAGCCAGGGCAATGTTTCAGAGGGTGCAAATCCCAGGAAACGCACATGGCTGTGCAGGTCCAAGGCGTCCATTTGCTCGAAAATAGCGTCGTAATCCCACCCCGCGCCGCCGGCGATGAGAAGGGGCAAAGGCGATGCGCTCATGCGGCGGTACAGTGCATACGCCTTGAGCAAATGGACATAGTTCTTGCGCGGCTCCAGGGTGCCCACGCTGAGCAAAAAACGCGGCGGCCATCCTTCTTGCTGGCGACGCTGAGCCACTTCGTCGCGCGGTAACGGATGATAGCGTGGGTCCACGCCGTTGTAAATCACTTCGATCTTGTGGCGCGGCACGCGCAACAAGCGTTGCAATTCGTTGGCCGTGGCTTGCGAAACCGCGATCACGCAATGCGCGCGACGACAACTGAGGGCCGTGATGCGGGATAAATAGAAACGATTGCTCGGACGAAACGCCTGAGGATAGCGCAAAAAGCTGAGATCGTGCACAGTGACAACCGACGTCGCAGATGAAACAATGGGCGTGGCGTAAGCCAAACCGTGCACGAGTTGGATATGATCTTTACGAAGAAGAAGAGGCAGCCGGCACTGCTCCCAAAAGATGCGAACCACAGGGTTTGGGTTGGTGAGGCGCGCTCGATAAACATCTACGCCACGGGGGGCGCGATAGGCCGCGTCCAAAACGTATGCGCGATAATGAAATGCGCTTGCCTGCCGGGGCAAGTGTTCGAGAAGTTGACTGCTATAATGATGAATGCCCGCGCCGCGATATGATTTTTGATTGGCGAGAAGAGTGGCGATCAGACCGACGCGGGGTTGATTTCGTTCGTGTAATTGATTGGACACCCGTTCATTATATGCCAGGATTCAGCTTGAAGCCAATGACCGACGCTAACAAAGAGGCGAAGAGGTCGGATTGATCGGGCGCGCTCAATGGTTTGGAAGGCCGCAAAGGGAGCAAAAGGCGGGCGCTTTACGCCTCGCGCGGGTTTCGAGATGGCGCATTTGAAAACCCGAAGGACCTGAGCGACCCTTCGGGTTTTGGTTGGCGAACGATATCGGGCCGATGGTCGCCCGTTATGTGGGAATGATGGTCACCTTGCGATTGTCGCCTTCGCCTATGCTTTCAGTATAGACGTCCTCGCGATCGCGCAAAGCCAAATGGACAATGCGGCGCTCGCGCGCGGGCATGGCCTCGAGGATGACTGTGCGCCGCTCCCGCACCGCGCGGTCGGCCATGCGTTCGGCCAAGGCTTGCAAGGTGCGCTCACGACGACGTTTGTAGTTCTGCACATCCACCTCGATATTCAACCAACGGTGGGTGTGACGATTGGCCACCAATCGCACAAGATACTGAATAGAAGCCAGCGTTTCACCGCGGCGACCGATCAGAATGCCCAGATCATCGCCGGCAATGTTGAGATAATATTGAGGAAGCTCGCCTTCTTGCGCAGGCTGGTGAAAACTGGCCTCCACGGTGGTGGTGAGGCCCATGAAATCGAGCATGTTTTGCAAGAAATCCCGGCTCAACGCCAACACTTCCTGAACTTCGTCCCGGCGCTTCGCGTCGTTCTCTTCATCGAGTTCGGGGACGGATGCGCTTGCTTCGTCCGACGAATCCGATAGCGAAACGCCTGTGGCAGATGAAACCTGAGTTTCGGGGCCCACATCGCCTGTTTCGCCCCTGGTCGCCTCCTCGGAAGTCGGTTCGCTCGCGTCGGACGAAACATCGCTCGGGCGCGGGGTGAGCCGCACCAACGCCGGTCTTGAACCCAACCCAAACACGCCACTGTGCCCCTCGTCGAGCACGGTGATTTCAACGGCTTCCTCGCTCAATCCTAGGTCTTGCAAGCCGGTTTCAACGGCTTCTTTGATGGTTCGACCAGTGTACTCAGGCATGTGACCTCCAAATAATCAGCGACGCTTGCGACGTTTGCGACGCGTACGCGCCTGTGGGGGCGGAGTCTTGCTCTTTGCCGGCTTGGCCTGCTTGGGTTTCCCGCCCTCGTTTGCTGCGCTCGCGACATTCGCGGTCGAGGCGTCGCCCGATTCGGAGATTTCTTCGCCCGCCGAAGATTGCACAGATGGGCTCAAGGCGACGGCTTCATCCCAGGCCGTGGTTTGACGGTTGACATAGACTTGCTGCAACAAGGCCAACACATTGCCCACCACCCAATATAGGCTCAAGCCAGCGGGGACCTGTAAGGCAAAAAACACAAACATGCCGGTCATAAGCAGCGTCATCTGGCCCATCATGCCCGCGGCGGGATTGTCTTCCGCGCTGGGTTGAATCTGGGTGGCCTGACTCATTTTGGTCATGGCGTATTGCGTAACGGCTAAAATAGCGGGCAACACCAGGTAGGGCCAGACATCGGGTTTGAGCAATCCCTGAAGCGAAAGGTTTTCCATGATCCAGGTAAAGCCATCGCGATAGCCGGGATAGGCCAGATCAGGGATAAAATAAAAGGGCGAACCCGGAAAGCCAGAAGTGACAAGCAAACCAAGGATCGCGTAATAAAATGCCAATAGAATGGGCATCTGCAAAAGCGTAGGCAAACATCCGGCCATCTGCGCCTGGGTGATGCCATGCTTTTGGTAAAGCTTCATCTGTTCTTCCTGAAGCTTTTGCTTGTTCTTGCTATATTTTTTCTTCAGCGCGTCCAGCTCAGGCTGGAGCATCTTCATTTTTATCGAGGCTTCACGCATGGATTTCATCTGCTTCAAACCCAAAGGCAACAGAAGCAGACGAATGATCAGCGTCACAGCAATAATAGCCCAACCCCAGGCATAAACCCCGGCAATTGGCTCCAACCGATCATGAAAAAACGTAATGGCCAGACGAATGGGCGCGGCGATAGGCTCGAAAATGCCGGGTTCGTAGATCAGTTGGCCTGTTTCAGGATCATCGACGATGCCGCCACAGCCGCTCAAGACCAGGGCGGCGATCACCAACGCGAGGAAGATTAGTAGTCTTTTCTGGGAACGCTTCACTTACGAACTCCATCGCCGAGCGCGTCGGCGAGAACAAAATTCAAGATTTTCAGTCGGGAACCGGATCGTGACCGCCTTCGTGGAAGGGATGACACCGGGCGATGCGTTTGACGCCTAGCCATCCCCCGCGTAAAACGCCATGTTTTTCTATCGCCTCGTAAGTGTAGTGTGAGCAAGTGGGCGTGTAAATGCAATTACTTCCAAACAGAGGCGAAAGAAAACGCTGGTAAAAACGAATTAGAAAGAGAAAAAGAGATTTCATACAAAATGATTAATGATTAAAGGTCAAAGATGGAAGTTTCGCAATTTCACGCCCTATCCTTAATCATTAATCGTCAAAACATTATTCTTCAGCCAGCAAACCGGCCTTACGAAGCGCCCGACGACATTCCGCGTCCACTTCGGCAAAGGTTTTTCCCACAATCGCGGGACGGGCAATGAAGACGCAATCCCACCCGGGTGCAATTTTGTCTAAGAGAAGCCGCACCGATTCTCGCATCAACCGACGAGCCCGATTCCGACGGACGGCCTTGCCCACGCGGCGGCTGGCGGTGAAGCCAAATCGGCTGTAAGGCAGATCGTTCGGCAAGCACACTAAAATGACCGAGCGTTCTTTGAAGCTTTTGCCCTGACGCCGGACTTGCCGAAATCGATCATATTCGCGCAACCGGTAGCGGCGATGCACCGAGAATCGAGTGAAAGCGATGTCAGACGGTGAGACGCTTTCGCCCCTTGCGACGCCGACGCTTGATCACGTTTCGTCCGCCGGGAGTGCGCATCCGAGCGCGGAAGCCATGAGTTCGGGCGCGTTTTCGCACTTTGGGTTGCCAGGTTCGTTTCATGATGGAGTCACCTTTATCAATGGATGAGAGTATCTAAAATGGTGGTTCGATCAAAATAAAGCGATGTTTTTGTGCGCGGACCATATGGACGGCCAGCCCTCGCCTCATTGTCTAGCCGCCTCGCCAAGACGCGGCTCAATGAGAAATCGATGAGCGTGCAACGCACATCACAAGCATTTCATAGACACAGACATAAAAGGAGGGAGGCTTGTCGGCCTCCCGCCAATGCAAAAAACAATTATATACCGCGATGGCGCGCGCGTCAAAAAAGTTAAGGCCACAGAACCCTCACAGCAAGTGCTCGGAGCGTATCTCGCGACGGGTTCCGGTCATCCCGCGAAGGATCAATGAATGCGTCTCGGCGCGGCCGCGATGATAGCGCACGCCATCGAGCAGAGGACCATCTGTGACGCCTGTGGCCGCGAAGAAGATGTCGTCGTTGGTGATCAGTTCGTTGCATGTGAGCACGGCTTCGGGGTCTAATCCCGCTTCTCGACAACGCTCCCGCTCCATCTCAGATTGGGGAGCAATGCGGCCCAACATGGCGCCCTTCAAAGCGCGCACAGCGCAAGCCGCGGTGACGCCCTCGGCCACACCGCCCACGCCCATAAGCACATCGACGCCCGAATCAGGCATCGCGGCCAAAATCGCGCCGGCAATGTCCCCTTCCGAATGCAACGCCACGCGAGCGCCGGCCATGCGGATCTCATCGATCAAATCCGCGTGTCGCGGGCGATCGAGCACAAACACCACCAAATCCCTCACCTCCTTTTGCTTGACGCGAGCAATGAGGGCCAGTGTCCAGGCGGGCGGCGCGTCCATGCATTCGGGAACCAAGGCTTCGCCCACATCGCGATCCACCACGATCTTGTGCATATAGACGGCTGGCGAGGGCGACCACATAGAGCCGCGCGGGGCCACGGCCACCACCGAAATCGCGCCCGGTCGCCCCTCCATCAAAAGCCGCGTGCCGTCTATGGGGTCCACCGTCACATCCATGGCTGGCCCATGACCATTACCCACCCGATTGCCCGTATCCAAAGGCGAATGAATGCCGCTTTTGGCCTCCTCGCCAATGACGATATGACCATCCATATCCAGCTCATTGAGCACGGCCAGCATGGCGTCGGTTGCGGCGCGATCGGGCTTCACGCGATCACCCAATCCCATCCAACGCCCCGCTTGAATAGCTGCGGATTCGGTCACGCGCACAAGATCAAGCCCGAGATTGCGAGGGACGTATTCGTTCATGAACATTCTCTCTGAAACTAAAGTCATTTTCTGACTTGATTTTATGGTCGATGCGGGTCTGGCTGCTGCGCCTTGATGGTTTGCAATAATGTGCGGGTTTCGCTCAACCGAACGCGCCACATGGCGGCAATGGTTGGCAGCGCAGATGACAAATCGCCGTACATGGCTTGCCATGCCTCCGCCAATTCGTCCAAATCCCGCATGAGGCGAGCGAAATGATCGTAGGTGATGGCCGAACGCATGAGGTTGGTGAGCATCACTCGCCGATCGCCAAAACCGCTGGGCAGTTTTCCCTGACGGCTCAAACGCCGGATATCGTCCCGGCTGAGATAAAAACCGCTGGATGCGGGAACCAACAAGTAGGCGGCGATCTCCCGCAAACCGGTTTTGGGGTCTTCCAACAGAGAGGAGGCCGAGATGGAGGAGAGGATCGGGGATGAGGAGAGATGCAAGGCTTGCGAGGCATCGCCCATATCTCGACGATGGTCCAACGCGAGCTCCAGAGTCAATTCGGCCAGTGTGGCGTAGAAAGGCGCGTTTTGCTGACGAATGGCCTGGACCAAAGCTGGCAGCCAGACCAGCAGATGTTGATCGAGGAATGCGCGTTGCACATTCCGAACGCGCTGTGCGTGCGTAAGTTGGCCATTTTCCAAGGCCTGGGACTCCGCGGCGCATAGAGAGGCCAGCAATGCCAGCTCAATGCCGATATGATCGGGCGCTTCATTTTGCGTCGCGGCGTCAAAGCCTGCGCGAACATAAAATTCGGCCACAGCCGCACTACTCGGGCCGCCCATCATGGCCTGAGAATCGAGAAAAACGCTTTGGTAAGGAAATACATTGAGTCCGAAAAGATGATAATGTGCGGCCGCGGCTTCGTCTGGATCGCATGTGGATGGCAACGCCTGGGCCAAAGGGTCGATGTGACGAGAGTAATCGAAAAGCGCTTTGGTGAGACCATGCCGAAAAATCTGGCCGAACAATGCATAGGTGTGCGCGCGAGCACGCGTTCGCTCGGTGGCGTTCATATGAAAATTCTAATGTATCTCTCTGTGATTATCAAAGTCACGTGCAAACCGTTTCCATCATCCCATCCCGTCTCCATAAGATCTCCACATTTCCTCCCCGGTTTCTCCAAGATCAGGCTCTATACTGGAGTTGAAATCGAGAAAGCGCTCACGCTTCTCACCCATCAACTCGAACACCATCATCCTACAAGGGAGGATAATAAAATGAAACGCAACAAGAAATTAGCATATGGATTGGCGGCCGGCGCGCTGGCGCTCGTTGTGGCCGCTTTTGGAACTGCGGTTGCCGCGCAGTCTCTCGAGCCCGCATCAGACGCGGCTCCTGTCGTCAACGAAAGCGTTAGCCAACCGATAGCGGCGCCGCAAAGCTTCGGCCCTTATGGCATTGGCAATCGAACCGGTGGTCAGGGCCCGGGCTTGCACGACCCCTCGCTAACCCTGCCGCCCGCCAGTGAAGTGGATGAACAAGAAATCGCTGACCTGCTGTGGATGCGAGAAGAAGAAAAACTGGCGCGCGACGTTTACACCACTTTGGGCGAACAATGGGATTTGCCCGTGTTCAGCAACATTCCTCGTTCTGAACAACGCCACATGGACGCCGTGGGCGTACTCCTGGATCGTTATGACATCGAGGACCCGGTTGGCGACAACGGGGTGGGCGTATTCACAGACCCTGAGTTGCAATCCCTTTACGACCAACTCACGGAGCAGGGAAACGCGTCCGCGGTTGACGCCATCCTGGTGGGAGGCGCCATCGAGGAGCTCGACATCCTCGATCTACAAGACCGAATGGCCAACACCGACAACGCGGACATCCAACAAGTCTATGAACGATTGATGGCTGGGTCCGAAAATCATCTCCGAGCGTTTGCGACCCTGTATGAACAACAAACCGGCGAGACGTATGCGCCCCAATACATGGACCAGGCGGCTCTCGACGCTATCCTGAGCGGCGCCAACGGTCATGGCGGCCAAGGCGGCGGTCATGGCCAAGGCGGTGGACACGGCCAGGGCGGTGGACATGGCCAAGGCGGCGGTCACGGCCAAGGCGGCGGTCACGGCCAGGGCGGTGGCCTCTTCAACAACGGGTAAACCTTCCTCCTCATTGGTGCGACGCACTGCATAATGTGCGTCGCACCAAGCATTTCCGCCGCGGAGGGAAAAGCCATGATTCAAACCGGCGACAAACCTCTTTCCACCTATCCTCACCGTCGCGATCGCGAAGTGGAGCGAAACCGCATGAAGGCGGTGATGAACAATCTCATCCTCCATCTTCATCCCGCCAAGGTCCCGGCCCCAGCCCTGAAATTCACCTACACATGGGGACTGGGGGGTCTTGCCACGTTGCTGACGCTCACACTCATCGGCACGGGCATTTTACTCATGTTTCGCTACGACGCCAGCGTGGAACGCGCCTACGCCAGCGTTCAATATCTGGAAACCCAGGTTTATTTTGGTTCCATGCTCCGATCGGTGCACCATTGGGCGGGCAATCTGCTCCTCGTCGTCGCGTTCCTGCACATGATACGCGTGTTTGTGACAGGCGGCTACAAGCAAGGTCGCGGGATCAACTGGCTAGTGGGCCTGGGTCTCCTGTTGTTGGTGGTCGCGTTCAATTTCACCGGGTATTTATTGCCCTGGGATCAGCTGGCTTATTGGGCCGTGACTGTGGCGACTCATTTGTTGAGTTACATCCCCCTGGTGGGCGGCGGCATCAACAATTTTTTACTGGCAGGCCCGGAAGTGGGCCAGGATGCGCTGCGGAATTTCTACGCCATTCATGTGGCCGTGCTGCCCGCCGCCATTCTGGCCGTCATGACTTATCACTTTTGGCGCATCCGCAAAGATGGCGGAGTGTCGCAGCCAAAGCGTAAAGAACGCGCGCTCAAACTGACAACCATCCCGCATTTGGTGCAAATCGAACTGGTCGCGGCCGTGACGCTGCTCACCACGCTTTTTCTGTGGGCCATGTTCGTTCCCGCGCCGTTGGAAGCGTTGGCCAACCCTTCACAACCCCCCAATCCGGCCAAAGCGGCCTGGTATTTCTTGGGTTTGCAAGAGATGCTGTTGCACATGCATCCACTGGCCGCATTGGCGCTACCCGGCATTATCTTTGCCGGTCTGGCCTTGCTTCCCTGGTGGGACGCGCGCGAGGATGACATAGGCGTGTATTTTCGTTCTGCCATCGGCGAACGCGCGGCGCTAATCGCCGTAGCTTTGGGGGTGCTCTTGCCTCCGGCGCTGGTGATATTGGATGAATTTTGGGTGGATTTCCCCGGTTGGCTGCCCTGGCTTCCCACACTCATTTCCAATGGCTTCATTCCTCTGGCGCTGACGCTGGGCGGCTTGACCGCCATATATGTTTTGTTTCGTCGCGCGCTTCGCGCCAATCATAGTGAAGCGACGCTGGGACTGTTTCTCTTTCTCTTCGTGAGCCTGGTCACGCTCACGTTCATCGGCGTGTTCTTCCGCGGCCCCAACATGGCGCTTGTCTGGCCATTTTCGTAGCCATCGCTCAAAAAGGCTTTGTCTATTTTCATCGCCCATGAGCCGATTTTCAGACTATTTGGCAAAGGAGTCATCCCATGAAAGCATCCACTGAAATGAGCCGACGCCATTTCCTAAGGCTGGGTGCAAATGCATTGGCCGCTCTGGCCACACTGGAGATCTTGGGAGCCAGCCTGCTCTTTCTGAAGCCGCGCAGCATGGAAGGTGAATTCGGCGGCATGGTCAAGGCCGGGCCAACGGATAGCTTCCCGCCTGGAAGCATCACCGAGTTTCCCGATGGCCGCTTTTTTCTCATCCGCGCCAAAGATGGCGGTTTCCTGGCCGTGTATCGCCGCTGCACTCATCTCGGATGTGCGGTGAGCTGGGAGCCGGCCGCGAATGAATTCGTTTGCCCGTGTCATGGCTCGCATTTCGATTTTTACGGCGATGTGCAAAATCCACCCGCGCCGCGCGCGTTGGACGCGTTTGCAGTCCATATCGAAGAGGGCGACGTTTGGGTGGACACCTCTCGCCCCCAATCTCGAGACGAATTCAAGAGCGATCAGCTCGTTTACGCCTAACCCAGCCGCTTAGACGCAAAATTGGCCCAATCCTTGTTTCAAAATAGACCTACAGTGCGCAGGCGCACGCCGAAACAGATGAAAATCGCTTGCGCCGACCAACGTAGACCAAAGTAGACCAAGATAGACGATGGGCCTTTTGGTCTATGTTGGTCCTATGGTCTATGTTATGGTCTACCTTGGTCTGAGCGCTCATCAAGGCCTGTGCGACCGACATCGGACATTGGACATTGGACGCTTATTTTCGAAGCAGCACTGGAGACGTTTTATGAATTCGCGATACATGCTCATCACCTTGGCCGGATTATTGATCCTGGTCATTGCTTTGCCTCTCTACGCCTGGATGGAGCCGGCGCGCATGGAGAAAGCGCAACAAGCGCTACGCGAGGCCAATGCGATCGATGCAGCGCTAATCTATGTGGAGCATTGCGCGGCCTGCCATGGCGAGAATGGCGAAGGCGGAAGCGGCCCGGCCCTTAACAGCCTGCAGATTCTCACCAACCACGATGACGAGGCCATTCGCAACGCCATCGTCTACGGCCCTCCACGAACGAACTCCATTATGCCCGCGTTTGGCGATCGCCTGACCTCAACCGAGGTGGACGCGTTGGTGCAATATATCCGTTCGTGGGAGGCCACAGCCATTTGGGTTGAGAACCCGCGCGGAACCGCCCAAGGCGGCGGCCCACCCTGGCTTCGCACCGCGCCCGACACAAACGCGTCTGGGCGAGATCAGGGACAGGGCGGAGGACCGCCGGAAGGGCGAGGGTGGCGAAGATTCAACGCACCCCAACAGCCCCTCCAACAAAACGCCGCACTTCATTTTACGGGTGAAGTGGTGCAAGTGACGAACAATCGACTCACTTTTCGCGATGAAACGGGCGCAGAACGAGACGCCATGCTCGGCCCGCCCTGGTGGTGGTCGGAAAACGGCATCGAACTCCTCACGGGCGATCCCATCGAACTGGAAGGGTTCGAATCGCCAGACCACATGGAGGTGAATTGGCTGGAGAACCTGCGCACAGGCCAACGCATTGAACTACGCACCCCCGATGGCGCGCCTGTCTGGACGCGGCCCGACGGCTAAAAGCCACCTACACCTACTCTATTAGGCGTGAAGCGTCCTGGCAAACTGCGGAGTTGGTCAGGACGCTTGGTTTTCCAAGAACATCGCGCCCTTTCACCCCTCGTTTGCGCCCGGAAATGAATTCGTGCTACACTAAATGCAGACCCCGCCGGAGGCAACGTCGCCGCCCTCCTTGCGGGGATTTTTTGAGATAGCCGATAAACCGAGAACATCCCATGCCCTATCTTCGTCTGCCCGGCCTGATCGATCCCCATGTTCATTTACGCGAACCGGGCCTCATACACAAGGAAGACCTGCACACCGGAACCCAAGCCGCGGTGGCGGGCGGTTTCACCACCGTGTTGGATATGCCCAACACAAGGCCGCCCACCACCGACCTCAAGGCATTGAGCGAAAAGACCCGACTTGCGGCAGCGAAAGCTGTTTGCGATGTCGGGTTTTTTGTGGCCGCAACCAACGACTCGCCGCCGCATCTCGCGGCCGCGGCAGCGAAGCAAGCATGCGGTCTGAAGATCTACGTCTCCGAGACCTTTGGCAGCCTGCGCATCGAAAAACTGGAGACCCTGGCCGCGTATTTTGCGACCTGGCCCGGTCCCGGCCCCATTGCGGTCCACGCGGAAGACGCGATGCTGGCCGCGTGCATCGCGCTGGCCGAACTTTACGACCAACATCTGCACGTGGTTCATGTCAGCTTGAAGAGCGAAATCGAGCTAATCCGCCGCGCCAAGGAGCGGGGGTTGCGCGTCACCTGCGAGGTGACGCCCCACCATCTCTACCTCACCCAGGCCGACCTCCCGCGGCTCGGCCCCTTCGGCCTGATGAAGCCGCCGCTGGCCCAGGAGCGCGATCGTCAGGCCCTATGGGATAATCTGGACATCATCGACTGCATCGCCACCGACCATGCCCCCCACACCATCGAAGAGAAACTGAGTGATAATCCGCCTCCCGGCGTGCCCGGCCTGGAAACCGCGCTCCCCCTCATGCTGCTGGCCGTTCACGAAGGCCGCCTCAGCCTCGACGATCTCATCGCCAAAATGCATTTCAACCCGGCCCGAATCTACCACCTTCCACCGCAACCCGACACTTACATCGAAGTGGACTGGACGCGCGATACGAGTTCCCCAAACATGGCTGGCGCACAAAAGCGGACTGGAGTCCTTTTAGCGACATGCCGGCCCGCGGCCGCGTTGTCCGGGTGGTTCTGCGCGGCAAGAGCCTCATATTGTGAACAATCTGCGCCATATCGCAATTCAGCCAACGTTATGACAGAGATGGCCGCCTCCGTCAACCCCTCATCAAGCAAGCGCTGT
>JAADII010000186.1 GCA_013151415.1 Chloroflexota bacterium
CCCGTGGCGCTGGAGGTGGGTTCGCGCTTCGCAATCCGCGAGGGCGGTCGCACCGTCGGCGCGGGCGTCATCACCAAAGTTTATGACTGAGGAGTTAATCGACTGTGGCAAAGAAAGGCAATCGCATTCTGGTCACTCTGGCTTGCACCGAGTGTAAAGAACGCAACTATCTCACCAGCAAGAACCGCCGAAACAACACCGGCCGGTTGGAATTGAAGAAATACTGCCCGCGCTGTCGGACCCATCGCTTGCATCGCGAAACGAAATAAGGTAAAATACATAGTCGAGTAGCTTGCATCCCCCTTTGTAGGCGAGTAGCTCAATTGGCAGAGCAGCGGTCTCCAAAACCGCAGGTTGCGGGTTCAAGTCCTGCCTCGCCTGCTCTTCTTTCTATGTAAGACACCGCTTCCGAGGCTCGGGGCGGTGTCTTAGACCGTCAGGGGCCAGAACAAGCTACGCGACGCCAAGACCTTCAACCAGGAGTTCACCCCATCATGGCCAAAGGGAAAACCGAAAGCGCGGTCAGTCAAAGCCTGAACCCCGTAACACGCTATCTGCGTGAAACACGCGCAGAATTGAAAAAAGTGACCTGGCCCACCCGCGAAGAGTGGTTGCGATTGAGCGGCATCGTCTTGGTGGTGACAGTGGCCATGGCCATCATTCTCGGCTTGGCCGACGCCATTGGTTCGCAAATCGTGCAACTCTTGCTGAACATTTAGGCAAAAACTTGTGACCGAACCTCGCAAAGACCTCCTCGAAACGGAGGCGACTTCGCCCCCCGATGAGCGCCAACCTGCGCCTGATGCAGTTGCGACGGAGCAGGATGCAATGGCCGCGCCCGCGGAAGAAACCGACGAAAAAGACGAGATCGCGGAAGAAGCGCCGGTGCAAGACAATCGCGCCTGGTATGTGGTGCATTCTTATTCAGGCATGGAAAACAAGGTCAAGAAAAACCTGGAGCATCGCGTTGAATCCATGCAACTGCAACACAAAATTTTCCAGGTGATCGTGCCCACCGAGGAGCAGATCGAATTGCGAGAAGGCCAGCGTCGCGTGGTTGAGCGTCGCGTATTCCCCGGTTATATTTTGGTGGAAATGATCCTGGATGATGAAAGCTGGTATGCTGTGCGCAATACGCCCGGTGTAACCGGCTTTGTCGGCATTGGCAATCGCCCCACCCCGCTCAGCCCGGCCGAGGTGGAGCGCATAATGAAGCGCATCGAGTCGGAAGAGCCGCGCGTGAAGGTGGACTTCAAGGTGGGCGAGCGCGTGCGCGTGACCGAAGGCCCCTTCGCCGAGTTCCAGGGCGTTGTTTCGGATCTGGATCTCGATCGCGGTAAAGCGCGCGTCCTCATCTCCATTTTCGGCCGCGAAACGCCCGTCGAAGTCGATTTTCTCCAGTTGCAAAAAGTCTAATCCCAAGATGACCTTCGCTCCACCGTGGCGAAGGCCTCTTGATCGTGTTTTTGGAGCACTCATGGCCAAGAAAGTCAAAGCAAAACTCACTCTTCAGCTTCCCGCGGGCAAAGCCACGCCCGCACCGCCTGTAGGCCCCGCTTTAGGCCAACACGGCGTAAACATCGTTGGATTCTGCAAAGAATATAACGCCCGCACCTCGACCATGGTGGGAAATATCATTCCCGCCGAGATCACCATTTATCAGGATGGCTCGTTCTCCTTCATCACCAAGACTCCGCCTGCATCGGATCTGCTGAAAAAAGCCGCGGGCATATCTTCTGGATCCTCCAACCCTCTCACCGAAAAGGTGGGCGCGGTGACGCGAGCGCAGATTCGAGAAATTGCCGAAATGAAAATGAAAGACCTCAACGCTGTTGATATCGAGGGCGCCATGCGCCAAATCGAAGGCAGCGCCCGCAGCATGGGCATCGAGGTTGTCGAAGGTTAATCGTAGATATTTGGATATTGGGGACTGGATATTGGATACTGGATACTGGATATTCTTTGATCCCCTTTCCAAGCGCCCAGTATCTCAATACCCAATATCTCAATACCCTAATACCTTAATACCCAATACCCTAATACCCAAACTTGTGGGAGGACGTTAATTCGTCCGTTTGACCACGGAGGTTATCATGCCGAAACATGGTAAGAATTATCGCATCGTCGCGGCGCAACTAGACCGCGACAAGTTGTATGAACCCGAAGAAGCCATCGAAACGCTGAAAAAACACGCTTTCGCCCGTTTCAACGAAACGTTCGAGCTGCACCTGCGCATGGGGGTGGACCCTCGACACGCGGACCAAATGGTGCGCGGTGTGGTGGTTATGCCTCGGGGCACGGGGAAAGAGGTCAAGATCCTCGTCTTTGCAGACGGCGAGGCGGCCCTTATCGCCGAAGAGGCTGGCGCCGACTATGTTGGCCTGGACGAATATGTTCAAAAAATTCAAAAAGGCTGGCTAGATTTCGATATGGTCATCGCCATACCCCAGGCTATGAGCAAAGTGGGGCGGTTGGGCCGCATCCTTGGCCCACGCGGCCTTATGCCCAGCCCCAAATCAGGCACCATCGTGCAGCCGCAAGACATCAAACGCGTCATCGACGAAGCGCGCAAAGGGCGCGTGGAATATCGCGTGGACAAGACCGCCAACATCCATATTCCTTTTGGCAAGCGGGAATTCGAAACCGAAGCCTTGCTGGAGAATCTGGCTGCGGCGGTCGATTCGGTGCTACGCAACCGGCCAGCCGCCAGCAAAGGCGCATACATCCGCAAGGCCCATATAGCGCTAACCATGACCCCTTCGGTTCGCGTCGACGTAAACGCCCTCGCGGCCTTGCGCACGGCATATAGCTAAGGCGAAATGCCATCTCTCTTAATACTTCTCCAAGAAACATGATAAACCAATAACCCCGCCAGCGTCGAAGACAGCAGGCGCTCTGAACGGCCAGATGACATGGCCAGAGCTTAATCTTCCTGCCGAGGCGATGGTCAAGAGCATGATTTCGAAACGTGCATGCGCGTTTTCTCGTCATCTCGAAGCCTTCGCGTCGGTGGAGCGAAGGCTTTC
Source organism: Chloroflexota bacterium (assembly GCA_013151415.1). Lineage (GTDB taxonomy): Bacteria > Chloroflexota > Anaerolineae > J102 > J102 > JAADII01. The sequence goes on from JAADII010000186.1 coordinate 3,027, forward strand.
TTTTTTGACGCTGAGGGTTCTTATCCATTCCATCCCAAGAAGGAGGTGATATCACTTGCCTATCACACGAGCGCAAAAAGCTGAACTGATCGAATCATACAAAGCGATCATCGAAGGCAGCACCGCCATAGTGGTTGCGGATTACCGCGGCCTCACTGTGGCCCAAATGGAAGCTCTGCGTCGCTCTCTGCGCGAAACCGGCTCCCGGTTTCTCATCGCCAAAAAGACGCTGATGCGCCGAGCCCTGCAAGAAATGGACCGCCCCATTCCCGAAGATGCGATGGTCGGCCCTGTGGGCTTTGCTTTTTTGGGCGAAGACATCGGCGCGAGCGCCAAAGCGCTGCAAAGCTTTGCCAAGGAGTCGGGCGGCCTGTTCAACATCCTTGGCGGTTTGCTTGGCGACACAGTGCTCGACGCGGACGCGGCCAAATCGTTGGCCAACCTTCCCACTCGTGAAGTTCAGCTTGCCCAACTCGTTGGCGCGATCGTCGGTCCGCTCACATCGATGGCCGGCCTACTTACAGCGCCACATCGCGATATTGTCGGTTTGCTGCAAGCGCGCATCGACAAAGAAGGCGGAGCCGAAGCCGCCTGATAGGGCGCGGATTCATCGGCAATACATCGCCATCGCATGAATCTCGCCAATCACTTTCGATCATTTCCCAACGAATCCCACACTCTAAGGAGTATGATAAATCATGGCAGATCTGGAAAAACTTTATGAAGAGTTAAGCTCGCTGACCCTACTCGAGGCGGCCGAGCTCAAAAAAATGCTGGAAGAGCGCTGGGGCGTCAGTGCGGCCGCGCCCATGATGGTGGCCGCGGGCGCGATGCCCGGCGCGGCGGCCGAAGAGGAAGTCGAGGAAAAGACCGAATTCGACGTGATCCTCAAGGAAATCGGCCCCAAGAAGATTCAGGTCATCAAGGCCGTGCGCCAGCTCACAAATCTGGGCCTGCGCGAGGCCAAAGAGGTTGTGGACAGCGCCCCCTCCACCATTTTGGAGGCTGTCAGCAAAGAAGTGGCCGAAGAGGCCAAGGCCGCTTTGGAAGAGCAGGGCGCGGTGGTCGAGATCAAATAACCGCCATCGCGGCAACTGCACAACAAACAAGAGGCGAAGGAGGGCGCATCGCGTCGTTTTCCTTCGCCTCTTGCCCTTTTAGCCCTCTTCGCCTTCGCCAAACACGCGGCGTTTTACGCCCTGCGCCAGATTTTCGGCCTCGTATTTGGCCACGAAGAGCGCGCCCTTCCATGTTTGCGGATTAAGAAACTCCTGCCGCGGCGTGTCGGCCAGCATCTCGCGCAAGTCCTGAAGCGTGCTCACGCCCGGCAATTCCCCTAATCGCGCTCGCAGACCCTTGGTGCGTTCATTGGCTTCGAGCCGCACCAGGTAGTTCAGGGTGAACCACATCCCTTTCCAGGTTTCTACATCGCGAAAATCATCAACGGTCAGTCCATCCAGGATTTCTCGCAAATCTTTGACGCGCTCTGGCGTAAAGCGGTCGAGATTGTTGCGCAGCAGGTCGGACATGCCCGAAGGCGTGTAGGGCGGCGGCGCATAGTCGGGAACGATTTTGTGCAAGTTCGCGGCCAATTGGTTCAATTCGGCCACCAACGCCTCCAGTTCGGCTCGTTCGGCCTTGCTCAAACCAGTAAACTGAGCGGCTTCGTCTGGGAGCGTCGTAAGCTCGGCCGATTCGACCAATGCTTGAGCTTGCCGCACCCAATCGGCATAATCCGCTCGCCATGCCGGCGCCTGAACAACGGCCTCCAGCGCCTCGGGTGAGCTGGCGGCCAACGTTTTAAGATCGGTGACGCCGCCATTCACCAGCGCCTCCGCATATTTGGGGCCAATCCCCCTAACCTTTTGAAGTTCGTGCGTGCTCATGATACCCCCTTTGAAACAGGTGCGTCTGGCGGATGGCGTCGATGACGACGTTGGCGTTGAATCGCGTTTGCTTATACCACAAAGTGAGCGCAACCGCCAAAGTGGTTTGGCGGGCCTCAACTTCAATGATGTATAATAGACCATATGGGAGGCGTTTTACAATCAATCGCTTTTCTGTCTCACATCAGACGACACATCATTTTCACCCTTCACAAGTTTGCTCATCCTCCCATCCCATGATCCGTCGAAAGAAAAAGAAAAAGCAGGAAAAAATCATCTATAAAACGCCTGACGAAATCGCAAAATTACAGGCGGCGGGCCATCTTGTGGCGGAGACCTTCGCCATGCTCGCGGAATACGTCCAACCCGGCGTGACATTGCGCGACCTTGATCGCCTGGCCGAAGAGTTCATCGTTCGTCATGGCGCGCAATCGCTTTACAAAGGCTACCGCGGCAGCCAGGCCAATCATCCCCCCTTTCCCGGCGTGATTTGCGCCTCGGTCAACCAGGAGATATGTCACGGTCTTCCCAATGGCCGCGTATTGCAAGAGGGCGATATCATCGGCATCGATATCGGATTGCGCTACAAGGGCTATTGCGGCGACGCCTGCGTCACTTTTGCTGTGGGCGAGATAGCGCCGGAGGCGCAGCGTCTGTTGGAAGTGACGCAAAAAGCCCTGGCCGTAGGCATTGCCGCGGCTCAGCCAGGCGCCCGACTTTATGACATCGGCGCGGCCATCGAAGATTTCGCGGATAGCCAGGGCGTGAGCGTGGTGCGCGAATGGGGGGGGCATGGCATCGGTCGTCAATTGCACGAACCGCCATCGGTTTCGCACACGCGCATGCCCGAACGCGGCCCTTTGCTTCGGCCAGGCATGGTTTTCACCATCGAACCGATGATCAATTTGGGCAAACCGGAATGGCGATTGCTGAAAGATGGCTGGACGGTGGTCACACAAGATGGTTCGCTTTCGGCGCAATTCGAGCACACCGTCGCCATCACGCCTCAGGGTCCTAAGGTGCTCACTCGTTTGGATGGTGCCCAAGACATTATCTTGACATAACAACCTTGACGAAAAACAGCTCTCGTGGCATACTAACGGGAGCAAAAATGCATCGGTTGGTGGGTGCGCATATCGGTGAAGTTGAAATAACGCCGAACGGGGACTCGTCGGTCGCCGTTGTCACAATCCACACGCAAAGCTCGTTCCTAAAACTGAATTCACGTCCCTCGCTCCACTCTCATTTCGCGCGTTTGCTCGCGGTCAAAAGGAGATGGATTATGTTCACGGCCAAAGAACGACTTAACCAGGAACTTCTGGAAAAAGAACAAGAATTGCAAAAAGTGCTGACGGATTTGGAAGAGAAGCCGGAATTCGGGCTTGGAACCGGCAGCACGGGCGCTTTCACATGGGAAATGCTCCTTGCTCGACGAGAAGTTCTCGAGCAACAAATCGAAGAGATCAAGGCTGCGCTGACCCGGATCGACGAGGGGACGTATGGACGATGCGTGGTGTGCGGGGCGGAAATTCCGCCCGAACGGCTTGAAATCGTTCCCACAGCTACAGAATGCGCCGAGTGCGCGCGCAAAGAGGCGGCCGGCGTGCGCGTGTTTTAAATCACTCTATGCCCGACCCTGCATCGACGCCCACAACTCAGCCCAACGACCAAACCTATCCCCGCAAATGGTGGATATTGGTGGCCGTTGGGCTTTCCCTTTTCATGGGTTCGGTGGATGGAACCATTGTCAATATTGCGTTGCCCACCCTAACGCGAGAGCTTTATCCTGAGTTTGCGGTGGTGCAATGGGTGGTTTTATCCTTTTTATTGGGATTGGTCATGCTCATGTTAAGCATGGGCCGCTTGGGAGATATGATCGGCAAAAAGGCGGTGTTCGCCAGCGGCCTTGTGGTGTTTGTGCTTGGCTCATTATTATGCGGCGCGGCGCCGAGCATCTATTGGCTTATCGCCTTTCGCTTTGTGCAGTCTATTGGCGCGGCCATGATGCTGGCCTTGGGCGTGGCCATCGTCACCGAAACCTGGCCGCCTTACGAACGAGGCCAGGCCATCGGCATTGCCGGAGGCATCATTTCTCTGGGCATTGTGGCCGGGCCCATGCTGGGCGGCGTGATTTTACAGAATCTGAGTTGGCGTTGGATTTTTTATGTGAATTTGCCTGTGGGCGCGATCGCGCTGGTCATTGTATTATTCGTCATGCCGCGGCTCAAGCCCACAGCCGCGGCGGGAACGTTTGATTGGCCCGGCGCGCTGACCGCGGGCGCGGCCCTTTTTTCCTTCGCCCTGGCCATGACGCTCTCGCAAAGGCGGGGTTTCGCCTCGCCGTGGGTGCTTGCTTTATTGGCGTTGGCCGCGCTGTTATTGGTTGTTTTCATCTGGGTCGAACAGCGACATCCCCATCCCATGATCGATCTCAACCTGCTCAAAAACCCCGATTTCAGCTTGAACCTGTTCAACGGTTTTCTCACGTTCGTGGCTATTGCTGGGGTCGTGCTCTTTTTGCCGTTTTATCTGGAACAGGTGCTGGCGTTGCCGCAACAGCAGGTGGGGCTGCTCATGGGCGTCGTGCCGCTGGTGTTGGGAATCATGGGGCCGCTGGCCGGAGCGATTTCCGACCGCGTGGGCACGCGGCCCGTGATCGTGGTGGGGCTGGCGTTTTTGCTCACAGGATACGTGGCGCTCACCCGCCTGAGCGCGTCCGGCTCCCAGGCCATGTTCTTGCTCTTGCTCTTGCCCGTTGGTTTGGGCATGGGCATTTTTCAAAGCCCGAACAACACGGCCATCATGAGCACCGCGCCGCGCGACCGCCTGGGCGTGGCGTCGGGCATTCTCAGCATGACGCGCACCCTGGGGCAGATCACGGGCATTGCCTTGCTGGGCGCGTTTTTCATCAATCGTCTGCAGGTTCATGCGGGGCGGGCCGTGGCCATCCATGAGGCCGCGGCCGATGTGTTCGTGCAAGCCATGCGCGATCAACTGTGGCTGGTGTCGGGCATGATCGCGCTGGCATTGCTTCTGGCCATCCAACGCTGGCGTCAAGAGCAATAATCTCTATGTGAACTCTATGCACCCTGTTGATGGCAATTTGACAGCGTAGAAGATTTTTGCTATTCTGCGCCACATCCAATCCTTTTCTTCCTTCCTTTTTTCCCTCCTTTTGCAGCCATGTCCGGCCACTTGCGTGCACGAGAACAGCACTCAATAACCAACCGCCCGGTTGGAAGCATTGGCCCGCGCATGGCTGCCGCCTGGCGCGGGTTTTATTTTGCCTTCTATTTTACCTTTTTCGGCTTTAGAAGGTCGCTCCTCGCCGGGCGGGACATGCTGTTGTAGATCGATCCCAACAACGACATCCCCAACGAGCGTGGAGCGACAAGCCCACGCTCTTTTTGTTGTCTGCACTGAGGACGACAAACGCCGAAAGGGGATGACGGCAGGCGGCGTGGGCTAAGCTCCCCACATACAAAGGAGCGAATCTCATGCTACAAGCCGGTCTCTGGCACTCACCTCCTATCACCCAACCTGTTTGGGCAATGACGCATCCCCCAAAGAAGGAGCCTCTCATGGTTTGTCGCGGCGTGCGCGGAGCCACCACTGTCAGCGAAAATTCGCGCGAAGCCATCCTGCGCGAAACGCGACGCCTATTGGCCTTAATGATCCGCCTCAATGGCATTGAGGCGGAGGACGTGGCCAGCGCCATTTTCACCACCACCATCGATCTAAACGCAGAATATCCAGCCCTGGCCGCGCGTCAATTGGGCTGGATGGACGCGGCCCTGCTCTGCGGCCATGAAATGAACGTGCCACAGGGGCTGCCGCGCTGTGTGCGCATCCTGGTGCATTGGAACACCACCAAATCCGCGGCCGAAATCCAGCATGTATATCTGGGTGAAGCCAAAAGCCTGCGACCAGACAAGGCCGAACTGCCGCCGGTGGACGAAGCCGAGCTGCAGGCCTGGATCGAACAACAATTGCACGCCTGGAATCACCGACAGGGGAGGTCGTTATGAACGGATCCCCTGTCGTCGCATTTCAGGGCGAACATGGCGCGTATAGCGAGGAGGCCATTCGTCAACACTTTGGCGCGCACGCCGACACATTGCCCTGTCACGCCTTCGAGGACATCTTCGCCGCGGTCGAAAAAGGTCGCGCGGATTATGGCGCTGTGCCGGTGGAGAATTCGGTGGCCGGATCCATCAACAAAGCATATGACCTGCTGTTGGAACGCGATTTGAAAGTGTGGGGCGAGATATTCCTGCGGGTGCGGCACAATCTATTGGCCATGCCGGGAACAAGCATCGAAGACATTCACACCGTGCGCTCTCATCCGCAAGCCCTGGCACAGTGCGAACGTTTTCTCAACCGACACGGATGGCGGGCCGCGCCCTGGTACGACACGGCCGGCAGCGCCAAGGAGCTGGCTGCAGAACCGGCCGAAGGCGTCGCGGTCATCGCCAGCCGCCTGGCCGCGGAAATCTACGGCCTAAACATCCTCGCGCCCGGCATCGAAGACCTGACCTTCAACTTCACCCGCTTCTTCGTCATTGGCCGCGGGGATCCGCCCTACGCAGAAAACGCCAAGACATCGTTGGTCTTCTCCGCGCCGCACACGCCGGGCGCGTTGGTGGCCTGTCTCAACGAATTCGCCTCGCGCAACATCAATCTCACCAAACTGGAAAGCCGGCCCCGACGCAACCGCCCCTGGCATTATGTCTTTTATCTCGATTTCGAGGGCCACTGGCAGGATGAGGGCCCACGCGAGGCGTTGGTGGCCTTGCTGGCCAGGGCCGCGTTCGTCAAACTGCTCGGCTCCTATCCCGCGGCCTCCATGCCCGCCATCACCAACGGCGCCCAGGCCGAACTTTTGCAGATATAATCAGAATATCACAAATCCAATTGCCTTCATCTTCACTTCTCATCAGGAAAGAAGCTCATGATTATCGTCATGAAAACCAACTCCACTGCGGCCGAGATCGGCGCGGTCATCGCCCGCGTGCAAGAGGCCGGGGCCAGCCCGCACCCCATTTACGGCGTCGAGCGCACGGTTGTGGCCGTGGTGGGCGAAACGCGAGCCATCGATCGCGCGCTGTTCATGCAAATGCCCGGCGTCGAACGCATCACCACCATCAGCGCGCCTTTCAAGCTGGCCAGTCGCGAATCTCATCCCGATGACACCGTGATCCGCATCAACGGCGTCAGCATTGGCGGCGAGGAGATCGTGGTTATGGCCGGGCCGTGCTCGGTGGAGAGCCGCAGCCAGCTTCTGGAGACCGCGCACGCGGTGAAAGAGGCCGGTGCGCAGATTTTGCGCGGGGGCGCTTTCAAACCGCGCACCTCGCCTTATTCCTTCCAGGGCATGGGCTTGAAAGGGTTGGAAATCCTGGCCGAAGCGCGGGAATTGTACGGCCTTTACATCGTCACCGAAGTGATGACGCCCGAAGCCGTGCCCATGGTGGCCGAATACGCCGACATCTTGCAGATCGGCGCGCGCAACATCCAGAATTACGGCCTGCTCCACGCGGTGGGCCGGGTGCAAAGACCGGTGCTGCTCAAGCGCGGCATGATGAGCAGCATGGAAGAGTTGCTCATGTCGGCCGAGTATATTCTGGCGGGCGGCAATTATCGCGTTATGTTGTGCGAGCGGGGCATTCGCACCTTCGAGAAATACACGCGCAACACTTTCGATTTGAACGCGGTGCCCGTGCTCAAACAACTCAGCCACCTGCCGGTGATCGCCGACCCCAGCCACGGGACGGGACGTTGGGACGCGGTGCCGGCCATGGCCCGCGCAGCCATCGCGGCCGGCGCGGACGGTCTCATGATCGAAGTTCATCCCAACCCGGCCAAGGCGCTTTCCGATGGGCCGCAATCGCTCAAACCCAAGCGCTTCGCGGAGTTGATGCGCCAGATCAAACGGGTGGCCGAGGCCGTAGACCGCACCCTGAGCACTGTGCCCGAATCGCAACCCGCGGCCGAACCCGAACTGGAGCCTGTTTTCGCCTGAGGAAGAAACCATGATCATCATCATGAAACCCACCGCCAGCGAGGCGGATCTGACCAGAGTCATAGAAAGAGTGCGCATGCACGGCCTGGATGTGCATTTATCCAGGGGCGAGGAGCGCACCATCGTCGGCGTTTTGGGCAATGTGCAAGGGCTGGACCGCAACGCGTTCGAGGTGATGCCTGGCGTCGAAAGCACGGTGCGCATCACACAGCCGTTCAAAGTGGCCAGCCGCGAGTTCCACCAGACCGATACGATCATCGATGTGCGGGGCGTGAAGATCGGTGGGGAGCGGTTGGTGGTCATCGCCGGGCCGTGCTCGGTGGAATCGCGCGAGCAGATATTGGAAACCGCGCGGGCCGTGAAGGAGGCCGGTGCGCACATCCTGCGCGGGGGCGCGTATAAGCCGCGCACATCGCCTTATTCGTTCCAGGGCCTGGGCGAAGAGGGCCTCAAGTTGTTGGCCGAAGCGCGCGAACTCACCGGCCTGCCCATCATCACCGAAGTGATGAGTCCCGACGAAGTGCCCCTGGTGTGCGAATACGCCGACATTTTGCAGATCGGCGCGCGCAACATGCAGAATTATCGGCTGCTTCAGGCCGTGGGCAAAACGCAAACGCCGGTGTTGCTCAAGCGCGGGCTGAGCAGCACCATCCAGGAATTGCTCATGTCGGCCGAATATATCCTGTCCAACGGCAATTATGACGTCATGTTGTGCGAACGGGGCATCCGCACTTTCGAGCGTTACACGCGCAACACGCTGGACATCAACGCCATACCCGTGCTCAAGCAGATCAGCCATCTGCCCGTGATCGCGGACCCCAGCCACGGAACGGGCAAATGGCGGCTGGTGGCGCCGGTGGCCAGGGCCTGCATTGCGGCCGGCGCGGATGGCCTCATGGTGGAGGTGCATCCGAACCCCGATCTGGCCTGGTCGGATGGCGCGCAGAGCCTGCGGCCCGACCGTTTCACAAGGCTCATGGCCGAATTGAAGCCGCTGGCCGCGGTCGTGGGTCGAGCGTTGTAATATGCTGCAACTGAATTTGCAGGCTATGCGCAGGTAAAATTTTCTTTCCTAGATTCGCGTGCATGTGCTAAAATCGTTTCACTGACGATAATGCTTTCGCACAGGTACAGAGGTTTTCATGTCAATTTCGGCCCCTATTGCCCCCGATCCTATCCTCGTCGCCGATTCGCCGCCGCGAGAACTAGAAGAGCGTTACAGCTTTCGTAACGCTTCTGCGGTGTCTGCATATCTATCGAGACACCCCACGCTTACCGATCTTCTTTCGGATAGTTATGAGCATTTGAGGGATATTTTTGGCTCGGAGCCTGAATTTGTCTTGGAGGTTGTGCGAGACCCAGAAGCATTGCATCCTGAAGACTATTTGTTCGTGAACATTCGCACCTCAATGCCTGTGGACGAGGCGATAGAGCGCCTGGATCGGTTCGATGAAATCTGGTATCTTGATCAAATCGAAAAGTTCGGAAATCTCATCAATTTTAGTTTAGAGCTGTATGAGCTTTGATTGGACTGACTACCTCAAATTGGCCAAAAAGCTTCTGGACGCCGGACATGGTTCGGATGTGGCTGAGGCGTCTTATCGTTCGGCGACGAGTCGAGCTTATTATGCAGCCTATCATGTGGCATCCATTTTTGCCCAAACTGAGGGGTATATCCCGTATGGTAGTGGGGATGATCATCAAGGCGTAGCAAGGTATTTTCGAGAGGCTGCCGGCAATCGTTATCGCTTGAAAATCGCTGCGGAATTGGATCGTATGCGAAAGGCGCGTAATCAAGCGGATTATGCAACAGTGTTCAGACGGCAAAGCCCGAAAGCAATGGCCGATTTAACGGTTCGCTCAGCTGCACGGGTTATCGAGATACTGGAAAAGTTGGAAGCATAGGCAAATATGTCAGTCACCCTCCGCGTCAACCTTGATCTTACAAATATTCGCGTTGCGATCGTCGGCTTAGGATTGATGGGCGCGTCGTTGGGGTATGACCTGCGCGGGCATTGTCGGCGGGTGACGGGCGTGGTGCGGCGAGAGGAGGCCATCGAAGAGGCCCTGACCGCCGGGTGTGTGGACGACGCCACCACCGACGCGGAAGCCGCGATCGCGGAGGCCGATCTGGTCATCCTGGCCACGCCGGCGCGGGTCATCCTGCGCCAGATCGCGCAATGGGGTCCGCTTTTGCGACCCGGAGCCGTCTTGATGGACCTGGGAAGCACCAAAGAGCAAATCTGCCGGGCCATGAGCCGCTTGCCGGAGCATGTGCAGGCCATTGGCGGGCATCCCATGTGCGGCAAGGAGCAGGCCGGGTTGGCCGCGGCCGAGCCGGGCCTTTATCGCGACTGCACATTCGTGCTATGTCCCTTGCCGCGCACCAACGAATCAACCCGCACTCTCGCACTGGAACTTGTGCAGCATATCCAGGCGCGGCCTTTGTGGCTGGACCCAAGCGAGCATGACCGTCTGGTCGCGGCCATCAGCCATTTGCCCTATTTGGCCGCGTGCAGCCAGGTCGCGCACGCCATGCGCGTGGCCGACGACGATCCCCGTGTGTGGGATGTGGCCGCGAGCGGGTTCCGCGACAGCACCCGCGTGGCCGCGTCGAGCGTGGACATGCTCATGGACATCTTGCTCACGAACAAAAAGGCCGTTTTGGCCTCGTTGGATGATTATCAGGAGCAACTGGAGCGACTGCGCCAACGGTTGGAAAGGGACGACGAAGCGGGGTTGCGGGCTTCGCTGAACGAGATAGCGCACGCGCGAAGAGCATGGCGTGAGCAAAGATAAAGCCATTTTCCGCCTTTGGCCCTGGCTCGCGCTCGTGCTACAATAATTTCCGACCTTGCTTTGTCCGTTCGTCGTCTCTCTTTCCTCATGCAATACGACATCGCGCTCAAGGAACTCTTTCGCCACTGTCACCGCGCCATTCTCCAGGACTTGCTCGACCTTCCCATCACCGACAGCGCGCTCATCGAGGAAATGCCCCGTGAAACAACCAGCGTGCGTCGCAGCGATTTCGTAGCCCACGTCACCCTGGAAAGCGGCGAGCAAATACTGGCGCTCATTGAGTTCCAGACACGCTGGGAAAAGAACCTGGTTCCGCGCATGTTGGAGTATCGCTCCGCACCTTGTTATCGGGGCTGGTTTCAGAGAAGCTGGCCTTACGCTTATTGAATCGCAGGAGAGACATCATGATGGAATCTGTCGGTTACCAACTCATCAAAGAGGAGGGTTTGGAGGAAGGATACAAGAAAGGCTTTCAAGAGGGCCGCGAGGAAGGTCGCGAGGAGGGCTATCGCGAGGGGCTGTTGCGAGCCATTGCCAGCGGCCTGGACTTCAAGTTTGGCGTGGAAGGGCTCAAGCTCATGCTCGAGATCCGCGAAATCCAAGACATGGTGGTGTTGGACGCTATCGAAAGAGCCATCCATCACGCGGAAACCGTGGACGAAGTGCGCAGCATCTATCAAGGGTGATTCAGTTTTTATTCCATGTCCGACAAATTTCGCATCCAACTCGAAACCTCGCCGGCCGAGATTTACGTGGCTCGCTACTTCAAGTTGCCATATCCCCAGCTGGTTCCCATGCAGGAGTTTGTCTGCGACGTGGGCATCACGGCCAACTGCACGGCCATCGTAACCGACTGCGTGTGGCGCGTATTCGCGGGGGACGATGTGTTCGCGGTGCGACAGCTTATCAATGAGGGGCTGATGAGCATGACCGGCGGAGAGGTGAGCGTGTCGCCCGAAGTGGGGTTGGCCTTGCGACGCTGCTATTTTCTCGAGCCGACCGTGCTCGAACTCACCCGCCTGCGCGTCTCCATCCATGCCTATGAGCGCGAGACGAGACAGGTGCTCTCGGCCCAACTGGATGTGCCTTTGCGCTATTTCGAGCAGAAAACGAAATTGCATTTACCCATGAAAGATGGAGCATGGTACGCGATCATGGGAGCGGATTGGACCGATCTGCACAAGGCCGATCCGGTAAGCCAGGCGTTCGCCTATGATTTTGTAAAATTAGGGCCGGATGGCCGCATGTACGCCAACGACGGCATGCGCAACCAGGACCATTACGCCTGGGAGCAACCGGTGCTCGCGCCCGCGCCGGGCAAGGTGCTCCTCGCGCGCGACGGCATGCCCGACAACGAACCAGGCCGACCGCCCGATTTCTCTATTATCCAGGAAGACCAACGCCTCATCACGGGCAACACAGTGGTCATTGGCCACGGTCATGGAGAATGCAGTTACTTCGGTCATCTCAGACAAGGCTCCATCGAAGTGGCCGAGGGTCAGTATGTGCGGCGGGGCCAAGTTATCGGTCGGGTGGGGTCTAGCGGCATCAGCCCCGGCCCGCATCTTCATTATCATTTGCAAACGGGGCCGAATCTCTTTGTGGATCAAGGCCTGCCAGTGCAATTCAGTCAGTTTATCGTCACTGGAGACTTTATCGAACAAGGGGCGATCCCCTCACGCGCCCTGGTCACGCCTGTATGGTGAGCTTATGACCGATGGAAAGCTGGAGCAAGTTCATTTCAAATTGACCCCGGAAGCCTGGGAAGATTTATTTGCGTTGGTGGGAACGCCCATTGTTTCGTTGCTCGTTTGGGATGGTTCGCTTGTCGATGAAAGGCTCGATGAACCTGTGGGGGAGCGAAATCGTATTTATGTGGATAGCGAGCTTTACCTCGCCAATCAAACATTGCTGGAACTTTATGGCGCGGCCATTTTTCCCGACGAAAACAGTGAGCCCATTATGGGCTTAAACAACATCACCCAGGCGTTAGACAAACTGACCCGAGAAGGCGCTCGTTTAGAAGGCGTTTTCACCGATGAAGCAGAAAGCCTGATCCTGCAACTCAAAGGCGCCCGGGGCGCGCAAATCCTCATGTTGGTCACCGCCTGGATCGAGACCACCTGGAGCGAGTTGCCCGATGCCTGACAAAGCCCTTCGCATTCTCGCCATCTTCGCCCATCCCGACGATGAACTAAGCGTGGGCGGCATTTTGGCCCGTTATGCCGACAAGGGCGCGGCCATCACACTGGTGTGCGCGACGCGCGGGGAGGCCGCCACCATTTTTTGTGAGGATTGCGCCACGCGCGAAACCCTGGCCGCGGTGCGAACGCAAGAATTGGAATGCTGTTGCCGCGTGCTGGGCATCCGCGATCTGCGTTGGCTAGATTGGCCCGATGGTGGGGTGGAGAAAGTAAACGAGGGCGAAGCTTTGCACCAACTCGTCCCCATCATGCGCGAGGTGCGGCCCCACATCCTCATCTCGCACCCGCCTCATGGAAATTACCCCCACCCCGACCATATCGCGGTGCATCGGCTGGTGGCCAAAGCCTACGAAGCCGCGGCCGATCCGAATTATCTGCCCGCAGCCGGGCCCAGCTGGGCCATTCCCAAATTCTATGTACGCGCCATCCCCGAAGAATATTTCGATCTCATCCCCGGTTTCCGCGACTATCGCATCCAATTGAACGGCAAAGCCCTTCCCTTTCATGCAGACCCGCCCGAACACATTCATTGCACCATCGATTGCAAGGACTGGGTGGACCGGCGCATCGCGGCCTGGCAATGCCACCGCTCGCAACACAACCCCAACGGAACCTTCAGCACCATGCCAAAGGAGCTGCAACGGAAGGTGTTTCGCCGCGAATACCTGCGGCTTTTCGCCCATCATTTACCCCACGACCCGCCGCCTCACCAACGGCTGGAAGCCGGCCTGCCTGAATTCGATCAATGACTGATCCCGCAACCCGCGACCTCGAAACCAATCTGCGCTTTCACATGGCCTGGGTGAGCATCGTGCGAACCTATTTGCGCAAGCAACCCAAGCCCGATGTGGCCCATTTTCTGGAGCGCATGTTAGAGACCGAACAACAGGCGGTGGATATGCTGGCTCGCGAGTTGCGTCGCCTTGGCGTGGCGGCTTCTCGCCTGCCGCCGCAGGACGATCTGGTGGCCGATGGATTGCGCCGCAAGAACGCGCGCAGTCGCCTGCAATTCATTCACGTGGGCCTGACGCGCTCGCTGGAATGGTATCGCCAACGTCTGGCCGATGAGAAAAATCCCCACCACGAACTCTGGCAAGCGCTCAACGATCTTCAATCGCCCCTCGCGGTCGCGGCCAAGGCGCTGTTGCAAGAGATTACGCACGGTTAGACAGAACACAGATGAACGCCGATAAACACGGAACCGGTTTGCATAACCTCAAAAAATCTGTGTCTATCCGTGTTTAGCTGTGTCCAAAAAAGTTTGCTTTTTCGCCATCAAATTTTAATTTTTTTGATTCCCAATTCAAAAAGGAGTTTAGATATGGATATTCAAACCATCGGCGTGGTCGGTTGTGGATTGATGGGTTCGGGCATCGCCGAAGTGTGCGCTCGTTCGGGATTCGATGTCATCGTGGGCGAGTTGAACCAGGAATTTTTGGATGCGGGCATGGCGCGCATCCAGAAATCATTGGATCGGGCCGTGAAGCGCGGCAAGATCGAGGCGGCCGAGGCCGAGGCCGCGCTGGCGCGCATTCGCGGCACGCTGGAGCCGGCCGATTTCGCGCCGGCGGATTTGGTCATCGAGGCCGTGACCGAGGATGTCGATTTGAAAAAACGCATCTTCGGCAAGCTCGACGCGGTGCTCCGGCCCGAGGTGATCATCGCCAGCAACACCTCGTCCATTAGCATCGCGGTGCTGGCCGCGGCCACCAATCGTCCCGATAAAGTGCTGGGCATGCACTTCTTCAATCCCGCGCCGGTGATGAAGCTGCTGGAGCTGGTGCGCGGCATTCTCACCAGCGACGAAACCATCCAAACCGCGGCCGATCTGGGCAAGCGGTTGGGCAAGACCACAGTCGTCGCCAAGGATAGCCCCGGTTTCATCGTCAATCGCCTTCTCATTCCTTATATGATCGACGCCATCGCGCTTTACGACGCGGGCCTGGCCAGCAAAGAGGACATCGACACAGCGGTCAAGCTGGGCCTGGCCCACCCTATGGGGCCGCTGACCCTGGCCGATCTCGTGGGCCTGGACACAACCCTGGCCGTGGCCGACGTGCTCTATCGGGAATACGGCGACCCGCGCTTCAAAGCGCCGCCCTTGCTTCGCCAAATGGTCGCGGCCGGGCTATTGGGCCGCAAATCGGGCCGTGGATTTTACGAGTATTGAGACAATTGTTCACCGACGCATCACGTCCGCCGCGGTTTGCGGTGGAACTGGCGACCGCCTGGCTGGAACGCGAACCCGCTCGGGCATTGGAGAATTTCACCTGGGTGAACAATGTCACGGTGGGCGCGAGCCATTGCCGTTTCGCGTTCGCGAGCCCAGACCACTGCCTCACCCATCATCGCGGCCTCCCTTTCACGGCCATCGCCGTCGAAGGCCATGACCCCGCGCTTATCGGGGAGCTGGCGAGCGCGCTTCTCGAACCAAACCAGGCCGCGTATTCGCTGGTTCCACAGCGCCTTCTCTCTCTTTTGCAAGAGGCCGCCGACATTCTGGAAATCCGACCCGAGTGGCAAATGCTCTATCGGGGCCGTCTCGACAAGCTACCCCCCGCATCGGCCCGCTTGCTAGGGGCCAACGATTTGCCTGCCATGATGGCCCTGGCCGATGCAGGTGAGAGCATGGTGTTTGGGCCGGACGCCTTTGCTCGGGGCGAATTCTTCGGCGTCGAGGTGGATGGCCGTTTGGCGGCCATGGGCGGCGTGCAAACGCGGTTGCCCGGCCTGGTGGAGATCGGCTCCATCACCACCCACCCCGATTATCGTCGTCGCGGCTATGCCACGCAGGTGGTGGCCGCTCTGGTGCGCCATTTGCGCGGCCAGGGAGAGGAGGTCTTTCTTTGCCTGTTCCAGACCAATACACCGGCTCGCCGTTTGTACGAGAAGCTCGGCTTCGAGATCGTGCGCGAGCTGTTCCTGGTAAAATGGCGACTTTGGATGAAAAAAGCATGAAAATTCGGTGATAGTTTCTCGTAATTGTCTGCAAGCTAACCGAGAATCGAGGGCCTTCGCCCTATGGTCTTATCGTCTCATGGTCTGGCCGGAAATAAAAACCCATCCAGGGCCAGAACCCAGAAGGAGACGAGGAAAACGCCATGTCCTTTCTAGATCTTCCCCTTCACCCCCGCCTTGTTCATTTTCCCATCGCCCTTCTTTTGGTCGGGTCTGTGACCGTGGTCATTTTTTTATGGAAGCCTCGACCCCGACTCGAGAACATGGGCTTCATCAGCCTGTTATTGGGCGTGATCCTCACCCTGCCCGCCATCATCACCGGCCTAATCGACCGATCGCCCATCGAACCGGGTTCGCCCGCAGACCAGATCGCGAATCTGCACACCACGGCCATGTTCATCATGTGGGGCCTGTATGGTTTGGCCGTTTATTTTCGTTACATGTGGCGCGACCAATTGGATCAACCGCGGCGGCGCTGGCAACTGACTTTATTGCTAATATTGGCCGCCATCGCCCTACTTGTGGCCGCAGACTTCGGCGGCCAATTGGTGTATCAGTACGGCATCGGCGTCAGCGGCTAGAGCGAACCGGACCGCCATCACCCCATCGTCTTATCGTCTCATCGTCCAAACTTCAAGGCAACAATCAACGAGCTCAATACAACTTCTTCTCCCATGTCTCCACGATTTGGCGCACACGCACGGCCGGCGGCGTGAGCAAAGCCTTCCAACGAGGGCGCAGCATCGGTTGCCAGGCCATGCAGATATTCACCCGAAACAACAACCGCTGGGCCAGCAAACCCATCTCGGCCGATGAGGTTGAGCGCTGGCGAGCGGAGGCCGCGTCCGGCGATATCTATCCCGTGGTCTCTCATGCCGCCTATCTCATTAATATGGCCTCACCCAAACCCGATGTCTGGCAAAAATCTGTGGATGCGTTTATAGATGAGCTGGAGCGAGCGGAAATGCTGGGGCTTTTGGGCGTGGTCGTGCACCCTGGCTCCCATATGGGCGAGGGTGAAGCTTATGGCATCGAGCGCATTGCGGCCGCGCTCGATTTATGCCACCAACGCACCGAGGGCTTCAAAACCCTCACCCTCCTCGAAACCACGGCAGGAACCGGCAATCATTTGGGTTATCGATTCGAGCAGCTGGCCGCGATTCGCGAACTGTGCGCGCAGCCCGAGCGCGTGGCTGTGTGCTTCGACACATGCCATGTATTGGCCGCCGGCTATGAACTGCGCACCGACGAGGGCTACGCCGCCACCATGAGCGCCTTCGAGCAAAGCCTGGGTCTCGACTTGCTCAAATGCTTCCACCTAAACGATAGCAAATTCGATCTGGGCAGTCGCAAAGATCGCCACGCGCATATTGGCGAAGGCTTTTTGGGTCTCGAGGGCTTTCGGCGCCTGGTCAACGACCCGCGCTTCGAGCAAATGCCCATGCTTTTGGAAACGCCGAAAAGCAAGGACATGCACGAAGATGTGGAAAACCTGAGCCGCCTGCACAGCTTGATCGAAGATTAACGCTTGAGGATTGGGCGATCAAGCGCGCTTGAACTTCTTCATCCTTTATCGTTAATCATGAATCATTTCTCCCCCCCTCCTCCTGCGGAACCCGGTCAAGAATGACCACCACCTCCTCTCCCACTTCGATGTCAAGCTTTCGCCTCAACCGGGCGTTGATCATGATGAAATGACGCCCGTCACCCGTGGGAAAAGCGGAGCCGTTGTAATCGCCGCCATTGATGGTGCCTTGCACCTTCACGCGGGAACGGCTCTTCAATTCACTGCTGAGAAAACGGGGGAACTCAACGCAATAATAGTTGCCCCGCTTCACCAAAGGTCCTGCAAAATGGATTGCCGCCATCTTTAGCAACTCCTAAGCACACGTGGAGAGTGCGATGAAAAACAGACAGAATTATTTTAACTCGACTCGCCTTGGTCGGCAAAAAATAAGGATGTCAAATAGTCATCGCGCGCAATGCAATGGGGTGACTAAAAACATGAACCTCTTCTAAAGTAGACGGCGCAACGCCGTCAGATATTACGCCATCAAATCAATGGCCACCTTCGCCACTGTTGGGGGATGAAGAAGCATATTGGCATAGGTGGCGTTGGCCATGGGGCAAGCGCACTCCTTATTGGCAATGCTGCGCCGCATGGCCTCCATTTCCGGGCCAAACCAAATAGGGCGAATATCGTAATTGGTTTCACGTAAGTTGCCCGCCGACTCCGCTCGAATACAGCATGTCCAGACATCGCCATTGGGCGCGATTTGAGCGCTGGCCCAACCTGCGTAGCAATCTATGATCTGGCGTTGCTCGAACAGGGTGCGTTTGGCTATCTGGTAATATTGGGCTCGGAATCCTTGGGTGAAGCGAGCAAAGCCGCTGGCCGGAGCCTTACGCGCTTGCTCGCTCAAAAAATCGGCCAGAGGCGCATATGCATCGGGTTGAGGCGTGATGCCCCACCCCACAGTATCCAACTCGACCCGCTCCTCCGCCACCTCGGTGATATAACTGTCTGGCTCCAGAAATTGCAAGCCTTCGTAGATCTCGCGAAAACGATGTTGGTTGAAACGGCTGATGACCGTGTGAACCGTAGCCACCAAATTATCGTGTTTCTTTTTTAAGGTTTTTAATCCGCGCCACGTGGCCATGGCCCGCTCCCAATTCCCGGGCACGCCCCTGATGTCATCGTGCTCCGGCCCTACGCCGTCCAACGAAAGATTGACGCCTACATCCGCGCCTTGACATTCGGTGCAAATGCGGTCCACCGCAGCCAAAATGCGGTCGGTGAGCAAGCCGTTGGTTGGGATGGTGATATAACTGGGGCGGCAATGACGGTGGCCGGAAAGCACCAGCTCGTCCAGGTCTTTACGCAAAAACGGTTCACCGCCGGTGAAGGTGAGATACTCGACCGAACGGCCAAGACTGGCGAAAACCTGGTCCCACTCATCAATCGTCATATCATCATTGGGCTTGCGCCACACATCGCAAGTGCGGCACTTACTGTTGCAACGATAGCTGACGGAAATGACCACAGAAAAGGGAAGCATTCGCGGCCAGCCAAATCGTCGAAAGGCCCAATACGCGGGAAGCTTTGGAACAAGCGTGAATAGAGACATGAAAAGGGCGAAAAAACGACGAGTCGATAAGGGTCATCGAGATCTCATCATGTCGACCAGACGATTTCGATCATCGTCGGCCAAATCAACATGATCTTTCTCCGATGAATTATAGGGGGCGTCAGGGCTTTAGGTCAAATTTTTATGAAGAGTTTCATAAAAATACCCGCTTAAAACCTTCATCAATCTGTCATATTTTGTTCACGGTGGCGTCACAAACGCGCGCGAGATTAGGGCGCGGTGCGCCGAGCGCGCGTAACCGCCCGAAATTTCCTTTGTTCGCGCCTCAACCAATAGACGCTTCATCGAAAGGAACGATTTATGGCCCGCAGACGCAAACGATACAAAAATCGCCCCTCAAAACCACCGTCTCGGCAATGGGCTTATATTGTCATTGCCGCAGGCGCCCTCTTATTATTGACTGTGGTTGGTCTCGCCTTTCTCAGTGGCGACAAAACAAATCAAACTCTCGTCGAGGCCGACGACGAGCTCATTGCATTGGGAAAACAGGTGTATGAGCAAAACTGCGCCGCTTGCCACGGCCCGCAAGGCGAGGGACACGCCGCCGTGGAAGAAGCGCCCGCACTCAACGAGACCGAACACGCCTGGCATCATCCTGATGGACAAATCCAGGAATTAATCACCAATGGCGGTCAGATCATGCCCGCATTTGGCGATCAGCTCAGCAGAGAAGAAATCATCGCTGTTGTGCGGTATATTCAAACATGGTGGGAGCCTGAGCAGCTTCGCGCACAGCAACAACAGAGCCGGCAATACCCTTTTCAATAAAGCGAGCCTCGAAAACCGCGAATTCAACGATCTTTCTCAATCGCGACGAATGAACTCGACGCGGCCCCAATCGCCTTCGCGTACATAATACACGCGCACTTCGCCGGTGGCCAGATGTTCGGCCCGCTGAGCAAGATATAACTTGCCTTCGATCTCCAGGGTGAATTCGGCGGAATTGGGCACGAAACCATCCGCGAAGATGCGCTTTTGCAGCGCGGCGTCAGGATTGAATTGAATGACTTGGCGCTTATCGGCTTCGGCCAAAAGCCTCTCAGATAACGTTTTCATTGGCGGCTCCTCCGCTTCTTTGGGATCAGGAGGAGGAGGTTGGGATGGGGCGTCCACCCATTGATAAGTCAATACAAAGTTGACATGGCGGTTCATAGGCAGCCCCATGCCAAACACCGTATCGCCCGGCTCATCGGCCGCGGTCGCGAATTCAAGGCCATCTTTTTTATCAGGATTAAAGTTGACCCAAAGCGGGATGTTCGCCTTTCCCTGCTCATCGGTCACGGCATAGGCCGGCTCTTGATTGGGCAGCCTTCCCTTCCAGTCTCGCAAGAAACGCACGCCGGCCGCGGGACGCCCATCGGCGTCCAGGGCGATGAAATCCACGTGATGACGACCGCCTGACTCGGTCGGGTCTTGATATTGAGCTGAAATAAGACGCCATGCCGGGCGCTTGTTGGTGCGCTCTAAGCGCACGCCCAATTCATCCAGGCGCGGGTCCCAGGCAAGGGGCGGGGTTTGGGATGGTCGTTCAGCGTCAGGCTCATCGGGCGGAGGGGGTGAATCCTCCTCTGGCTCAGCAGGCGAAGCGTCAGGCTCATCCCAACTAAAACGGCGTTCAAAACGCGGGATGGCGGCCACAGCTTCGATGGTGGCCGTCAATTTCCCCTGTGGCGAAAGCGGGTTGTCCCACCAATTTTGCCCACCAAATGTCCATGAGCTCACAATCCATGCGGTGATGCTAAACAGATAATCGGGCAGGGGTTCGCCGTTGGCGAGAACGCCTGTGCGCAACCAATTGAACATTTCCGCGTGATAAAGGGCGTGAAGCTCTTCATCGACTTTGGGATATCGTCGATCGTTTTCCGAGCCAAAAAGCCACCCGCCCTCGCCGCCAATGATGGGCAACACAAAACCGAGCCGTTCTTGCATCCAGGCGGCGTGGGCCAAAAAACGCAGGGTTGCGTTGTAGTCTTCCAAAATGGTCTGGCCAGGATTGTCCTTTTGGTTGCGCTCATCGTAGGGATAATCGGGGGGATGATTGGCGCCATAGTTATGATGGATGAAAACCGCTCGCTGCCAAACGTCCTCGCGCCCCATGGCTTTGATTGCATCCACGGCCGCGTCGAATCCAGGGCGATCCAAAACTTGAATGCCGGGATATCCGCCAGCATCAAACACTTTGACAGCCAAAGAGGCCCAACTTTGGCCAAAGATGCGATCCCAACCAGGAGGAGGCCGCCCTGCTCGCCATTCGCGAACATCTTCTGGCTCGTTGTGCACCTGCACATAAGGGGGCGCGCCGATCTCCTGCAACGCCTTGACATAAGGAACCGGATCGAACGGCTCGTCAATAAGCTTTCCCGGTCTTAACACAGGCATGACGCCCACATCCCAACAGGCTTTGGCCGCGCGACGGGCCTGTTGCGCGTCCTGAGCATAGATCAGCGTCCAGGTGGCGTTAATGGACTGAAGGCGCTCCACCGTCTGTTTGATGAATTCATCGCGCAAGTCCAAATGAAAATGCAGGCCAATGCCGTTGTCCCGAGGCGGACGAGGGAAACGTCGCAGATGTTCGCGATTCTCTGGGCTGAGAACGACCGTAGGCGGTCGCGTCGCCCGAATGTTCGCGGCCAATGCGTCTTTGCCTGAGCTTGCGGGGGAAATATCACTTGGCGGCATCGTGTTCGTTCCTTGGAATATGCCAACGTCGGCGCACCATTGTGCAGGAATGCAAATCGGTCGTCGATCGTTGATCCTCAAACCTTGATCTTCAACCCCAAAAATTGTAACATGCCCTAAGCCCCTGTCAAATTAAGGGTTATAGGCCCCCGCGGTCGCGGCGCTCGAATCATCGAAAAAATTGAGCGACGCCGGCCTCTCGCCAAAACCAGCGCCGCTCTCCCGGCTTGCACCTCTCGCCATAGGTGCAAACAACGAACCCCAACGCAGACTTGTTCAGCTTCACCATTTGTGAAACCATTTCCGCCTGCGCTGTTATCATTATAGCCCATAATCCGTCTCACACGTGTCTCATTGTTGTCTCACCTGATCTGACATGACCGACAAGCTCACCGTCGAGAGCATCTACGCCTCTTTGCGTCGCGAATTGGCTTTTAAGCCTCAAGTCGAGGCGGATAGCGCGCTTGATTTAGGCGACCTGCGCATTGTTAGAAACGCTCGTCGCAGTCTTGGCATCTCTCGAAACGAAGCGGTGATCCAGGTGATTCGGGCTGCGTTGACGCCGTTAAAAGAGCAGGATTCCCTGAGCGCGGAAATTTTCGAGCTTCATAGACTGGAAGGTGAACCCACCAAAGATGTGGAAAAACGGGTTCGGATATCTCGCGCCAGCATTTACCGTCATGAAAAGCGTTGCTTCAACGAATTGGCCGAAATCCTTTACCGACAAGAGAAGTTCGCCCGAGAACAACATCGCAAGCGACAACTGGAACGACTCGCTCCGCCCACCTACATTCACTTGTTCGGAGTCGACGATCTACGGAATGAGCTGCTCGAAGTGGTGGAACGCGATGAGCCGCCCTGGCTGATTCTCTTGGAAGGTCTGGGCGGCATTGGCAAGACGGCATTGGCCGACTTGTTGGCCCGCACATTGATCGAACGGGGAAGGTTCGACGAAATCGGCTGGGTCACGGCGCAACGTCATGAGTTTCTGATGCAGGGTCGCATCGCCGAGATGACCGAACCCTCGCTCACGGTGGCGTCTTTGCTCGACCGCTTGGCGCAACAGTTGCTCGACGACATCTCTCTGCCCAGGCCGATTTCCCCCAAGATTGTGCTGCCAATCTTAAAGGAGCGTCTGAGCAAATTCCGACATCTCATCATCGTCGACAATTTGGAAACCCTCACCGATGTCAGAGCGCTGGCGCCCATATTGCGGGAACTGGCCGGCCCCAGCAAGTTCTTGCTCACATCGCGTCGTAGTCTGCCCTCTGAGCCCGACGTCTTTCATATTCCAACACCCGAACTTTCGTTGGAGCACGCCCTGGCGCTGGTGCGCCATGAAGCGCAGTTGCGCAACCTGCCCGAAGTAGCGGCCGCGACCGAGGACGCGCTGACGCCCATTTACGAAACGGTGGGGGGCAACCCTCTGGCTTTGCGTCTGGTGGTGGGTCAATTGCGCATTCATTCGCTTCCTCGCGTGCTTCAGAGCCTGCGCTCCGCTCAGGGCGCCAGTGTGGAAGCGCTTTACACGTATATTTATCGTCAGGCCTGGGATGACCTGAGCGAACTCGAACGTCGCGTGTTTTTGCTCATGCCCTTTTCACCGGCGTCCGGCAGCCATTTTGAGCATCTGGCCTTCGTGAGCGAGTTGCCGCACTCGGCGCTCCAGGATGCGCTCGACACATTGGTCAATCTCAACCTGATAGATCGCCGCGGGGGGCTGGAAGAGGCTCGCTACAGCATTCATAGTCTCACCCGCACTTTCTTGCTCGAGCAGGTCGTCAAATGGCAAACCTCATGACGCGCTCCGAGTTCGATGCACCAGCGGTGTTTCGCGCGCATATTCAAAACAACGTGCGCTATGCTTTGAAACAGGCGCCTTCGGCCAAGGACCCTCCGCCGCCCGCGCATGCTCGCGCTCAGATGCTCCTGGCCCTGGACTATGCCATGGCGCTTCCCGAGATCTGGCCACTGACACGCGCCTTGGTATTGAAATTGGCGCCCAAAATGGAGCAAGTGGGCTATCGCCAGGAGTGGATCGGCTATTTGCAACGAGCGCTCGAGCAAAGCAAACAAGCGAATGACATAGCCTCTGAGGCGGCATTGCGCATGCATCTGGGCGAGCTTTATCGCATGATGGCGCGCTTCGAACTGGCGCAAAAGGAGATTGAGCAGAGCTTGCACCTTTTCAAGAGGCTCGGCGACGAACGCGGCGCCGCGCAGGCGCTCAATCGTCTGGCCTTTCTTTTGCGACAACAAAACGATCTCGAAAATGCGCAGCGGCTGGCCGAGCAAGCGTTGAGTCTCGTGGCAGAAGGCGACGAAGAGCAAGGCTACGCCTACTTCGTGCTGGGCAATGTGAAAACCAGCCAACGCGCTTGGAGCGAGGCCGCAGACTATTATCGACAAGCTCTGGCTATTTGGCGAAAAACCTCAAACCCGCGCTATCTGGGCTGGGCCCACAGCAATTTGGCAAGCGCGCTGATTCGCAAGGGGGATTATGAAGCCGCACAACAGCACATGGCCATAGCCATTGAGCACTTGCATTCATGCAATGACGCCCGCAATCTGGCCATCACCACCATGAACCTGGGCAATTTGCACTTGAAACAAGCGCAATGGGATGTGGCCCTGACGCACTACATGAAGGCGAGGCGCGTCTTTCGCCGCACTCAAGATTTGATCAGTCTCGCCATTGTGGAACTGAATATGGGCATTGCGCACCGCAAACTGGGGCGCTGGAGCCTGGCGAAAGCCGCTTATCAAAGCTGCATCGAAATGGCTGCTCGGTTGGGCGACGCCGAGCTTCAAATAAATGCAATGACAGGCCTATTCAAGGTGCATCTGGCGCAAGGACATGATGATTTGGCCCGCGCCGAATATCAGAAGGCCCGCGCCCTATTGCCCCAAATCAGAGAAACGCGTTCTCGCGAACATTGGCGCCAAGAGTTAGACAGTCTGGCTAACCAACTCCAGGAAAGGCGAAGGGTTTTCGCGTCGCGACGGAAGGCTCGATGACGGATCATCGAGCCTTCGCCCCCGCGTCCGGGCAAGAGAATCGGCGCGCTTAGCCGCACGTATTCTCTTTGCACTCATCAAAATAGAGCCCTCCAAGCTGGGCGATGGTCGCGGCCGGGGCAGTGTGGCGGATCACGTTCAGGCCAAAGGGAGCGACCAAAATAATGGCCAGAACGATGGCGTAGACGAAGCGTCGAATGCCAGTCATTTTCGTTTCCTCCAGAATAAGTGGAGGTCAACCGTTAGGGGCCCCACCGCCGAAGCGGCGCACGTGCTGGCGATCGACCCAATGCGAGTATCGTCTATAGGATATAACGAAACCGCCCCTTCCGTCCTTACACTAAACTGACTTTTGAAATTCGATTTCTGACAACTTCCGCCGTCCAACCTCGCTCATGAGCGATCGCCGCGAGAAAACGATTTCAAACCAGATGAACCGAGGAGCAAAACAGGGCGTTTCAGACGATAAAACCACTTGAAACCGACAAAAATGACAGATTATGTCAATGAAATCGTTTTCTTATGGAACTTTCGCCATTGCCACATCCCGCACTGTTGAACACCGATCGCCGCCTTAGATGTCTTTTGAAAAATCACTCTTCAACCTCCGCCCTCTCGCATGACCGCCAAATGCAAAAAACGTTTCCACAAAAATTGACTTTTTCCACCATGTTGAGGGATAACAAGATATGAACGGCGGCGATATCATTGCAGCGGTTTTACAAGCCCAAGGCGTGCGCTTTCTCTACACTCTCACGGGCGGCCATATCGCGCCCATTTTGGTCGGCGCCAAACGCGCGGGCGTTCGCGTCGTCGACACGCGCCATGAGGCCACGGCCGTGCTGGCGGCCGACGCCACCGCTCGGCTCACGGGCGTTCCCGGCGTGGCTGTGGTCACGGCCGGCCCCGGCGTCACCAACACGGTGACCGCGGTCAAAAATGCTCAGGTCGCCCAATCGCCCGTGCTGCTCATCGGCGGCGCGGTTCCCACCCTGTTGCGCGGTCGCGGCGCGTTGCAAGATATCGACCAAATTGCTCTCCTGAAATCGACGGTCAAATGGACTCATCGCGTGAAGCGCGTCAAAGAGATCGTTCCGGTGATGGAAGAGGCGTTTCGTCGCGCGCAAGAGGGCGCGCCCGGACCGGTTTTCGTGGAGACGCCGGTGGATTTGCTCTATGATGAGAACATCGTGCGCAGGTTGTATGGCCAGGCCGGAAAAGGGAAATCATTGGCGCAACGCCTCGAACGCGCCTATCTCAACTGGCATGTGAACCGTCTGTTCGCGGGAAGCCAGGAGCAAAGGGCGGGGTCGCGCGTGCAGGTTGAGCCGCCCCGGCCCGATGAAGGGAAAATCCGCCAGGTCGCCAAGCGCCTGCAAGAGGCCGAGCGCCCCGTGTTGGTGCTGGGAAGTCAGGTGGTG
This sequence comes from Chloroflexota bacterium, assembly GCA_013151415.1. Classification (GTDB taxonomy): domain Bacteria; phylum Chloroflexota; class Anaerolineae; order J102; family J102; genus JAADII01. Next base: position 29,163 of record JAADII010000186.1, read on the forward strand.
TTGGACATCCCGCGGCTGGAGGAGACCATAACGGCCATCGAGCGCATCGCCGCGCCGGTCTATCTTTCGGGCATGGCGCGCGGGTTGTTGGGCCGAGACCATCCCCTGCACATGCGTCACAAGCGCAGCAAAGCCTTGCGCGAGGCCGATTTCGCACTTTTGGCCGGGGTTCCTTGCGATTTCCGCCTGAATTATGGTCGCCATATCCCCCGCCGCGCGTTCTACGCCTCGGTCAATCGCAGTCGGCATGACCTGAACCTGAACCGCCGACCCGACGTCGGCGCGTTGGCCGACCCGGCCGCGTTCTTGCGCGAATTAGCCGCTCGCTTGCCGAGCGAAACGCGTTGGTCGCCCTGGCTGGCGCACTTGCGCGAGCGAGACCAGGCGCGCAATGAAGAAATCGAACGCATGGCCCGCGAACCCGTTGGAGGCGTGAACCCGCTTCACTTGCTTCGCGAACTCGACGCGCGGCTCGGCCCCAACGCGTTGTTGGTGGCCGATGGCGGCGATTTCGTGGGATCGGCCGCGTATATTGTGCAGCCGCCCGGCCCCATGCGCTGGCTGGACCCCGGCCCCTTTGGCGCGCTGGGCGTGGGCGCGGGTTTCGCGTTGGCGGCCAAGCTCAATCGCCCCGAAGCCGAGGTGTGGATCATCTACGGCGACGGCTCCGCGGGCTACAGTCTGGCCGAATTCGACACCTTTGTGCGGCATCAGGTCCCGGTCATCGCCCTGGTGGGCAACGACGCGGCCTGGATGCAGATCGCGCGCGAGCAGGTTGAGATGCTGGGCGATGATGTGGGAACCGTATTGCGGCACGCGGATTACCATCGCGTGGTCGAGGGATTCGACGCGGCGGGCGTGCGTTTGGACGATCCCGAATTGAGCGGCGAGGTGATCGAGCAAGCGCAAACCTGGGCGGCCGAGGGCCGACCCGTTCTCATCAATGCCATCCTGGGCAAGACGGACTTTCGCAAGGGGTCGATTTCGATGTAAACGCGTGCATCTCATATGGCGAAGAGGAGCGCAGAGGAAGGCCAAGCGGAGAAGCCCTCCTCGTCCATCGTCCTATGGTCAAACGCGGGAAAACAGGGGAAAGTGGAGCGAACGATGTAATCCCTATGATCTGGGTCATTGGCAAAGAAGGCGATTTAATGCACACTGAAGGATGCACCAAAAACGACCGGAAGGGATGCAAACGCCATGAACTCATCACGCTCCGGGCCTTGGGCCGGGCGATATTTTGTCCTGATGCTGACGGCGGCGCTGGCCGTATGGCTGCTCGCGGGGTGCGCCGCGGCCGAAGCAAGCGCCTTGCCCTATGTCGATCTAACCCAACGCGCGCCGGTTCCGTTGCCCACGCCCTCGCGCGATTTGCCGTTGCGTCTGGCCGTGGCGGCCATCATTTCGCCGCAAGGCAACATCGAAAGCTACAATGGCTTGGCCCGCTACCTGGAGGAGCAACTGGAGCGCGAGGTGGAGATCGTGCAACGCCGCACATACGCCGAGGTGAATCAACTGGTCGCCAATCGCCGCGTCGATCTGGCGTTCGTGTGCACCAGCGCCTATGTGGATGGCCGAGATCGCTTTGGCATGGAGCTGCTGGCCGCGCCGCAAATCAACGGCGAAACCGTGTATTATTCCGAGCTCATCGTTCCGGCCAATAGCCGGGCGCAGGGCATGGCGGATTTACGCGGCAAGGTGTTCGCGTTCACCGACCCCATGAGCTTCAGCGGTCGCGTGTATCCCACCTATTTGTTGCAGCAATTGGGCGAGCGTCCGGAAGACTTCTTTAGTCGCACCTTCTTCACCTACAGCCACGATAAGGCCATTCAGGCGGTGGCCGATGGCGTGGCCGACGGCGCGGCCGTGGACAGTCTGGTGTTGGACTACGCCATCAAGCGCGATCCGGCCCTGCAAAACCGCATCCGCATCATTCGCCGCTCGCCCCCTTTCGGCATCCCGCCCGTGGTCGCGCCGCCCACACTCTCTCCTATGGAGAAGCTCCGACTCCAGGAGATTCTCCTCACCATGCACGAGAACCCCAAAGGCCGAGAAGTGCTCGCGTCTCTGGGCATCGATCGCTTCGTGCGCATCGATGATCAGGCATATCAGAGCGCGCGCGACCTGATCTACACCGTAGGCGTCACCCAGCCATGACCCATGCCGTTTTACGCGCCCCTCATTGGCGTCCCTTCTTGAACGCCTGGAAGCAGCGCGTCTGGGAAATGACGGGCGGGGTGAGCATTCGCATGAAGATCATCGGCATGGTGGTCACGTTGAGCATCTTCCTGGGCGTCGTGGTGAGCTGGCAAGTGCGCGCGGCCATGGAGGAAACGCTCTCCACCGAACTGCGCACCCGCGGTTTCTCGGTCGTTAGTGATCTGGCCACGCGCAGCGCGGACCCGATCCTGCTCAACGACACCTACGCGCTCTACCAGTTGCTCACCGACACCACCGAAAACCACCCCGACGCGTTGTACGCGTTCGTCTTGGAGCCGGAAGGTCAGGTCTTGGTGCACACGTTTGGGGATGCGGGATTTCCCGTTCAGTTGATGGACATTGTGCAGACGAATCCGGTCGAGGATCGCAAAGGCGATATTACGCACTTTCGGTTCGAGAGCAACGAGGGCGTGGTTCACGATTTCGCCGCGCCTATTTTTGGCGGTCGAGCAGGCGTGGTGCATTTGGGGCTGACCGAAAATCGATTGCACGAAACCATCAACAGGGTGACCAAGCAGATCATCCTCACCGCGGCCCTGGTGGCGTTGGTGGGCGTCGCGGCCGCGATCGCGCTCACCTGGATATTGACGCGGCCCGTGCTGGCGCTTGTTAAGACCGCGCAAGCAGTAGGCGGCGGCGATCTTCAAGCGCGAGCGCCTCATCTGGCCGACGACGAGATCGGCAAACTGGCCCAGGCGTTCAATCAAATGATCACGGATTTGCAGGCGAGCCAGAAAGCATTGAAAGAAAAGGAGGCCGCGCGCACGCTCTTGCTGGAAAAACTGATCACCGCGCAGGAGGAGGAGCGCAAACGCATCGCGCGCGAGCTCCACGACGGCATTGGACAGGCTCTGATTTCATTGATGGTCGATATGAAGATGGCCTCTCAAATCGATGACGTGGCCAGACTGCACGAAAAAAATCGCGAGCTACGACAGGCCGCCGCCGAAACTCTGGAACAGGTGCGTCTGCTCAGCCGACAACTTCGCCCCAGCGCGTTGGACGATCTGGGCCTTGAGGCCGCGCTGACCGTATTCGTCGATGAATTCACCCAACTCCATCCCGACATTCGGGTGGACCTCCATTGCGAACTTAGCGACCGCCTGCCGCCGGTCGTGGCCATCACCTTTTATCGCATCATTCAAGAGGCCATGATCAACGCCGCGCGACATTCGGGCGGCGACATGATCAGCGTGTTGGTGTCGCAGCGAGGCCAGCGCGTGCGGGCCATCATCGAGGACAACGGCCGCGGGTTCGATGTGGAGGCCGCGCAGCGTTCGGGCCGAAGCGTGGGCATTCACGCCATGACGGAGCGGGCCGAGTTGTTGGGCGGCGACATCCACATCGAAAGCAGTGAGGAGGGCGTTTCCGTATATGTGGAAGCGCCGTTGAATCAGGGATGAACGATGCATGAAGTCAAGGCAATGAAGCCCATTCGCATCTTTTTGGCCGATGATCATTCGGTTTTGCGGGCCGGATTGCGGGCCTTGCTCGAAGCCGAACCGGATATGCGCGTGGTGGGCGAGGCCGATGAGGGCGCGTCTTGCATCCAACAGGTGGTGGCATTGCAGCCGGATGTCGTGCTTCTGGACATCAACATGCCGGGCGTGAATGGGTTGGAGGCCCTGAAACGGCTCCGCGAGCAGGCTCCTGACAGCCGCGTGCTCATTCTGACCATGCACGACGACGCGGGTTATCTGCGTCAGGCCCTGGGGCTGGGCGGCGCGGGTTATGTGCTCAAACAAGCGGCCGGCGATGAATTGCTCATGGCCATCCGCACGGTGCACAGCGGCGGCGTGTATTTACACCCCAAACACACACAGATATTGCTCGAACAATCGTTGAACCAACAAAAGGAAGATGCAGCCGCGCCCCAAACCGAGAAAGAAGCCCGTTATCGTTCTCTGAGCAGGCGTGAATCGCAGATTTTCAAACTGGTGGCGTTGGGCTATCGCAACAACGAGATCGCGGAGAAGCTCTTTCTAAGCGTGAAGACGGTGGAAACCTACAAAGCCCGTTTGATGCAAAAATTGGGCGTCCGCAGCCGGGTTGAACTGGTGCGCTACGCGCTCGAGCTAGGGATTCTTGATGAT
>JAADII010000097.1 GCA_013151415.1 Chloroflexota bacterium
TTCCCACCGCGACTCCCACCCCGCGCCCAACCCAAACCCCGACCCAAACCGCCACCTTCACGCCAACCGTCACCCCCACCTTCACGCCCACGCCGACCCAAACTCATACCCCCCTTCCCACCCCCTCGCCAACGCCGCGACTTGGCCGGATGTTGGGTCATGTCTATCTAAGAGCGACGCCTGATCCTGCGGCGCCGCATCTAAACCTGGTGGCGTTTCGAGGCGAAGTCGTGCAGGTTTTGGAGCAAGCGGGCTCCTGGTCTCTTATTCGCCGGTTGCCGCCCGCGCCTGAAATCGAGGGTTGGGTTCCCAGCCGCTGGGTGCAAGCGTCACCCTAAAACGCAAGCTTAGCGCGATGTTTTGTTCGATAGTTGCGCGTCCGACACAAAATCAATTCGTTCTTGAAAATCAAATTTTTTGCTTTTATGGCCATTCCTACATTTCAACGCAAGATTTGCTTGTTAGGTGATTTCGCCGTCGGCAAGACCAGTTTGATCCGGCGATTTGTCTATAATCGTTTTGAGGAGGAGTACCTCGCAACCATCGGGGTTCTGGTTAGTCGCAAGGAAGTGATCCTCCCACACGGCATTGTCAATTTGCTGCTCTGGGATCTTGCCGGGGGAGAAACCTTCGTTCACATGGAAGAAGCCTATTATCGCGGCGCGGCCGGCGCTTTGGTGGTGGCCGATATCACCCGACCAGACACGTTTGGCCTGCTCAATGTATACGCCACCTCTTTCCTGGCCATCAATCCCCAAGCCGCGCTCGTTTTCGCCATCAACAAGGTGGACCTCAAGGAAGATTTTACAGAAGCGAGCAAGCGGGCCCAGGACCTGAGCGCCCGTTGGGGCGCGCCACATTTCTTCACCAGCGCTTTGAGCGGTGAACAGGTTCAGACGGCCTTCGTCACTCTGGCCCGTCTCACCATCGAATCGCATTCAACGTGATCGTCATGCCCGATCCTATTGCCATTTTGAAGGAAAGTGAGTGGGGCGAGGTGTGCGCCCGGCTGAACATCATGTTCGCCTGGGCCGACCAAAACCTGGTCATTCGAGACGCGTCGCGACGTTTGCGCGTCACCGTGGGTCGCGATCTGACGGGACGCACGTTGTCGGAGGCGTTTCCCAATCTGTTGGGCCTGGAAGACGAGCTGCGACGCATTGCGCGCGGTCAGGCCCAACCTTGGCGCATTCCCGGCTTTCGTTTGTCTGAAAAGCACTTGCAGCCTTATGATGTGCTGTTCATGCCTTTGACCGAAAGCGGGGGATTGCTAATGGTCGTCCGCCAAATGGACATCGAATCAGCCATGGAGCGCGAATTGCGACAGCAGCGCAATGAAATGGCTTTGCTGCAAGAGCAGCTAGAAACCCAGACCGAAGCTTTGCAGCTCACCCAGGCACGTTTGGAGAACCTGGAGCGCGAGCGCAAATCGCTCATGGATATCATTGCTCTGGACATTCAATCTGCGTTGAGCATCGCACAGGGATACGCGGAGTGGCTCCAGCGCGCCCTCGCCGATTCGGCCATGTCTCAATATGAGCAGGCCCTAAAGCTCATCACGCAAGAGACCGAGCATATTGGCGAATTGGTTCGCGAAGTGCAGGCGTTTCAGCGCGTGGAGCGAGCGTTGGAATCGATGGCATGGCGACCTGTCGAGCTGGCTAAGCTGCTAGACGCGGTTACCGGCATGTGGCGAGACATCGCCAAACTGCGCGAGGTGGATTTTGAGATCCACGCCAAAAGCCCTGCGCCGGGCATTAGCGGCGATCCTGAATTATTGTGCGAGGCCATGGATCGCATCTACAATTACATGCTATTTTTGGCGGATCCGCCCGCCACTGTGCGCGTGGAGCTCAATGCATGGCCTGGCTGGGCGTTGATGCGCTTCACCTGTTCCAGGATTAGAAAAGAGCAGGCGCTGTTGGAGCACCGCTCGGGCCATGCGCTCAACGCGCGACAACGCGCGTTTCAGCTTCAGTTGGCTCGAGCGCGCATCATTGCCGAAGGTCATGGGGGACATCTCAGCCTTAGTGACGAAACCGATAAGAACGCCGTCTTGTTCTGGTTGCCTGCGGAGAGCGCTCCGTCCGATGAAGCCCTTCCGGCCGGGGTGAAAAAGCCGCCTTTTCAAGTGAAGAAGAGGCCTGTCGAAGAGACGCGAACGCCGAGCGCGTCCAAATGGATCACCGCAGGCCGAGAGAGCATTCGCATCGATGTGGAGAAAGGGCGAGTGTGGCTTAACGATGAGCTCATCAAATTGACCGACAGCGAGTATCGTCTGCTCCTTTATCTGGCCCAACATGTGAATGAAGTGGTGCGCAACGAAGAGTTGCAGGCGCATCTCGGCAAGGATGGCCGACCGATTTCATTGGCCAGTTTGCGCGTGTTGGTTTGGCGATTGCGCCAACATTTGGGCGGCAATGAAGGCGCGGGTCAATATTTGCGCACGGTGCGCGGGTTTGGTTATCTGCTTGTGTCGTGAGCGCGATTCAACAGGCTCTCGATGCGGCCAATGACCATTTCCATGGCCACCTCGTTGTAGCCTCCTTCGGGAATGATGATATCGGCGTAACGTTTGGAAGGCTCGACAAATTGCAGGTGCATGGGGCGCACGGTGCGCTGATATTGCTCGATAACCGATTCGACTGTGCGTCCCCGCTCGCGAATATCGCGTTGCAGCCGTCGAATGAAGCGGATGTCGGGATCGGTCTCCACATAGATCTTGATGTCCATCAGATCCCGCAAGACTTGGTCGGCAAAAATGAGGATGCCTTCCACCAGGATGACCGGGCTTGGCTCAATATGCCGCGTCTCCTTGCGCCGCGTGTGGGTCGTAAAATCGTAGATGGGCGCATCCACGGCTTGACCATCAACCAACATGCGGATGTGGCGAATGAGAAGCGCGTTGTCTAGCGAATTGGGGTGGTCGAAATTTAGGCGGGCGCGCTCGGATGCGGGCAGATGAGACGCGTCTTTGTAATAGGCGTCGTGAGGCAAATAGGCGATGCGGTCCCAGCCCACGCGCTCCAAGATGCGCTGGATGACGGTGGTCTTTCCAGAACCGCTGCCGCCAGCCACGCCGACGACGACCGGCGTAGGAGTGGACATGGTTACGTTGGATTGCACATGTTATATGGAATGAGACGAAGCGCTTTCCCGCTCGCCGCGAACGGCCTGCGATATTTCCTCAAGGGTGGGGCGAGCGAAGGATTGAGCCTGGCGTCGAAGCGCGCTGCCGCTCGCATTTGTGCGCAGGCCCAAGCGCAAATAAGGCAAACGCCAGCGCACATAGAAACCCATTAGGGTGAGCAGCGCGGCCGGAATGAGCAGCCACAGCCAGGGCCGTTTGGCGACGCGAAGCGCGACAAAATAGGTGGGGCGCAGGTGAATGCGGACATCTTCCACCTCGATCGTGACCGGCTCTTCGATTTCTTGGGTTAGAAGCAAGGCGTCGGACGCGTCGAGCGCTTGCAAGCTGAAGTGTTGTGGGCCGTCGTTCACCACCCGAAAAAAGAGATTTCGTTCCGGTATGGCCACCGCGCGCTCGCTGCGCGGCTGCGGAAACCGTAATGTGAGCCTGGTCGCGGGCGCGCCCCCTTGCTCGATGGCCTGCACCGCCAATGCTCTTTCTCCCACCGTCACCGACACCTGAAGGCCGGGATGAATGGCTTGCTGACGCAGCAGCAGACCAAAACGGCTCGCTCCCTCCACTTGCACAGGCGCTTGGCCCACCCGAGGCGGATTGATGGCGTTTTCCTCGGGGATGGATAAGGTGATGGACGCCAAAGGCGCAAGCGAAAGCCGTTCTCCAGGGCTGAGCGTCAGCGTCTCGGTTTGCCAGCCAAAGCGCGCATTGAGCAACAAGGCCAATAATGTCAATCCCAGACCGACCTCAATGAGGGTGGCGAACCAGGTGAATCGTTGTCGCCTATCGCCATGCCACTGGCGCGTTTCGTTCTCCGCGTCGGGCTCACTTTGCCAACGCTCGCACCAACGCGCCATGAATGCATCGCCCTCTTCAGGGGTTATCGGTTGCTCGAACGATAGATCGTCGATCTGGGTGGTGGGCGCGGGCTCCAGGGGCGGCTGCAAAGTGCGTGTGAGCTGGGCCAGGGCCAAACGGTCGGCCAAGCGCAAGAGCAAGACCACCGCGAACAAGGGGAGCAACACGCGCAGGAAGAGATTGTGTGCGATGTCGAGCAACCCCAGCGCGTTGAGCGCAGAACCTGCAGGAAGCGTCGCGGCCGTCTCCACTAACCAGCGGCTGCGGGCGATGGGATCATCGGCCAGGGTTGTTGGCGTCTGCGGCAGCGCGGTGTGGGCGGCAAGCGCAATGAACAATACGCCCGTCAACGCCAGGGCCAGCCAGGGGTGCGTCAGCGCGCGCCAAAGGCGAAAAAGATTCATATAATAGATGACGACTGTTTGCGTTAACCGGTGCAAAAAAACCCCAGCCATAGGCGGCCGGGGTGTCAAAAAGGAGCCACCCATCGGACTCGAACCGATGACCCACGCATTACGAGTGCGTTGCTCTACCAACTGAGCTAGGGTGGCCTAAACCGCTCAAATTATAGCAAGGGCTGAGCCGAAAGGCAAGGTTTCGGCTATGGCGCAAGTTGGCTGAGCGCGGCTCGCAACCGGTTTTCGACCCCCTCCACCTCTTTGGGCACGCGCTGAAGCGCGCGTTGGGCCTCGACCACGCTATATCCCAATGCGGTTAGCGCGTCGATGACCTCCGCGTCCACATCGCTCAGCGCGGTTGCGCCCGGCGGGCCCAGCTCTTCGGGCGCGAATTTGTCTTTGAGATGAAAAAGAATCTTGCGCGCACTCTTGGCGCCAATGCCTGGCACGCGGGTGAGGATGCCCGGTTCGTCGTTGGAAATGGCCAATCGAATCGCGTCGGGCGAAAGCGTGGAAAGCACATTCAGCGCCAGACGAGGTCCCACGCCGCTGGCGCCGAGCAAGAGATGAAATAGTTGCAGCTCTTCCTCGCTGAGAAACCCAAAGAGCGATAGCTCTTGCTCGCGCACATGAAGATACGTGAATAAGGCCACCGATTGCCCCACGCGCAATGTGGCGGCGTCGGACGCGGGCAATTGCACATGCACGCCAAACGGGCCGACATCCACCACGATATGGCCTTCGCCTTGCTCCTCCACCCGGCCGCGAACTCGCACAATCATGAGCAAATGGGCATTGCCACGCGAATCAAGCGTTGCATGGGGGCTAATCGCCGTTTGGGGGGCGTTTACGAGGCGGGACGATATTCAAAGATATAGCCCGCGCCGCGCACTGTATGAAGATGCTCGGGTTCGGATGGGTTCATCTCGATCTTCTCGCGTAGCCGGCGCACAGCCACCTCGACCAAATTGGTGGAACCTTCGAATTCATAGCCCCAAACCTCGCGAAACAATTGTTTCTTGTCTACGGTTTCGCCCTTGTGCGACATAAGGTATTTGAGCAAATTGTATTCAATGGGGCTGAGCTGGCAAGGCGCGCCACGCACAATCACCTCATGGGTGCGAAGGTTCATCTTGATCTGGCCTTCGTCGAGCTCGGTGGGCGCTGCCGGCGGTTGCTTCATCCAGGCCACGCGGCGCAAAATGGCTTCGATGCGCGCGGCCACTTCGCGAAACACAAAGGGTTTGGTGATGTAATCGTCCGCGCCCATGTTGAAGCCCTTGATGATGTCGTCGGCCGACCCCAATGCTGTGAGCATCACCACGGGAATGTCGGACACCTTGCGGATTTCCTCCAGCACCTCAAAGCCGTCCATGCGCGGCATCATGATGTCCAGCACGACCATATCCAGGTCGTGGTCCCGCTTGAAAAGCTCCAGGGCTTCGCGACCATCTTCGGCCGCGATGATTTCATAGCCCTCAGCGGAAAGACTCATCTCAAGGAGGTTGCGGAGCGCGCTTTCATCTTCGGCGATCAAGATGCGCGCTTTGGGCTTGGAGTTGAAGTTCATTGCCATGCTCCTGAACCGGCGAGGAAAGAGGGTGGATGATTTGGAGATGTATAGATGTATATCTATGAGATAATCCAGGCGCGATGATGCTGCACCTTCGATTGTCAATCTTTGTTTTTGAATGACCAAGCCGTTGTATGCAGATGGCAAAGCGCGATGGCGAGCGCATCCGCGGCGTCATCCGGCCTGGGAATGGCCTCCAAAGCCAACAGCAGCCGGATCATTTCTTGCATCTGGCGTTTATCGGCCGCGCCATATCCGGTGATGGCCTGTTTCACTTCGACGGGTTTGTATTGGTGAAAACTTGCATCCGACTGAGCCGCGGCCAGCAACACGACGCCGCGCGCATGGCCCACATTGAGCGCTGTGCGAGCATTGCGCGCAAAAAACAACTCTTCTACGGCGATGGCGTCGGGACGGTGGCGCTCGATAAGGGCGCTCAATTCGTCATACAGTGCGCGTAGTCGTTGCGGAAAAGGCGTGCTCGCCGCGGTGCGAATCACGCCATATTCCAAAACCAGGGTTTGCTGATCCTGCTCTGCAATGACGCCATATCCGGTGATGGCGATGCCGGGGTCGATGCCCAGAACGACGCGTTTCATTGTCACTGTCGCGGCTCTCAGGCCAGTTTCGGGGCCTATGTTTCCATCAGGCCGCCTCCAACTCGCCCAGCAGCTCGTCACTAAAGTTCAGGTTCGAGTGCACGCGTTGCACGTCGTCCAGGTCTTCCAGGCGTTCGAGCAGATTAACCACCGATCGGGCTTGCTCCACCGGCAGCTCCACCTCGTTCTTGGGGATCATGGTCAGCTCCGCGCTTTCGATCTTAACGCCCGATTCGCCCAATGCATCGCGCACCTTGCCCAGATCGACCGCATCCGTGATGATCTCCACGGTGCCGTCGTCATTGAAATTGACGTCTTCCGCGCCCGCGTCCACGGCCATTAGAAACATGTCATCTTCGTCCAAACCGTTCATGCTGGCGATGATTTGGCCCTTGCGTTCGAATTGCCATGCCACGGCCCCCGAGCTGGCCATGTTGCCGCCCGCGCGGCTCAGCAAATGGCGAATGGCCGACACGCTGCGATTGCGGTTGTCGGTCATGACCTCGATCATGATGGCGACGCCGTGCGGGCCATAGGCCTCATACGTCACCTCCTCCAGGGCCTCGGCTTTTTCCAGCCCGGCCCCGCGCGCAATGGCGCGCTCGATGTTTTCTTTGGGCATGTTGGCCGCGCGCGCTTTATCCAGCACCAGCCGCAGACGCAGGTTCATGGCGGGGTCTGGCCCGCCTTCTCGAGCGGCCACTTGCAGCTCTCGAGCGATCTTGGTGAATATCTTGCCTCGTTTGGCGTCCACCGCAGATTTGCGGCGTTTGATGTTGGCCCACTTGCTATGACCGGCCATAGACGTTCTGAATTGCCTCCTGCGCAGTTGTTAGGATTCGTTTTTGACTCCGTGTTGCAAATCGCGACAGCAATAAGCGCGTCCTCAGATGAGAAAACGCGCATCATGCATGCCGCACAGCAAGAGTGAACATGGTTGGAGTCGTTCAGTCACATAATGACTATAACCATTATAACACAACCCACCAAATTTCACGCCTTGCTATCTGGGCTTTTCTTCCATCTTTTTTTGCGATACACTAAACATGAACAACTGTGCATAAACAAGGCCTGCTATCATCTCTTCTGAGCCGCGGCTCACATTTTCGAGCGCGTGGCCGAAATGGAGGGCATGGTTATGATGGCGTTTAGATATCCGGTCTTTTCTTCGGATGAACGCATGGCCACGAACCTGTTCGAAATGACGTAAAGGACGATAAAATCATGTTTCGAGACCTCGACCTACCCGAAGACCTGAAAAACCGTTTGCTGGCGGCCGGCGTGGAGGACGAAGCCACTCTGGAGCGCGCGCTCGAGGCCGATGAAGCGCTGCGCGCAGACTACGAACGTTGGATCATTGGCCAAATTCTACAGGCGTTTGCAGCCACGCCCGATGAAAAGGCCCTGCGCGAGCTTGTGCGGCGCGCGCCGTTTTTGCTGGAAGCGCCTATGTTCGACGCCATCGAGCGCGCCATTGCCGCGGCCCGCCAGAAAGGCGATCGTCGCAACGCCACCGCGCTCAATCAACGACTCGATGTGTTGCGCGTAATCAAGGCCGAGCGCGATGCATTTTATTCCAAAATGGCCGACGCGCTCAAGGCCTTTGTTCAGGCCGAGAACGACGAAGCCGCGCGGGGTGTGTTCGAGACCCATCGCGACCTGCTCATGTCTGACGACGCAGAGGCGTTTCTTATCTCTCATTTTCAGGCCGATAACGAGACCGCCCGACGCCATCTTGAACAGCGCACCGAGTTTCTTCGTCGTTTGCGTATCGAAAACAGCGTTTCATCGTCATGATTGGGTGAAGAGAATGTTGGCTCTGCAAATCATTTGTGGATATGAAACATCTCGCCCCTCATCAGGCGTGCGCTTGCACCGCAGCCATCGTTGAAAAAACGCGTGCGTCTCACTGCCTGTCAAGGAGGTGATGCTCATGCTTACCCTTATCGTACGCTGGGTGCTTATGGCTATTGCCGTGGGAGCCACGGCCTTGTTTATGCCCGGCATGGAAATACATCAGGGCCTTGTGGGGCTTCTTGTGGTTTCCGCTGTCTTGGGTCTCGTCAATGCCATCATCCGGCCCATTGTCATGTTTCTCACCTGCCCTTTGGTGATCTTAACCCTGGGGCTCTTCGCCATCGTCGTAAACGCGTTGATGCTTTGGCTCACAGCCTGGTTGTTGCCCAATTGGCTCACCATCGACGGCTTTTGGACCACGCTGGCCGCCAGCATGATTATTAGCATTCTCTCCTGGTTTCTAAATGGGTTGGTTTACGAAAAAGGCTAAGCCCCGAAGCCGCGGTCTTTGGCAGATAACGCGCGGGCGCATCGTTTTTGAAAATCAGTTCGGCTTTGGATCGTAATTCGTGATCACCAATTCGCGTATGGCGCCGCGCTTGCTTGTTTTGCTATTGATGGCCCGTTGCGCAACGACGCGGTGAATCTTGAACGGTCGGTACAGGTCATCGAAGAACGCATCATTTGGGTTGGTGTTTGCCGGATCGGAATTGCTCAGCATAAGCCTGGCCCCGGTTTGCGCGTGCAGTTGCGCGAAATACCTCGCCAGCCGCGTTTGCTCGCGGTCGTCGAAGCCTCCTTCAGCATAAGAAGTGAAGTTCGATGTCTTGCTGATGGGGCGATAAGGCGGGTCGAAATAGGCGAATGTGTGCACATCGATCGCGTCGAGACTACACTCGAAGTCGCCCTGTCGGATCTCGGCCACTTGCAACACGCGTGAGGCGCGTTGCAGGTTTTCTGCATCGAGTATGCGCGGATTGCCATAACGGCCAAAGGGCGTGTTGAAATCGCCGCGACGATTGAGGCGAAACAGGCCGTTGTAGCACGTTCGATTCAGAAATAACAGCATGGCCGCGCGTTCGATCCAGGCGTCCGACAGCCGTCTATAGTCGATTTGCTTTCTCTGGCGATTGAGCGCGGCTCGAACCTGGTAATAATAGGCTTTTCTTTGCTCTTCGTTCAATCGGGCATAGCGTCGCGCGTAATGTTCCAGATGCTCGATAAGCGCGTCGACGCGGCGTTGGACCACCGTATAGATCAAAACCACCTCGACATTGACGTCGCATAGAAGCGCCTCCCGAATGGGAAACGTCTGCGCCACATCGAAAAAGACCGCGCCGCCGCCCAGAAAGGGCTCCACGTATTTCGTCAGCTCGCCCGCGTGCAATTCAGGAGGATATAAAGCTCTCAGTTGCGGCAGTAGCTGCGTTTTGCCCCCGGCCCATTTGAGAAAAGGCCGGGCTTTGCTTGCACCCATCGTCCTTGTGGTTTCTTGTCCGCTCTCGACTGAGGCGCGAGATCAGCCATCGACATCATACAACGAGCCGAATTTCTCTCGCAAGTAGGCGATCAACGCGCTCGCGTCCGGGTCTCGGCCGGTAATGCGACGAATCAGCTCGCGCGACCGATAACGCCGGCCCTGGTCGTAGATGTTTTCCTTGAGCCATGCCAGCAAAGGCGCGAAATCGCCCACGCGGAACCGCGCTTCCAGATCGGGCAAGGCTTGACAGGCCGCGTCGAAAATTTGCGCCGCGTAGAGATTGCCTAACGTATAGGTGGGGAAATAGCCGAAGCCGCCGAACGACCAATGCACGTCCTGCAAACACCCCTGGCTGTCGTCGGGCGTCTTGAGTCCGAAGTATTGCTCGAATCGTTCGTTCCAGGCTGCGGGAATATCATCCACGGCCAGGTCTCCGCGAATGATGGCTTGCTCCAATTCGAAACGAAGCATAATGTGTAAATTGTAGGTCACTTCGTCGGCTTCGACGCGAATGAATGAGGGCCGCACTTCGTTGATGGCGAAGTGAAACTCCTCCAGGGTCGCGTCGCTAAGCGACTCGGGATACATTTGCTGCGCGCGAGGGAACCAGTGCTCCCAATAAGCGAGGTTTCGCCCCACAAAGTTTTCCCACAATCGCGACTGCGATTCGTGAACGCCCATGCCGACGGCTTCCCCGCGCGGGGTTCCGTAATGTTCGGCGGGCAGGTTTTGTTCGTAAAGTCCGTGCCCGGTTTCGTGGAGAATGCCGAAGAAGGATTCGTTGAAAAAACGTTCGTTATAGCGGGTGGTGATGCGCACATCCCCAAGGCCAACATCGGTGGCGAAGGGATGGGTGACAGCGTCGATGCGCCCGCGCTGGAAATCGTAGCCAAAAGCGATGGCCGCGGCCTGGCCGAAGAGTTTTTGTCGCTCGATGGGGAAATGGCGTTGCAAAATCTCCACCTTGGGGCGTCGCGAGGCGTGTTGAATCGCCTGCACCAAAGGGACCACCGCCTCTCGCAATTGAGAAAAAAGCTTCTCCACATTGGCCGTGGTTTCGCCCGGCTCATATCCATCGAGCAGCGCGTCGTAAGGGTTCGATTCGTAACCAATAGCCTCGGCCATTTCGCGCACAAGATCAATGAGTTTGGCCAAATGGGGCCGAAAAAGCGCGAAATTCGCGTCGCGGCGAGCGTTCACCCACGCTTCATGGGCCAGCACGGAGGTGCGGCTGATTTCTTCGACCAGTCGCGAAGGCACTTTGGCCGCGCGGTCGTAATCATGACGCCATTCGCGTACATTCACCGCTGCATCGCTGAAGGGATCGCTCACCAATTCGCTCGCTTCAACTATGTTTAGCAGCTCGTCCACGCGCGGATCGATGAAAAGACGATGCGCTTTGCCGGCCACATAAGAGCGTTGTTGGGAGCGGTAAGAGGTCGCTCCTCGGGGCATATTTGTTTCCTGGTCCCAGTTTAGCAAGCTGCCCAGGCTTTTTAGCAAAGCCACTTCGCGAGAGATTTGAAGAAGTTCGTTGTAAGCTTGTTGGGGAGTGGTCATGAGATTGGGAGAGAGTGTGCGTATTGCGTAGTTGACATATAAAGATTGAGGGGTTGATCGGTCGCGACCGACCGGATTCACGATCGGACAAGCCGTTGACGGCATCATGCGTATTGTAGGCGATGCGTCCGGGTTTTCCAAAACATGAGCGCGGGTTGGCGAAGAGCGCCCACCCCTAACCTGAGGCCTCGCCAATTTCAGCGGATTCGCGGCCCAACCAAAGTAGGGGGCGTTTTTCCTACCAATGGGGGCTGATCTTGCGCGTCGCGCCGGGTATGATGATGAAAAAGGAGGTTGTCATGAAACGTTTTCTCGCACTTAATCTTTTTGCCTTTGCGCTCCTGGCCCTTAGCGCTTGTGGCGGGCGATCCGCCGACATTGTTGGCGCGGTGCAACCCACCATCGATGCAGCCGTCGCGGCCACGGTCACCGCGCAGGTCGCGATGCAGGGCGCCATCGACGCCGCGGTGGCCGCGACCGTCGAAGCGCAGAACGTCTCGGATGCGGCCGATCTCGCGCCCACCGCCACGCCAGCGCCAACATCCACCCCCATTCCCGCAGCCACGGCCTCGGTCGAATATGTGACCCTGACCGAAGAGGAGCTGGCCGCGCTAATCGACGAGGCCGTTAGCGAGGCCGTGACCGCTTCGGAAAACGCGGCCGATGCGGCCGATAATGCCACCGACGACGGTGATGTGAACGCGGACGAGGTGGAAACCATCGAAGTCTATGTTCATTTGAGCGAAGAGACCATCGCCTATGCCGAAGCGCTTATCGATGCATATCAAGAGCAATATGGCGACGTCGCGGATGAATTCCTGGCCGTGTTGATGGCCATCGAAGAGGATTTGGCGGAGCTGGCCCAAAACACCGCGGCCATCGCTCAGTCGTTGGACGAAATCAGCCGCGCGTTGGAGCAAGGGCTGGCTTTGGCCGAAGAGAGCGTGGCCCAGCTGGAAGACGCCGCGGCTCAGACCACCGCGACCGTTGAACAACTTCAACAACAGGCCCAGGCCTGGCAGCGCGCGATGTTGGTTCAGTTGCAGCAACGCGACGCAGCGCAAAGCCAGGCGTCGGCCCCGAGTGAAGACGCGCTTTCCCTTTTCCAACCCACCGAAGTGGCGTCCGACCCCGCCGCGGCCCTGCGCAGCGCCTGGGCTTACGCCAACATGGCGCAGAACGCGCTGGCCGATGGCGTTATTAGTCCCGATGAGCTCAACGCCATTGCTCAAGCCGGAGTCAATGCTTCGGCGGGGCTCAAGGCGCATGGCGGCCCGGGAATGCAAGACGCGGCCGCTCAGATCGAGCAACTCACGCGGCAATTGGCCGATGGCCAATTCGATCAGGCCCTGCGTTCATTGCAACAGCTGCAAGCCGGCCTGCCCTCTCTTCCCGCGGGATCCGGCGCGCCCGGCCGCGGCAAACGCGGCAAATAAGGAGGCGTGCTGTGAGTCAATCCAATGCATTTGCACATAACATTTATCGCCGAGGAAAAAACTTGTTTTCAAATGGAGCCTTGCCGAATTGGAAGGACGCCCGACAGCCCTGCAAACGAGTGTTTCTCTCCTTCGCCGTCTTTCTGTTTCTTGCTTTGGGCGTCATCGGTTTTTTGCCCAATACACAGGTTCTGGCCTGGTCGGAGGAAAGTCTTGACTATTTCGATCCCCTGGATTCGCGTTCTTTGGATGAGCGGGACTATGTTTCGCCCAATGTGAGCAGCATTCATTTCGATCTGGTGGGCGCGTTGGCCATCGCGGCCGGGTTTGATGTGACGGACGCGGCCATCATCCAGGCCTATTCCGAGGCCACAGACGCGGGCCCCTTGCCCGAGGAGAATCCGGTCTACACCTTTGATGCAGATCCCGCCAACTACCCCGAGGCGCCGCCCATCACCCATGTATCGCGCAGCGAGATATGCCCTTCGCCCGAAACCACCGCGCCCACCGTGACCATGGGATCCGCCAATTTTGATATGATGGAGTGCCCCGGATGCTTCACCGACCGTTTTGGTCCATACGGCGTCTTCTTTCATATGCCGCACAACAGCGCGGACGAGCTGGTCGCAATCCATGATTGGGCCTGGGGCCTGACCAACACCTTATTGGGCAAAGTCACCTTTGGTTATAGTTCCACAGCCCAATTCGACTGGCAGGGAACAGCCAATGTCTATGAAACGACGCCTTGTTTTGTGCAAGAATATCATGTTGTGGACACAGGAAGCATCGAGCCGGGCAGCCTTCAGGCTTTGGGAATTTATCTCCATTCACTGGGCGATTCTTGGTCACACAACGATTGCCTTGCGGCCGCGGATGCGCTCGATCTGCCCTTTGCCGCGCATGTGACCGTCACCGGAGCGACCGACCCGTTATGGGATTGCCGCTGGACCCATCACACCGTCGAATTCGGCGATGCAACGCGTTTTCCCGATAGCAGCCGCACCTTCAGCGGCGTGATCGCCCTTTATGAGGCGTTGATCGATTTCGCACAGCAAAGCGAGCGCCCCATATACCGTCCCATTCCCCTCACAGCCGAGGAAAATCGCATTTACGACGCGCTGGATGCATTCGTGCATGCATCCACGTTCTTGCGGCCCGGCCCCCGTCGCGTCATCGCCGATGAGCTGCGCCGGTGGGCGCAGGAAACCCGTGAGACCAACCCTCTCTACGCACGCGAGCGCGTATTTTTGCCACTGTTTTCTCTTCATAACTAACGTCATGATGGATTCCATCTGCCATCCTAAAGAACAAACACCCCTCCAAGCGCCTTCGTCCTCGGCCACCCGGAGGCCGCCAGGCCCTCCGCGCGGCATCCCTGGCCGACATTTGTTTGCATTTCGCCGCGATCCCCTTTGTTACTTGCAGCAAATGGCGTCGACCTACGGCGATATCGTGCATTTGCCCTTTGGCCGACGACCGGTTTTTTTCTTCAATCATCCCGACTTCATTCGTGAAATTCTGGTGACTCGGCATCGCAGTTTTGGCAAAGGCCAATGGTCACAACTCGGACGGTTGGTTTTGGGTGATGGATTGCTTACATCCGAAGGCGCGCTTCATGCGCGCGGCCGACGCCTGCTCAAAGCTGCGTTTGATCGCGCGTATCTGGCCGGCTATGCTCAGAGCATGGTGAACGAGGCCGCGCGCTGGGCCGAACAATGGCCTCATGGAAGCGAAATGGATATGGCCCAAGAAATGGCCAGGCTCACCCTGCTGATTGCAGGCAATGCATTTTTGGGCGTGGACCTGCGTTCGGATCTGGATGCGATTCAACAGGCGTTGGAAGATCTGTTATCACTCTTTGATCCCTTGCTCCCGCCCCTGATCGAGTTGGCGCCCTGGTTGTCGTTGCCTTCGCCGCGACGTTTGCATCAGGCGCAAGCGCAGTTGAACGCGGTTGTCGAG
The DNA here is from genome assembly GCA_013151415.1 of Chloroflexota bacterium. Classification (GTDB taxonomy): domain Bacteria; phylum Chloroflexota; class Anaerolineae; order J102; family J102; genus JAADII01. The sequence continues at coordinate 14,809 of JAADII010000097.1, forward strand.
CGCACGGTGCAATCGCATCGCCAAAACAGCGCCTGCAAAGATCTGTTGTCTCTGCTCATTGCCGGCCAGGCGAAAGGTGAATGCACGCTCGACGAGGATGCGGTGTGCAGCCATGCGCTAACCATCCTCTTGGCCGGGCACGAAACCATGGCCAGCGCATTGACCTGGACGTGGTGGCTGCTTTCCCAGCATCCGCGCGTCGAGGCGCGGCTTCAGGCCGAATTGGATGCGGTGCTGGATGGCTATTTACCCGGTCCCGATGCGTTGCCCTATTTGCGCTATACGCGGATGGTGTTGGCCGAGGCGTTGCGTCTCTATCCTCCCATTTGGTTGATTGCTCGCGAGGCCGTTGAGGACGTGGTCATCGGTGGCTATGGCGTCCCGGCCGGAGCCACCGTGCTTGTTAGTCAATGGGTGATGCATCGAGATCCGCGCTATTATCCTGTGCCCGACGCGTTTCAGCCAGTGCGTTGGAAATCGGGCGGGCCGGACGTCCGGCCTCAATACGCCTATTTCCCCTTTGGCGGCGGCCCTCGCGCTTGCATAGGCGCGCCATTCGCCTGGACCGAGGGCGTTTTATTGCTGGCCACGATTGCTCAACGCCGGCGTTTTCGAATGATGTCGGACCAGGCTGTGGTTCCGGACCCGCGCGTCACCCTTCGCCCGCGCGGGGGGCTTGCCATGCGCGTGGAGGAAAGAGCGAGGGGCCGAAGGCCGCGAGAGGGTTGATGACCCGAGTCCTGATTTTGGGAAGGGTTGGCGCGCGGCCTGCCTCGCGGCGACGCGAATGCGCGCTTATTCGCGCAACACGACCACCGCGTCCTCTGCGATGTCGAGGGCTATCTTCGCGCCGGGCGCGCGAATGGGGAAGAGCCCGGGCAGTTCGAATTCGAGCCTGAGCTCTTGGCCGGGCGGTTGCAGTTGGAGCACGGTGTGCGCGCCGCGGAAGGAGTTGAGAATCAGGCGCAGATGCACGCGGTTTTTGGCCGGCGCGGGGTTGGTCGCGGGGGTTGCGCCTTCGGGGCGGATGACGATTTGCACCCGTTCGCCTTCGCGTAGTCCTTCGGGCGCGCGCGCGGCGCGCAAAGGGCCCAGCGGCGTCTCCAATAGTGGGGCGGTCCCGCTTTTCAGCACTCGCGCCGAAAGGATGTTTTTGAAACCGAGGAAACGGGCCGCGAAGCGCGTGGCCGGTTGCAGATAAAGCTGGGCCGGGGGGGCCTCCTGCTCCACGCGGCCGCGGTTCATTAGGGCCACGCGGTCGGCGATGGCGAAGGCTTCCTCCTGATCGTGCGTGACATAAAGCGCGGTTTGATTCAAAGATTGCAACAGTTGCCGCAGCTCGGTGAGCAATTGGTCTCGTAGCAAACGATCCAACGAACCCAGGGGCTCATCCAGCATGAGCAGGCGGGGCTTGGGCGCCAGGCTGCGGGCCAAGGCCACCCGCTGTTGCTGACCGCCGCTCAACTCGAAGACCTTGCGATGTTCGAACCCAACCAGATCCACCAGCGCCAACAGTTCGTCCACTCGCGCCTGTATGGCTTCGCGCGACCAACGTTGCATTTTCAGGCCGAAGGCGATGTTGTCGGCCACGCTCATGTGTGGGAAGAGCACATAATCCTGAAACATGAGACCAAACCCGCGACGATGCGGAGGCGTATGCGTGATGTCTTGGCCTTCGAGCCAGATTTGACCCTGGTCAGGCGTTTCCAGCCCGGCCACAATGCGCAAAAGGGTGGTTTTTCCGCATCCACTTGGCCCAAGCAGACATAAGACTTCGCCCTCTTCAAGACCCAAATCCACGCCATCCAGCGCCGCCACATGGCCGAATGTCTTGCGAATACGAGAGAGAATAAGCATGGGTTTTTCCATTAAAATTCGCCAATATCGCCATATCGCAAATGCTCGATGCCCAGAAAGCCCATCGCGGTGGTGAACATAAGGATCACGCTAAGCGCGAGGGCTTGCCCGTAATTGATGAGACCCGGTTGGCCCAAGAAACGGTAGATGGCGATGGGCAGGGTGGGAAACTGCGGACGCGCCACCAACAGGCTGGCGCCAAACTCGCCCATGCTGATGGTGAACGCGAACACCACGCCAACCAACAACGCCCGACCGACGATGGGAAGGTCGACATAACGTCGCACCTGCCAGGGCCGCGCGCCCAACACCGAGGCCGCGTCGCGCAGCCGCGGGTTGAGCCCTCGCAAAATGGGCAATAGCGAGCGCACCACGAACGGAAAGGCGATGAGCGTGTGGGTGATGGGAATGATGAGCAAATGGCCGCGCAGGTTCAAGGGTGGTTCGTCCAGCGCGATGAGGATGCCGAACCCCAGGGTGACCGCGCTCGCGCCCAGTGGCAGCATGAAAATGGGATCGAGCGCGGCCGCCAGTTTCGAGCCGCCTCCCTTGTTTTCGGCCAGGAGATAGGCGCTGCTCACACCCACAATGAGCGAGAGCGCAACCGTGGCCGCGGCAAAGGCCAGCGAATTACGCACAGCCTCGATGGGCGTAACGAAGAAGACCGAGCCGGTGCGATTGACGAAGAGCGCCCGGTAAAATTGCAGCCCCATCTCATCGCCCAAGGTGAACGAGCGCAAAACCAGCGCCAACAGGGGCGCGAGCAAAAACAGGGCCAAAGCGGCCAATGCGCCAAACACGAAGAGTCGTTCGGGCCAGGTGCGCGGCGGGCGTTCGGTCGATTGACGGGGTCGAAATTCCAGGGGAACCGCGGCTCGCGCCTGCAATCGCGTGTAGACCACCATCAGCGCGAACGTGAATAGAAGCTGGATAATGGCCAGGGCCGCGGCCAGGGGCAGGTTGAATAGGCGCATCGCTGTGCGATAGATTTCCACTTCGATGGTGGCGAATCCGGGGCCGCCCAAAATGAGAATGACGCCAAAGGAGGTGAAATTGAAAAGGTAGACCAACGCGCCCGCGGCCAGGATGGCCGGCATGAGCAGCGGCGCAGTAACATAGCGGAAGCGAGACCACGGCCCCGCGCCCAACACAGCCGCAGCGCCCCCCAAACGCGGGTCGAGGTTGGCCCAAAACCCGCCCACCAGACGCACCACGACCGATGTGTTGTAAAATACATGCGCCAGCAAAATGATCCAGATGGTGCGCATGAGATTGATGCGCGGGCCATCCAACGCGGCCATAATTTCGTTGAGCAGGCCGCGTGGCCCCAGCAGCGCGGTGAAGGCTGTGGCCACCACCACGGTGGGCAACACAAAGGGCAGGGTGGTGAAGGCGCGCATTAGGGTCTTGCCAGGAAAACGAAAGCGGGCGAAGATGAAGGCCGCGGGCAAGCCCAAAAGAAATGCGCCCAGCGTGCTCGCGGCCGCCTGCCAAATGGTGAACCATAACACATGCGCGTAGTAAGGTTTTTCGAGCAGAGGACGCAAAGCCTCGCTCGCGAAGCGTCCCTGGGGAAAGAGGCTAAGCTGAAATATTGCGGCCAGCGGATAAAAGAAAAACAGGCCCAGGAAAGCCAAGGGAATCATGGCCAGGGCGAGTCGCGCGCTTCTCATGGCTCATTTTCTCGCAATGACGCGAATCACGTCGCTTTGCCCAAACGCGGCCGCGAACACGCCAAACACCCAACCCAAGATGAGCAAGAGATGCGAGCGGTTTGGGCCGCGTTTCAGACGATAGGCCACCGAATTGGCCGGGCCTACGCCGTTGGGGATGTGTTCCAGGCGCTCGACGCGAAAACCGGCCTCGATGACGGCCAGGCGCAGGCTGTGCGTTGTGAAATGGAGGCGATGGCGAGGCAGATCGAGATGATACCAATAGCGCCCCATGAGACGGGCCGTCCAACCGCCCCAATTGGGTGTTTCGACCATGAGCAATCCGTTTGGCTTGAGGGCCGAGCGCACGCGTTTCAGCGCAGCCACCGGTTCGTCCAAATGCTCCAACACATGCCACATGGTGGCCGCGTTGTAGTGGGCGGGCGGTAGATCGACTTCCATAATTCCCCCCACTTTTACGTTCAGACCGGCTTCCTGGGCTCGTCGCGCAGCTTCCGCGTCCGGCTCTACGCCGTCCACTCGCCAACCCAAGCGGATGAGGCTGGCTCCATACGCGCCGCTGCCGCAGCCCACGTCGAGCAACCGACCGGGGGGCGGTGGCGGCGGCAGCCATGTCCAGCCGCGCACCCTGGCCAGCATCCGAGCGAGAAAACCGGGTAGGGCCGCGGCCTTCTCTTGCCGATACCCCATGGTCTTGAGCATGGACGCGGCCAATTGGCCGCGCCATCCCCGAGCAGGGCGGCCTTGCAAATGGTAGCAGGCGTAATGGGCCGGATAGGCCGCCGCCAGCTCGCTTGCTGTCAATGGCGGCCGCGTATGGCCCAAGCCGCACCTATCGCACGCCCACACCTCATATTCCTCTGTCCGCCCCAAGTGAAAATCGGGCGCGGCCAGGGCGGGATGAATCCGGTGGGAGCGGCAGAGCGGACAGGTGGAGGACACGGGGGCGGGGGCGAGGTGGCGAGTGGGCGGGTGGCGGGTGGGCGAGGTGGCGAGTGGGCGAAGGGGCGGGTTTTCAGCAATGGCGTTCGTTCAGCGCAACCGTCCGTCCAGGCCTCGATCCAGGCTTCGCGATTTTTTGCGATGGCTTCGGGCGCAACATCGACCGGGCTTTCGGGAATCGACGCCCATTTCTGGAAAAGCTCGCCGATGTCGGCCTGGCTATTGGCCGGATAGACGAACATATGCAGGGGGATGTCTTCCTGGAATGCGGGACTGAGCATGAAGTCGATGAATTGACGCGCAGCGTCTTGATGGGGGCTATTGGCCACCACGCCTACGAACTCGATTTGTTTGAAGCTGTTGCCGGCTGTGTTGACGCTGGCCGTGGGCGGTTTGGGCAATTCGTTGAAATAAACCTCGGCCACAGGGCTGGTTGCATAACTAACCACGATGGGGCGGTCGCCCTCGCCGCCCGAACCAACCGTGAACGCGCCCCAATAGGCTTCGCTCCAGCCGTCGGTGACCAGAACATCATTTTCGCGCATGGCCCGCCAGTAGTCCAAATAGGTGAAATCGCCCGCCTCGCCAAAGCGCCCCACCGTGAGCAAAAGGAACACCAGACCGGGTGAAGAGGTGGCCGGATTCTCCACCACGGTCAGGCCTTTATAGGCTGGGTCGATGAGGTCTGTGATATCGTCGGGCGGCTCCAGGCCATTTTCCTCGAACCAGGCGATGTCGTAGTTGAGAGTGACAAAGCCATAATCCACCGGCAACAGGCGGTGTTCTGGGTCGAGCTCCAGTTCGTCGGGGATGTCGGCCAGAAGGGGGCTTTTATAAGCCGCGAACATCTCGGCCTCGAGCGCGCGGCTGAGGAAGGTGTTGTCGATGCCGAACACCACATCTCCCAGCGGGTTTTCTTTGGAAAGGATCAGCGTGTTCAGCATTTCGCCCGCGTCGCCGCTCTTGAGGATGTCGACCTCGATGCCGGTCTCGTCGCTGAATGCATTCATCACCTCTTCGCTAATGTCGAAGCTATCGTGGGTGACCAGGGTGATCTTGGCCGGCGCGGTCGCGGTGGTTGGCGTGGGTTCTGGGGCTGGCGGCGCGCAGGCGGCGAGGAGGAAAAGAGGAAGGAGGGAGAGGAGCAAGAAGAGGGAGGGAGGGAAGAGCAGGTTTTTTTGTTTCATGGGGCGCCTCACTTTTTGTTGCGCGGACGATGGTTGGAATAATCGTCGGTTTTTGAGAAAAGCGGCGTTTTGCGGATGATATGAGCGTGATTTGCCGTGGGAATCACATGAAAACGATTTCATTGACATAAAGTTGCAAAAACGCCGTTTTGAGCCGATTTTTTGGCCGAAAGCTGGTTGTTTTGATGGCTGCAAGCGCTTTTAGAAAACGATTTCAAGACTTCGGGTCATCGTCCTCCCCTTCATCCGCATCGGCGCTGGCAAACCTGCCGTCGCCTGCTTCGAAAATAAGCGTCCAATGTCCAATGTCCGATGTCGGTCGCACAGGCCTTGATGAGCGCTCAGACCAACATAGACCATAGGACACATAGACCAAAAGGCTCATCGTCTATCTTCGTCTACTTTGGTCTACGTTGGTCGGCGCAAACGATTTTCATCTGTTTCGGCGTGCGTCTGCGCACTGTAGGTCTGCTATGATGGCGAAGAGAAAGGGCGTTTCGTCATCCGGTGAATGACCAGAAGGACGCCGCGACGAAGGGAGATTTCGGCCTCGTTCGCGGTCATTTCGTTGCTGATGCCGTGCGTGCTGCCAAAGGGTAGGGTGAAATCGTTGAGCATCCAGCGCAGGCCGCGATGATAAGTGAGGCCGATGACTTCGGGACTGAGCGCCAACGCCGAGACCGTGTCGCCCTTGCGGCCATGAATCACCAATCGTTCGCGTACGATCCAGGCTGTTTCCGGGCCTTCAACCAGGCGAATGCATAGATCGGCAAACTTGGGTGAGGCCATAAGGAGCACATTGGCCATTTGCTGGTCCAGCCGGCCGCCCAATGCAGCCAACACCACCGCTTCGTTCGCGCCCAAGCGCCGCGCGGCCAACAGCGCCAGCTCGAGATCGGTGGCGTCCTTGTCCACCGGGTGTCGTTCGATGCGCGCGCCGAACGCGTCTAATCGCTTTCTGTCCTCAACATTCAGGCTGTCCAGGTCGCCAACGACCAGATCGGGGATCAGGCCCAAGGCGAGCGCATGGCGCGCGCCTCCGTCCGCGCACAGAACGAGATCGTCCGGCTGCACCAACTCGCGGGCGCGGTCGGGGTGGGAAAGTTGGCCGTTGGCAAAAAGGATGGCGCGCATGAGAGTGAGTGGGCGTCGAGTGTTAAGTGTCAGGTGTCGAGTGTCAGGTGTCAGGTTGCGGGTGGCGGGTGACGGGTCGCGGATCTTCGAAGACAAGAACCCCAAAACCTTCAACCAGAAACCTTGACCTGAGAACCGTGAACAACAAAAAACCACCGCCGGGTGGCCAGCAGTGGTCATGCTTGCGTCGCGAACTCCCTACGCCGGCATTACCCGGATCAGGTTCAGGGGTCGATGACGAATCCGGTCATCCTCTCAGCCGGGCTTGCCCCAGCTCCCCCGTCAAGGTGGATATTTTGGATGTTGGGTAGTGGATACTGGATATTGGGTGTTGAGAATGTTGGCGACGATAAAGCCGCTAAATTTGAGCATCCAATATTTCAATACCCAATACCTAATACTAATACCTACATGATCCTATGCGATCTCGCCTCATTTGTCAACGTTTCGCCCACTTCACTTCTGCGCCTGCGGGCGGCTGGAAGCCTGGACCGAAGCGATATTTGGCTTGCCAGGGTCGGTAGCGGCTTTTGAGCACGTCGTTCACCAACACTGTGCCGTCGGCGGCGATGACGCGTCGCTTGGCCACTGCATTCAGGCCTTCCACGGCCCAATCAAATTGCACCACTTTGCCTGCGGGCAATTCGGGGTCTTCAATGTAAAGCGGCGGAGGCGGCGCGACGCGATTGCTATATACAGGCGCTTCGGTTTCCACCGTCCAATCAGGCTTGGTGCCGTAAAACTGGAAGGTGAGAATCCCTTTTTTCTTGTCCACAATGGGTTTGATGAGCAGGTAATTCTCGGTTGTGTTGCGGAATTTGAAATCAACGGTTGGCGTGAAGATGGTGGCGTCGAGACCCGGCTTGCCATACCAGCTTACGACATAGCCATGCGCCCAGCGCTCCACCAAGGGAAAACCGCCAAACCAGGCCGCCCGAAATACGGTCGTGCTTACCTGACAAACGCCCCCGCCTACACCCACGGCCGTGGTGTTGCCCGAAATGATCAGCGAGTCCTCGAAACCGTTGGCCGCGGTGATATCGCCCACGTATTTGTTGAAAGAGAACACTTCGCCCGGCGGGATGACGACGCCCACAAATTTAGACGCCGCAACCTCGATGTTCTTGACGCGCGCCGCGCTGGATCCCTTGAATTTGGTGGTCCCTTCTGAAATAAGCTCTTTGATGCCCAAGGCTTGAGGATTGTTGGAAGGCACGGCCGGCTGGATGACCTTCACTGGCAAGGTGATGCGATGTTCGCCGTTGCGGATGGCTTCGGCGATTGCCGCAATGGTTGCGTCCACGTCCAGCGCATAACCCTCGACGCCGGGTGAAAGCTCGATGAGCGTATTCGTGTTAGGGTCGAAATCGAAACGCGCGTCCAAAGGCGGGCGGGCCACCTGTTCCGCCCATCCTTCCACAATGGGGCGGAGCGCGTCTTCGCGAATCTCGAATCGAACGCCGGCCGCCGCGCTGGGATCCTCTTGCGTCTCCAACAAACTGTAAAGCGTGGCCGGATCCAATGCAAATTGATAATCCCCGCTGGGATCGGCCAACACAATGGGTTGCTCCAACAGGGCCTGAATAGAGGCCAACTTGGTTTCGAGATCGGTTTCGCTGACCGGCAATTCGCGCACCACCACATCGACCACCCCGCCCCGACCGCTTTCCAAGCGCTCCATCACCGCGATCTTGGTCGCTTCCACGTCCACCACTTGACCGGGTCTCGATTCCGTCATCACCACTTGAAGATCGCTTAGCGCCAATCGCGGTAAGATGACGGGCCGGTTCAGGCTTGCGGTGCGCGTTTCAATGACTTGAGTGACCGCGCCCGGCTGTACGCGTAGCAAAGGCGTGATGCGTTCGCCGCGACGGAAGGTTTCCCACTGCGTGGCCAAATTTTGCCATGGATCGCCTGTGCGCCCCACCGCGAACGCCTGCGCCACCAGTTGCTCCACATCCACTTCCACGCCTAATTCTTCACCGGTCAAAGGCCACACCTGATCGCCATGGCGCAAGGCCAATGGCGGCAGATCGTACTCGGCCGCGGCTTCCTCCAATGCAATCAACGCCTCCTCTTGCGTCATGCCGCTCAAATCCACGCCCAACGCTTGCACGCCGGGATAGATGCGATCGACGTAGTTCAGTTCGAATTGCGCCACCGCCAGAATGGCCAATAAGACCGGGGCCAATAGCCATATGAAAACCAATGGCCATGCGCTGGGACGGGAGCGGGGTTGGGGGAGAGTGAGTGCTTGCGCCATAAGGATTTTGTTTTATATTGCATATTGAGTGAGGCGCTGAAAGAAAAGTCTGCTATCAGTGTAGCATAAACGCGCTTGTTTGCCAAGGAGGTTAGATTACATAAAAATGAGAACTGGATAAATGAGGTGGGAGGATTGAGGAAGAAAATGTAGGCGTTAGTACCGATTTTGTATCGGTTTTGTGGCATAGTAGGGTGGAATCTTCCTCCTCCTTTGCACAAGATTGGCCAGGCCTGTTGGGCGCCTGGCCAATCTTGTTTTTCTATGCTTTCTCGGCCACGAGGAAATGCGAGATGCCGAACCCGCGCAGGGGGGTTTGCTCGAAGAGGCGGGTCAGGCTGCGCACCATGCGCCCTAGCCGCGGCGCGCGCTGAATGATGTTGTCGTAGCCCGGGTAGATCTGCGTGTGGTGGAGGATGCGCAAGGGCAAGGGGGCCAGCAACGCGTGCAGGTCGCGACGCGTGTAGGCCCGCACATGGGGCGCAAGTTGGTTGCGCCAGCGGTCGGGCAGGTAATTGATGAGAGGGGTGTTGCCAAAGTGATATTCGCCCCGCCAATAATGGCCGTGCGTCTCGAATGGGTAAAGACGATTGGGCGTGAACAGCACAAGCCGGCCGCCCGGACGCAACACGCGCGCGATCTCGGCCAGGGTTTGGGCGTCGTCGGCCACATGCTCCAGCACCTCGTGCGATAGGACCGTATCGAAGCTCTCGCTCGCGAAAGGAAGCGCTTCGCAAGCCGCGACCAGACAGGGGCTGACATGCGCTTTCGCCGCGGCCATGCTGGGGAAATCGATGTCAATCGAGACCACGCGCGCGCCGGCCCGGGCCAGGTGGCGGCTATACATGCCCACGCCCGCGCCATCCACCAGCACATCCGCGGCCTCGACGCGCGCCCAGGCGCGTATCAGCTCGAACCGCCGTTGCTGACCCTCGCGCCATACATAGGATGGATGCCCCAGCGCGGCGGCTTTGTCGTCCGAACGGCGAGAAAGAGAGGGGTTGGAAGAAGACATTTGCAAGGATGCAGGATTGTGTGCGAGTGGAAGGCGATGGGGAAGATCCGTGTGAGCGGCTCATCGTCCATGATGCAGATGAAATTCTTCTTTGAAGCCAAAGCCGCGCGTGTTGTCGATGAAGCGAATCCAGGAGAGGACGATCCGATAATAGCGCGCCCGCATAAGCGGCCCGGCCAGGGTTTCGGCGCGGCCGATGAAGGGGAAGCGCGCCATATATACGGCGCGGGCGGTTTGGGTCTCTTCGCCCGCGCGACAGGGCCGCGCGAAACCGTGCAACTGAAGGCCGCGAATGGTGCGCCAGTCCTGATTGTTCTCCTCGATGGCGGCCGCGACGACCGCGCCTTGGCCGATGTGTTGGGCATGGGCTGTGTTTGGGTCGGAGAGGAAATAGAGCGTGAGGGATTCGTCGGCCGCGTAAAAAAGCGCGCAGGCATGTGGCCGACCATCGGCCGCGACCGTGGCCAGGGTGAGGGTGTTGTGGGCTTGCAAGAACGCGTGAATATGCTCCATATTTGGCCAAACCCGGGTTGGTTTCTCCGGCTCAACCTCAACCTCAACCTTAACCTCAACCCGCCGACCTCGGACTTATTTTCGGGCCGCGCGGCGGCCAAGTCCAAGCCATTCGCGGTAGAGGTCGTTGGGAATGCCCAATCGCGCCAGAATGCGGCCCACGGTGTTGTCCACCAGCTCGTCGATGCTCTTGGGCAGGGCGTAGAACGCGGGGACGGGCGGAAAAATGGTGCATCCGATTTCCGCGGCCTGGGTCATCAAGCGCAAATGGCCCAGATGCAGCGGCGTCTCGCGCACCACCAGCAGAACAGGCCGTCCCTCTTTCAGTTGCACATCCGCGGCGCGGGTGATCAGGTCGGTGGCGTAGCTGTGGGCGATGCCGCTCAGGGTTTTGATAGAGCAGGGGACGACCACCATGCCCAAGGTTTGAAAGGAGCCTGAGGCGATGGCCGCGCCGATGTCGGCCGGCCGGTGGACCACCTCGGCCAGGGCCTCGACCTCGCGCGGGGTGAAGTTGGTCTCTTGGGCCATGGTGACGCCGGCCGCGGCCGACATCACCAGATGCGTTTCGATTTCATTGCTCTGGCTCAGGGCTTGCAGCAGCCGGATGCCGTAAATCTGGCCGGACGCGCCCGTGAGCGCGACGATCAATCGTTGGGGCATAAGCGGGTCATGGAGATGGACAATGAGATGACGGTCATAGGGGATACTTTGTCTTCGCGATGTCAGTCCAATTGCGAATTCAACGGAATTTATGCTATGATTTCATTGTTATGAACAGTGCGTTGCTTCGTCAGCAGTTACATCGACAGGTGGATCGATTGCCGGAAGACGTGCTTCGAGAAGTGTACGACTTTACGGCATTCCTGTTGGCGCGCCGTCAGTACGATATCGTTGTTGGGGATTGGGATGAGGCTTTATGGCAAGAGTTCGCGTTGGAGCAGTTTTTTCGCGACGATGAAGAAGACGATATCGAATATACCCTTGAGGATGCTGCTCTACACAGTGCCTATATGCAGTGCGACGGTGCCGAGCATGAGCGTGCGGTGGGTGACATCGCGTAGGCCGACCGAAGTCATGATGCGGGCCAGCTCGGGCGGGCGGGGAAAGGCCAGGGTGGAGGCCGGAAGGTAGGAATAGGCGTCGGGGTTGCTGCTGAGCCAGGCGCTGATGCGCGGAACCAGGCGATGAAAGTAGAAATGGAAAATCTCGCGCCATATGGGCGTGGCCGGACGCGTGATCTCCAGGCAAACCACGCGGCCGCCGGGCCGCACCACGCGACGTTGCTCCGCGAAGGCCGCGCTCACATCGCTGACATTGCGCATGAGAAAGCCCGAACAGGCCGCGTCGAAGCTGTCGGCGGGAAAGGGCAGCTTGAGCGCGTCCGCCTCCACAAAAGGCAAGTCCTCGGCTCCGGCCTTGGCCCGGCCCACCAACATCATCTCATGGGTGAAATCGCTGGCCACCACGCGCACATCGGGCCGACGCTTGCGGGCTTCTAAGGCGATGTCGCCCGTGCCTGCGCCCACGTCAAGCAACGCGCCCCCGCGCGGCAGTTGGCACGCCTCCACCACCAATCGCCGCCAGGTTTGGTCCTGACCCAGTGTTATCAGGCGGTTCATGCGGTCATAACGCCGGGCGGTGGCCGCAAACATGGAACGCACGAATTCGGGTTTTTCTTCGGGAGAAGGAAGTGAGGCGGACATGAGCGCATTGTAACAGTCACACGGCGACGCAGGCAAGGTTTTCGTTTGAAGATGATTTGCATAAGTTTGCATTCGCGAAGTATTGTAGTATACTTAAACACCTTCATTTTTTGGACATTTGCGCGATCTATAGCATCTTCTTAATGGCCTGTTAATGGCCTGGATGCGGTTTGAGAAGGCTGGCTTTTGTTCAAAAGTCGCTCTTCTGTTCTCGGAATGTTAAGAAGATGCGCTCTACTGCTTGTGGTTGTACATTTTGTATATTGTTTTTGGATCACTGATGTGTTGAGCGCGGCTTACGGGCCTCGCGGCCAGACTCATACGGCTCGCGCACCCGGTCTGCGATTGAGAATGCATTGATATCCGAGTTCTTAGCCATCGGTCGCCAATGGTAGCGAGGGAGGCCCTCGCCTATGAATCAGAAACTCAGCATGCCTGCTCGGCGGGTCTCGCCACAAAGTGAACCGTGGTTCCGCACCGTCTTATACAGCATTGGTGATGCGGTCATTGTCACCGATCGCGAAGGCCGTGTGGTGCAGATGAATCCTGTGGCCGAAAAACTCACCGGCTGGAGCGAGCGCGAGGCGCGCGGTCGCCCGCTTGCAGAGGTGTTTCGTATTTTGAACGAAGAAACCCGAACCGAGGTGAAAGACCCGGTGAGTCGGGTGTTGGAGGAGGGGATTGTCGTTGGATTGGGTGATCATACATTGCTTGTTGCTCGCGATGGGAGCGAACGATTTATCACGAATTCGGCCGCGCCTGTCATCAATGAGCAAGGGGAAATGATGGGCGTGACGTTGGTCTTTCGCGACGAAACGGCCGATCGCAAGGCCCAACGAGCGCTGCGCGACGCGCACGATTTTATCGAAGGCGTTGTCGCCACCATTCGCGAACCCTTGCTGGTGTTGGATGGCGCTCTGCGCGTTGTCTCCGCGAACCGGGCTTTTTATCGCGCTTTTCATACGACGGCTCGCGAAACCGAGGGGCGATTGATCTATGAATTGGGCGGCGGGCAATGGAACATACCCGAACTACGGCGTTTGTTGGAAGACATATTGCCCTCTAACAGCCATTTCGATGATTTTGAAGTGACGCATGAATTCGAGCGTATTGGCCGTCGCGTCATGCGATTGAACGCGCGACGCATTCGGCACGATGGGGAGGAGACGCCCTGGATTCTTCTGGCCATTGAGGATGTGACCGAACAAAAGTCGGCTGAAAGGGCGCTTCAAGAATCGGAAGCCATGCTGCGAAGCATCTTGATGGTGACGCCTATTGGCATTGGCGTGGCCGAGGACCGCGTCATTCGTTGGGTGAATGAAACATTTTGCGACATGGTGGGTTATGAGGCGCGTGAGTTGGTGGGGCGTAACGTGCGCTTTCTCTATGCCTCTCAAGAAGAGTACGAGCGTGCGGGAGCACAGGTTTACAAGAGCATTCGCGAGGGCCTGAAAGCGATAGAGATCCGCCTGCGGCGCAAAGATGGCCGCGTGATCGATGTGTTCGCCCGGGTGGCTTTTCTCTCGCCAGAATCCCCCATCTCGCCCCTCGTGTTCGCCACCATGGACATCACCGAACGCAAGCGCATGGAGAACGCGCTGCGCGAGAGCGAAGAACGTTTTCGGAGCTTGTATGAAAACAGCACGGTGGGCATCTATCGCACCACGCCCGATGGCCGCATTTTGTTGGCCAATCCGGCTTTGGTCGAGTTTTTGGGGTATTCCTCATTCGAGGAACTGGCTGCTCGAGACTTGGAGAAAGAGGGTTACGCGTCGCCTTACACTCGGGCGCAGTTCATAGAAAAGATCGAAAAAGATGGCCTGATTCGGGGATGGGAATCGGCCTGGCTGCGCAAAGATGGCTCTGTGGTTTGGGTGCGCGAAAGCGCCCGCGCGGTGCGAGACGCCAACGGCCAGACTCTCTATTATGACGGCGTGGTGGAAGACGTCACCGAGCGCAAACGCGCCGAAGAGCGGCTTCATCGCCACGCCCTCTATATGGAGAAATTGAACCGCATTATCACTGCGGCCGCGAGCGAGCCTGATTTGGATGGGTTGCTGGAGACCGCTCTGGACGAGGTCTTGGAGGCGCTCGGTTTGCAGTGCGGCGCGGTTTGGGTGCAAGGACGTCATGTGATTCGCGGGCTTCCGCCTCGGATAAGGGATGTCGCCGGGCGCGGGTCGCGTCGTCTCAGGCTTGAGCTTCGCGGCCCCCTTGTGAGCCGCGATCTCGCCACAGAACAAATGGATGAGCCGTATGCAAGTCTGGCTTCTGCCCTGGCCTCTGAATTTGGGATACGCGCCATCATTGTCGCTCCCGTCCTGTCGGAGAGCGATCCAGCCCCCATTCGCGTTGGCGGTCTCGTGGTGTGCGACATGAGGCCTCGGGCGTGGTCAGGAGAGGAGATCACATTGGTGGAGGCGGTCGGAAAGCAGTTGGCGGCCGCGGCGCAGCGATTGCGCCTTATCGAACACTTGCAAGAGATGAACACGCGCTTAGAGGAGGCGCTTCGCGCCCAGAAAGAAATGGTTCACAATGTCTCGCATGAATTGCGAACGCCTCTGAGCGTGTTGATGGGATACGCCGAGCTCTTGGAAGCCGGCGGTCTGGGCGAGCTGACGCCAAAACAGCAGGAGGCCCTGGGGCTCATCATGCGGTATTCAGAAGAGCTGCATTTGCTGGTCGAGCGCTTGGTTCTTATGCGAACCCTGGAGACGCGACCGTTTCAACAAGAGATTTTGGACCTGCGCGCCTGGTTGTTGGAACGATTGCGCGGCTGGCGTTTGCAAGCTCGCCGGCACAACTGCCGATTGGAAATCGAACTCTCCGATGGCGCGTTCACGGTCCGGGCCGATCCCACTTTATTGGATGAAGTGTTTGTCAACCTCCTGGATAACGCCTTCAAGTTCAATCCAGAAGGGGGCGTGGTTCGGGTTTTCGTCCGCCGCGAGAACGGTTTTATCATCATTTCCGTGTCCGATCAGGGCGTTGGCATTCCTGACGGCGAATTGGATAAGATATTCGAACAGTTTTATCAAGTGAGCCAGGGGCTGACGCGGCGATTTCGAGGCTTGGGTTTGGGGTTGTCGCTATGCAAAGAGATTGTGGAGCGGCACGGAGGTCGAATCTGGGCGGAGAGTGAAGGCGAGGGCCGAGGCGCGACATTCTATGTGTCTTTGCCTGCATATGATGATTCATGAATTTCTGATGTGATAGATTATCTCCTTTTTCTCGAAACGCCTCCGCCTCCTCTGTTGCGCGGGACGCGCGGCGTCCTCTATAATGTACTGACTTTTTGTCATATTCGCGTTTCAAACACACTCGGCGACTCGCGACGAAAGCAGGCCCCAATGTTGCCTCTCGAAACAACCCGACGACAGGCTTGCCAGCGCGAACGCCGATAAATGACTATTTTCTTTCAAGTAGGCGCGTTCTTATGCGAACATCTCCCCCGTCGCGACGTTATGTGATCCTTTTGCTCGTTCTGTTGGCGCTCTTGCTGATAGCTGCGCCTTTCTTGTGGTGGCGTCTTAGTCGCCCTGGCCCCACGCCCACGCCCACATTCACGCCAAAACCCACGGCTACGGCGGCGGCCACCTTCACGCCCACGCCGCCGCAACCGACTTTGGCGCCTACTCTCACGCCTACAGCGCCCCCCACCTCAACGCCAACCCCAACGCCGTTCATCGCCGGACTGGTTTTGGAGGGCGCGTTGGAGGCCGGCGTCTATAAAGCTTATGATCATGTCGGAGTGACTGGCGTGGTCAAGGGCGGCGTGCTCGAGTTCACCTGGAAACAGGTGGAGCCGGGGCGTCGGGGCTACTCCTGGGAGTTTGTCGATCGCGAACTGAACCGCACGCCGTCGGGCAGACAAGTGATCCTGCGTCTTCTCATTCGTTGCAACGACCGTTCAGATCGCGACGTATGTCAGCCCGAATGGACATTGAGCGATGAATACGATCCCATTGTGGCCGATGTCCCCGCGAACTGCGGTTTCGATGTCGCGCAACAAAGACATTTGAATTATCTTAATCCAAAGATCCAAACCGCTTTGCGCGAGTTGATCGCAGCATTGGGTGAGCGCTATAAGGACGATCCTCGCATCGCGGCCGTGGAAATCGGCATTGGCTACAATGGCGAGTCTTCGCCCTGGCCATTGACAAAAACCTGCGATAAAGAGGCGCAGCGAGCGGCCTACGAGAGCAAATATGGCGAGACCGGCCCCACCGAATGGACGAATTACCATCTTTTCCTCATCGATGCTTATGTGGCTGCGTTTCCCGGAAAGACCATTAGCACCATTATCACCGGCCCTTACGCGGAAGATGACCGTTGGCGGGTGGTGGAGCGAGCGGTCGAACAAGGCGTTGGGCTTATGGTGACGTCTCTCGCCGCCGATTATTATAGCAATCGTGGAAAGTCGGGCATTTATTGTTATTGGGGCGATATTTCTCGGCCCGGCTCCCTGGTTGGGCCGGAGATGGCCCGGGCTTATCGCACACAGTGGGCGCCTCTCGCTCACAATTGGCGCTTTGTTCCCATTGGCTTCGAATTCAACAACGCGCACAGTCTTATTGGGCTGGATGTGGAAGCGCACACATGGTGGTCCGCGCTCAACGCCCTGGATAAGCGCGCCGATTTTGTGGAGCCGTATGAAGCGAACCTGGCTTTCGAGGAGGTGTGGCAATTCTTCGACCGATACGCCGGCGCAGGGGCCGACACCACGCCCGACGCCTGGATCGTTTTCCGCAGCAGCAATACAGCGCTCGAGGCCGCGCAGTGCGGCGATCTTTTTGACTACTCCTTTTTCCTCACCAGCGAGTTGGAGACGGTTGGTTACGATACATTGACGCGCCAGATTGCGGCTCGCACCATCGATGAACGAACAGCCAGTTTCAACACAGGGCCGGTTGATGACTGGCGCAGCGCGTACAATCGTCGCACGACCGACAGTGATCCGGCTTTCAATCTCGATCTCGACGACGATTTTGCGCGCTCGATCGGCGATCGCGAGGTCGAAATCGAGGTGACTTATCTCGATCATGGCGACGGCGGCTCTTGGGCGCTGTATTACGATAGCCAATCCGGCGAAAAACTGGCCGGCAAAGTGGCCCTTATTGGCTCGGGTCGTTGGAAAACGCGCACCTTTCGTCTAAGCGACGCGCGCTTCGCCAATGGCCTGCCCAAGCGTAGCTTGCTAAGTCGGGCTTCGGGGTTCGATCTGCGGCTGGACCGCGAAGACGAAGTGGATGACATATTCCATCGCGTGCTGGTTCGGCCTTTGGGCCCCGCTCCTGGTTGCCCCGGCGTATGCACCAGCACCCCGACGCGCACCCCCTGGCCCACCCGCACGCCCACCCCCACGCCGGTTATTGGCGGGCAATATTTCTATCGTCAGGGAACTGGGGGATATCAGGGCGCGCGCGATAGCACCATCCTGGCCTGGGAGCCCAACCAAAGCTTTAGCGATGCGCCCACTTTGCAAATTCGTAAGGACAATGTGGCCTCGGCCTTGTTGTATTTTGATATAAGCGACATCCCCCCTCAGCGCGAGGTCGCTTCGGCCACACTGCGATTATTTCGCATCGACGACCGTCCTCACACCCTTGAACTGAATGCTTATCCATTGCGTCGGTCTTGGGACGACGATGTCACTTTTGAGCAAGCTCAAGATGGGCGCGCCTGGCAAACACCGGGTGCGACAGGCGTTTTGGACGCGGCGTCCACGCCTTTGAACCAGGAGCCGATACCTGTTCTCCCTGGCGGCTCGGTGCAGTTGGACGTCACCGATTTGGTGCAGCGCTGGGTGAGCAATCCCGCCCGCAATTTCGGTCTGATCTTGCGCGGGAACACCATCAATCGCGTTCTCACTTCTTTTGCCAGCGGTGAATATGAGGACGAAGCGCGGCGTCCCGCGCTGGAGATCATCCTCAAACCTCCCACCCCCACGCCCACCACCACGCCAACACCGACTCCGACGCCCACGCCCACGCGCACCCCCACTCCCACGCCCACGCACACCCCCACCTCCACGCCCACTCCGACGGCCACGCCAACATACACCCCCACCTTTACGCCGACGCCCTCACCCACGCCGACATTCACCCCAACGCCCACCGAAACGCCCATCACTCAGCTGTTTGGGCGGGTGATCATGCCCGGAGCCAATCTCCGCACAGGCCCGGGTTTCGTCTTCGATGTCATCGCGCCTTTGCCTGTGGGCCGCGTGGTCACCCTAACCGGCCGCACGGCCGATTCGAAATGGGTCAAGTTGTGTTGCGTGAGTGGAAAGGATGGCTGGTCGCTGGTTGCGGCCGTGAGCACAACGCGACCCATTCAGCTGCTGCCCGTCGTGGAAAGCCCACCCACGCCCACCCCAACCGAGACGCCCACGCCGACGCCTACATTCACACCCACGCCGACGCCCACTCCAGCATTGACCCCTATCATCGCCAAGATCGAGATCGTGTGGCCTCATGACAACGCACCCGTCACCGAGGCAAAGCTGGCCAACATCACCGCGCACCTCTATGAAGACGAGGCGCTCAACCCTGTGGCTTGTGATTTCGATCGCACGGTCCGCTTGTGGGCGGCACTGAATAATGAACCCGCCCGCCCTATTGCCATTGGGCAACCGCGCACCGTCACTCAAAATGGCCGCACCTTCACAGTGTGGGATTTCAACGATATCGATGTGAGCGCGGCCAATGATCCCGCGAATAAGCTCAACTTCTTTGTCACGGTCGATGGCCTGGAGACGCGACGCAATATCTGGACTCATGGAGCGGATGCGCGCACTTTCGCTCCCGTGCAAGATGTTCCTGTGGCCGCGCTCACGTCGCTGCCGCGAGCTATCGACGCCAAGGTGGAGATCGTGTGGCCACACGGCGGCGCGCCCGTCGAAGAAGCCAAGCTGGCCAATATCACGGCCTACTTGTTCTCGCACAACACCTTCAATGCGGTCGGCCCGGATGTGCAATCACCGCCCGCGGCGCGTTTGTTCTGGTCGGTGGATAACGGCGTCAGTCAATCGCGGCGGTTTGCTCCTGAAGCCGTCTTGCGCGAGGTCACGGCCAATGGGGTCACCTGGCTGGCCTATGATTTCAACGATATCGACGTAAGCGCGGCCAATGATCCGGCCAGCCACATCTATTTCTGGGTCGAGGTGGATGGCGTGGCCACGTATCCCAACATTTGGGTGCATGGCGCCAGCGGTCTCACCATCAAACCCGAACAGGACATCCCCGCCCGTAGCTGTGAGTGAGCGAATCGCGCGGGCGCGTTCCTTTTTTCGCCGGGCGGATTGCGAATCCACCTTGGGGAGCCCTGCTCCTGTGCCGGATTCGTAATCCGGCGGGTTTTGAAACTTTTGCCCCAATTTTGAAACGCACTCTCCGCGCGATGCGTTTGACAAAAGCCGCCGACGCGGATATGATCTCGGATGCGCGCGATTGATTTCGTAACTCAAATTTATGGCGTAGCAGATTTTGTATGCACTTCTGGAGTCGAGGTTATCCATCATGAAAACTGTCTCGTTCTCGGAATTTGGGCGAAATGCGTCGGGATATCTTGCAGAAGTTGAACGCGGTGAAAGGATTGTGTTGTTGCACCGCGGTCGGCCTGTGGCGCAACTTATACCCTATTCCAACGATGAAGATTCCACTGCATCGCCCGCTTGGAAACGGCCTGGACCGCGTTTGCGAGTATCAGGCCCTCCTTTGTCGGCGGCGATTTTGGAAGAGCGTGAGGTTGGTTCATGAAGTTGGCGACCGATTCTTCGGCATTGGCAAAGCGATATATTGAAGAGCCGGGAAGTGATAAACTCGTCGATCTTTTGGCTCCAGCCGATGAACTCGGAGTCTGCGTTATTTTGCTTCCCGAAATCGTCTCAGCTTTGAATCGCCGGATTCGGGAGAATGTCATTACTCATAAGGAATATCGTCGGATCAGAGGACAGTTACTGGACGACATCCGAGACGCCACTATTTTACAGATTACCTCACCGGTGGTTGTGGGTTCCATAACTTTGCTGGAAACGAATACTTTACGGGCTATGGACGCCCTGCATATTGCTTGCGCCCTTGAGTGGAGGGCGGATTTGTTTGTTACATCGGATAAAAGACAGTTCGCGGCCGCCAAGCAAGCGGGGCTTTCTTCCGTGTTTCTGGGTGGATGAGGCAAGTCGGATGAAGTGAAATGCATCATGTCGCGGGATATTCTCCTCATCGCGGCCGATCGGTGGAGTCGGGCGTTGATCTTGGCCGAGTTGCAAGAGGCCGGGCATGATGTTATGGCGGCTCCCGGTTTGCACTACGCGGTTTCGGTTATCATGAAAGGGCTGATCGAACCCTCGCTGGTGTTGCTGGACGTGCATGACGATGATTACGCCACGCCCGAGCGGGTTTCTCGCTTCATGGAATTCGTCCCCGGCGCGGCTTTTGTTCTCATCGTTCCCGTATTTCAGCGCGCGAGCTGGAAATCATTGGAGGAAAAGGGCGCGCGAGTGCTCTCGCGGCCCATCCGCGTGGGCGATGTGGTGGAATTGGCGGCGCGAACCCTGGCCGAGCAAGAAAAAGCGCGAGGCGAACGGGTTTGACAAGGGGGGAAGCGATGGATATGATTATGGGCGTTTGCCAATGAGTTGAAGCAAGACCTTCACATATCCCGGCGCGTTAGGCGTCCATACAGGACAAGGGCGTGCATCATGAGTTATAAACTGACCAAATGGAACTGGGGCCCCGACGTGCGGGAAGAAGATCTGCGCGCGGACATGCGGGCGGAGGGGCTGGCCCCTTACGCCTGGCGCAACGGCCCCAATTTTCAATACTCTCCTCACACGCATTCTTACACCAAAGTTCTTTACGTCGTGCGCGGCTCCATCACCTTTCATTTGCCCGAAACCGAAGAGGATATTCATATGGAGCCGGGCGACCGTTTGGAATTGCCCGCGCGCACCCTCCACGCGGCCACGGTGGGGCCGGAGGGCGTGGTTTGCCTGGAAGCCGCGAAGCGCAATAGTAAGTAAACCGGGTGGATGAATGTACGAACCCTCATCAATCAGCGCACGAAGAAAAGCGTATCTCGCCCTGGCCAAAAAACGCACGCGACCGGGCTCAGGCAGTAGTCCCGCCCATTTGCGGTCTCGCACCTCGCGGCAGCCCATTCCTGATCTGGCCAAAATCCTGGGTGACGCGCCTTATGTCGTGGTGGGGGCCATGGCCGCGCGGCTGTATATGCCTGAACGGATGACCCACGATGTAGATGCGTTGGTATTGGCGAGCGATCTTGAAACATGTGAACGGCGGTTGCAAAAGGCCGGCGCTCACAAAACGGGTTCTCTGGCTATCGGCGGCTCCACCTGGCGATTGCCTGACGGAACAGAACTCGATTTGATTGCATCAGACGCGGCCTGGGCGAGCGAGGCGTTGGCCCGGCCGGTCATGGCCGACACCGGTCTCCCCACCATTCCTTTGCCATATCTGGTGGTGAGGAAGCTGCTTTCTGGCCGTGCGCAAGACATCGCCGATATGACGCGCATGTTGGGCGCGGCCGATGAGGCTACGTTGGCCGAAGTGCGTCGCGTGGTCGCCAAACACGCGCCCGACGCCTTGGAAGATGTGGAAAGCATGATTACTCTGGGACGAATGGAGTATGAATCGGAGTGAGTGATGGGGAATATTCGGTGAGTATCTGCACGGACGAATGACACCCAGACTGCTTCGCGTCAATCCGATCGAACCCGATCCCGAAAAGATCGAGCAGGCCGCGGCCGTCATCCGACGCGGGGGCCTGGTGGCTTTCCCCACCGAAACCGTCTACGGTCTCGGCGCCAACGCGTTGGATGAAAAAGCCGTGGCTCGCATCTTCGCGGCCAAAGGGCGACCATTCGAAGACCCGCTCATCGTCCACATCGGCGACGCCGAAGAGTTGACCGAGCTCGTGGCCGATGCGCCCGAGACCGCGCGCATATTGGCCGACAGGTTCTGGCCTGGGCCTCTCACCCTGGTTTTGCCCAAGTCGCCCCGCGTGCCCGATCGGGTGACCGCCGGGTTGCCCACCGTGGCCGTGCGCATGCCCGCGCATCCTGTGGCCCTGGCCTTGCTGCGCGCCAGCCAACGCCCCATTGCTGCGCCTTCGGCCAATCGTTTTGGCTACACCAGCCCGGTGACGGCCGAGCATGTGTTGCGGGATCTGGGTTCAGAAGTGGACCTTATTCTGGACGGCGGGCCGACCACCATTGGCGTGGAATCTACGGTGCTGGATCTGACGCGCACGCCGCCCCTGATCCTGCGTCCCGGCGGCCTGACGCCTGAGGCCTTGCGCGAGGTCATTGGTCAGGTTGGGCTGCGCGACTCGACGGAATCGACGCCCGGCGCGCAGGTCTCGCCGGGATTGCTGGCGAGTCATTATGCGCCCCATGCCCAACTTGTTTTGGTCATGGGCGACCCGCCCGCTGTTTTGGAAAAGATGGCCCAAATAGCCAGGGCGCGGCTAAACCGCGGAGAGCGCGTCGGCCTGCTGCTGGCCGACGAAGACCGGCCATATTTCCAGACGTTGGATGCGCCGATGGTCACGCTGGGATCGGTGAGGGGTTTAAGCCAGGTCGCGCGCCATCTTTATGCCGGAATGCGGGACCTGGATCGCGCGGGCGTGGATGTGATCTTGGCGCACAGTTTCGCCGAGCAAGGGTTGGGCTTTGCTATCAACGACCGTTTGATCAAGGCGGCTTCACAAATTATCGCCTGAACTCGATATGCCAGGGTCTTTGGCGAGTGATTGAATTTATCCCCATGTGTTTTTGGTCAAAAAGCCATCGCCGGCCTTTTGAACCAGGGAGGCGAATATGAAAAAGGTCAAACAGATCTTTTGGAACAATTCGGAACAGCGCTTGCGCTTTTTGTGGCGCGTCATTATTTTTATCTTTCTGTTTGCCATGCTTACCGCGGGCGCGCAGGCGGCTTTGTTTGTCCTTGCGCCCGATCTCAGCCCCGGCATCGATAGCGGGCCGGATGCGCAGTTTCTCATGGGCTGGGCGCTCAGCGAATGGTTGATGCTGGTCGCGCTGGCAGCGACCCTGCTTGTGGTGGGGCGATGGGTGGACCGACGTCCCTGGTGGGATTACGGTTTTCGGCTTGGGCCGCGCTGGTGGAAGGATTTCGGCTTTGGCCTGGTACTGGGCGCGTTGCTCATGACCGGCATTTTTCTGGTCGAGCGCGCGTTGGGCTGGGTGACCATCACCGGAACCATGCAAGGGCCGGGAGACATGACCTTCGCCCAGGGCGTCTTGTGGGCCGCGCTTCTGTTCTTCGCCGTGGGCATATTCGAGGAAACGTTATCTCGCGGCTGGCTGCTGCACAACCTGGCCGAGGGGCTCAATTTCAAATTCTGGAACCCCGCCATCGCCCTGGTTTTGGCCTGGGCGCTCACTTCGGCGCTCTTTGGCCTGGCCCATGCCGGCAATCCCAACGCCACCATCATCAGCACCCTGAACCTGATCCTGGCCGGGATATTCCTCGGTCTGGGCTATGTGCTGACGGGCGATCTGGCCATTCCCATTGGTTTGCACATGACCTGGAATTTCTTTCAGGGCAATGTGTTCGGCTTTCCCAGCGGCACATCGTCCAACATGGTCAGTTTCATCGCCATTGAGCAGCGCGGGCCGGACGCATGGACCGGCGGCGCTTTCGGTCCGGAAGCGGGACTTATCGGCGTCATCGCGGTGCTGGCGGGCATGGCGCTAACCCTGGCCTGGGTCAAATGGCAATATGGTCGGGTTCAATTGCAACAGACCATCCCTTTGGCCCCCAACGAAGATCTGCCGGTACGTAACATTCAATAGGATTTGCCCTTCACGTAGCGCGGAAGAAGAGGATCTCTTATGTATACGAGAATTCATTGGGCTTAAAGCGACTGATCAGATAACGTAAATGCTCCTGAAGCCATCCTTTTGACGGTAAATTTGGATAGTCCGGGATTGAGATTGTTGTAAAGGTTTCTCTTTCGAAGTGCGGCCCCATGATGCCACAATGGAATGTATCGTGTTGGACGACAATTTTCCCGTTCGGTTTATCAAGCCAAAGTACGTAATACGTTCCCTCATAATCTCCGTCCAGGGAAACGTCGCGCGTATTAGTCGGTATAATCTTCCATTCATAATCCTCTATCGACGATTTCCTTACCGGTTTTGCGCGAACCTCCCATTTTCTTCTAATCTGATGCCGCCAACTTCCATCAGCGCATATTGATCGCACTTCGCTGTCAATGTAGTTGATCCATTTCTGATCTGCACTTGATTTGAGCATATTCCCCTCCTCAAATGAACGTCACGCTCTCCTGAATTTCCTGCGCTGTGCGCTTTACGCGAATGCCTTGAAGTCCAATCGGAGTGAGTATATCCACTTTCCGTCCCAGGAGCTGTTCGAGGTATTCGGCAA
>JAADII010000189.1 GCA_013151415.1 Chloroflexota bacterium
GGAGGCTGAGTGGATGAGGGGGCGAGGGAAGGCGCGGGCGAGGGGGCGGGGGGGCGGCGAAGATAGAGATAGACGCCGGCGACCAAAGCGGCGATGAAGAGCAAGATGGCCAGACCCCAAACCAACCGTTGCCGAACGGGCAATGAATCGAGGGGGGCGGCTGCATCGGGGGGCGATATGTAAGCCGGTGGCATGACCTCCAGCGAATAGAAGGCCACCACGCCGCGTCCGTCCACGTGTTCTTGCAAGGGCGCGTTCGGGAAACGCGTTTTCAACGCCTCAAGCGCGCGTGGATGATTGGGAGTGATGATGAAAACAGTGGGGACCTGAGGTTCGGGTGTCGAGTTGCTCAGAAAATAGTCGGCGGGAAAATCGGCCCCTTGGAGATGACGGCCAAAGAACCGAAATTCACGGCGCTCCCAATCGTAAGGGTCTTTCACCAGCACAACGCGTCGGTCGGAAGGGAGGGCGGCCAAGAATCGGGCGATGCGGAGTTCGGGCGTGGCGTTGTCTTCGACATGCGCTACATAGGCTTGCCAGTTTTTTACGCCTGTCAACGCGATAAGGAGGGCCAATAAGCCGCCCAATGCCCAATTCGCCCTGGCGCGTTGTGCTTCTGGCAACGCATCGGACAATCCGCTCCATGCGCGCTCGGCCGCCCACGCGGCCAAAAGCGCGACCGCGGGCAAGACGATGATAATGTGGGGCCAGAAAGGCGCGTCGTTGGTGACAATGCTGCCCAAAAGGAGCACCAAGACCACCCAAACCACCAGAACAAAGCTGCGTTCGTCTCGCACATGGCGCAGGGCATAGGCCAACCCCAGGGTGAATAGCACCGCGGTGAGAGTCGAGACAATGGGGCCGGGGAATGCGAAATGGGTGCTGGCGTCGCCGTAACTGAAAAAGGTGAGTAAAGTGCGTTTCGTTTGCTCCCACCAGACGTTCGAAACCGTTTGCGCTCCATATTTGTTCATTAGGTGCTGCATAACCTGCGGATTGAAAAGGGTGACCAGGTTGCCGCGACCTACGAATGAGCGAAAATTTTCGAGCGCGAACACCAACATGGGGCCAAAGCCAACCAGCGCGGCGATGACCATGGTCACGCCATTCCGCCATTCCGCTTTAACCCGATCTCGCTGCCAAATGAGCAACCACAAAAGCAACAACACGGCGATCACCGCGGCCGAACGGAAGGAGTAATAGAGCATCATGCCCATGCCAAGCATGACGCCCGCAAGGCCAAACCAAACAGGGCGACGCAATCGCAGACCGCGAAAAAGAAAGAAGAAGGTGAGCGTGATGGCGAGAACCGGTGATGCGGTGCTGACAAAACGGCTGAAGTGAATATGCGTGTAACTGATGGCCAGCAAGGCCGCGGCAATCAACCCCACGCGGCGACCGAACATCTCCCGTCCCAACAGATAGAGCGCCGGCAAGGTCAGCGCGCCTTGCCAAACCGCGGTCATGGATAGGCCGAATAAGTCTCGCCCCAACAGCTTCATGGTTCCGGCCATGATGACATAATCCAGCATGGGAAAGTCGGACCAACCCACGCCAAACCATACATCCTTCGCTCCGGAAAGGATGGCCAACGCCTCTAAGCCTTGCGATGAAATATCGCCATGCACGAATCCCGGCAAATCAAACAATCGCCAAAAACGCAGCGCAAACCCCGCAAAGGTGATCAAGGTTAGTAGAAGCCAATCGCGACCATCCTCGCGACTCAATTTCGGCCAGCGCCACCTATCGATATGCGCGATTACAACCAACGCCATGCTGGCCAGCCACAAACCGCGCACCAGATTTGATTCGCCATTGAGCGCGTAAAGGGTCAGGGAAAAAAGATACGCGGCCATAGCAGCCATGAAGACGCGAGGCCGAGCGGCAAATCGAGGTGAGGCGCCCACTGCGTTCGAGCCGCGCCGTAAGATGGGGCGCGGCGCGGCCCAAGCGAATAGCGCCATGCCCACAAGCAGCAATGCCGCTCCTATGGCTGTCTGGCCACCCCAAGCCGGACCGTCTGTTCCTCCGGTCAAACGCCCGGCCATGAACGCTGCGGCCAACGCAGCCAGAATGAACGCCGCGATAATGACCGCTGCGCGTGTAATCGCATTGTTGATTTGAGCAGGAAATGATTGCATAGCGGATGCGTTTGACGACTGAGGAGCAGATTCAATGCATCATTATACCAGGCGGCAGTATAACCAGAAACCGATGGGATTGACAAATCATCGAGAACTTTACATTGACAACCAAAACGTTTTGGGCTAGAATGAAGCGCCGATCGAATCGTTTCTGAGCGGTTGATTTCTCCCTTTTCTTGCATTTTCCGATTTACATTCTTGTTTTTATCCTTTGCCTGCATCGAGAAGAGCGAATGCGTCGTAGTAAAGGGACGTAAAGCATTGTCATGGCCGTTACTATCAAAGATATTGCTCGCCGCACCGGCAAATCCATCACCACCGTCTCTCGCGCATTGGCCGATTACGATGATGTGAGTCCGGCCACCAAAGAGCTTGTGCGTCGCGTGGCCGATGAGATGGGCTACACCCCGAATCGCCTGGCCCAGCGTTTGCAAAAACGCCGCACCGAGACCATCGGCCTGATTTTGCCTACGTTTGGCCCGCGCTTCGCTGATCCTTTCTTTAGTGAATTGTTGGCCGGCATAGGCAACACAGCCGCCTCTTACGGTTATGATCTGTTGGTCTCCACCCAAGCGCCGGGTGAGAAGGAGCTGGAGACCTATCGGCAAAAGGTGCAGGGCGGGCAGGTGGATGGTCTTATTGTGGTGCGCACCCGGCGTCATGATAAGCGTATCGATTATTTGCGCAAGGCGGACGTGCCGTTCGCGGTGTTTGGTCGCACCGAGGACGCGTTGGATTATCCCTTTGTTGATGAAGATGGCGAATATGGCATGCAGTTGATGGTGGAGCATCTGGTTGATCTGGGGCACCGGCGCATCGCCTGCATCGCGCCGCCGCCGCATCTGATGTTTGCTCATTATCGCATGTTGGGCATTCATAAAGCCATGGAAAAGGCGGGACTGGCATTGCAGGACGAGCTTTTGGTGGTGGGCGACCTGACTCAGCGCGGCGGGTATCAGCAAGCCGAAAGATTGTTGGACCTATCCCCGCGCCCCAGCGCCATTATTGCCTGTAATGATTTGATGGCTTTGGGCGCGATGAGCGCCGCGCAAAAGCGAGGCCTGGTGGTCGGCCGCGATATCACCATCACCGGCTTTGACGACATCCCCATGGCCGAGCATGCGCACCCGCCCCTCACCACGGTTCATCAACCGATTTACAAGATCGGCAGCATGGTGTGCGATATGCTTTTGCAGATTCTTTCAGGACAGGAGCCAGAGGAGCGTCAGGTTATTCTGAAGCCCAAACTTATTGTGCGACAATCAAGTGGTGCGGTTGCATAGGAAGTGAAAAACGATGCGCACGCGTGTGCTTACGCCTTTTTTCACACGAACACACGTGTGCGTAGTGTTTTTCTTATGCCCGTCGGATTTTCTTGACGCCGGCAAGGTTTTCTGTTATGATATATACAATCCAGTTTTCTGGAGGTGGAAGGCAGGTTATTGCCTTCGGGCCCCGCGAGGGGCCTTTTTTATGGAAGCCATTTTCGTCCCCAACCATTGATTTTTCCAGTTGGGCTGCGATAGTATTTTCCTTCTTCAAGGATTGTCGCTATCAAACCGCCAAAATTGTCGGGCAATGGTTTGTTGAAGCGTCTAGCTTGGGTCGCCTTAAAACTTGGATGCGCTATGAGGTCGGCAATTTGAA
>JAADII010000091.1 GCA_013151415.1 Chloroflexota bacterium
GCGCCTTGCGAAGCCCTTGACGGGCACACGCTTTCTGCTAGGCTGGCTTAAGCCAAAAACAACCTCTGTTGTCAATGTTCAAAATTCGGCCTCCAGGCCTTGACATTTAACACAGTATCTATCTTGGTCTACTTTGGTCTACGTTGGTCGGCGCAAGCGATTTTCATCCGTATCGGAGCGAGCAAGCCCGCCGTCGGACTGCTTCGACAATAAGACGATAGGACGATGGGGTTCAGCCGGTTTTCCCTACGCGTAGCCTGCAAATTCATTGCAGCTTTTCGGAAGGAGGACGACCATGATTCACGGCGGTTGGAAAAAGAGAGCGATGATAGCGCTGAGCGCGGCGGGATTGCTGGCCGCGCTCCTGTGGACGGTCGCGCTGGCGGAAACGGGAGGCTCGGTCGAGGGCGTGGTCGTGGATGCGGGCGGCCCCATCGCGGAGGCCCGAGTGCGGGTGCGCGCGACCGAGAACCGCACGTTGACCAATGCAGAGGGAAGGTTTCGCCTGGAGGGGCTGGAAGAGGGCAAGAAAGTGGAGATTGCAGCCTGGTACGAGGGCTATTACATCGCCAGGGCGTATGTCACACCCACGGTTGCAGGCGTCACCCTGACCCTGCGCCCTTATCACACCGAAGATAATCCCGAATACGAATGGGCCCCGCCAACCGTCTGCGCGGAGTGCCATCCCATGATCGTGTCCCAATGGCAAAACAACGCGCACGGTCGCGCGGTCGCCAACCGCCGCTTTTTCAGCATGTACAACGGCACAGATGTGAGCGGTGAGAATCGGGTCGCGCCGGGCTTTGTGGATGATTTTCCGGGCGTCACCGGCAACTGCGCCTCGTGCCACGCTCCCGGCGCCGGAGCCGATGGTTATCTCACCACCGATATGAACGCGGTGCGAGAAAAGGCGGTGACCGGCATCTTCTGCGACTTCTGCCACAAGGTCGGCGGCGTGTATCTCAATCCGGCCACACAGGCGGTCTATTCCAACATGCCCGGCGCCGAGAGCCAGCGCTTGCTGCGACCGCCCGAGGGCGACAACATCTTCTTCGGCCCCTACGACGACATCCACGATCCGGACACCTATTTGCCCATCATCAGCGACAGCCGCTTCTGTGCGCCCTGCCATCAGTTCAGTTTTTGGGGGACGCCCATTTACGAATCCTATGGCGAATGGTTGGCCAGCCCCTACGCGACCCAGGGGGTGATGTGTCAGGATTGCCACATGCCGCCCACCGACGACGACCACTTCGCTCTGCCCGAAAAAGGCGGCCTCTCTCACCCGCCGGAAACCATCCCCTCGCATTTGCAACTGGGCGCGTCCAGCGAGACCCTGTTGCAGAACACGGTGAGCATGACCATCGCCGCGGCGCAGACCGCAGGCGCGCTGCGCGTGACCGTGACCATCACCAACACTGGCACCGGACATCATATCCCCACCGACCATCCGGGCCGCCACATGATCCTGACGGTCTCGGCCAAAGATGAACAGGGACGCGTTTTGCCTCTGCTGGCCGGGTCGCGGACGCCCGAATGGGCCGGCCCGGAAGCCGGACGGCCCGGCAAGGCGTTCGCCAAGGTGTTGAAAGATGTGGCGTCAGGCGAGTATCCGGTGGTGAGCTATTGGAAACAAGCGCTGATCCAAAGCGACAATCGCATTCCGGCTATGGCCGCGGATCGCTCGACCTACGTCTTCGCGGGGCCGACCGATGCGACCGAAATCACCATCGAGGCCCGGCTCATCTTTCGCCGCCTGTTCGCAGACCTGGCCGAAGCCAAGGGATGGGACGCAGCCGACATGCTTATGGCGCGGGAGCAAACGCGACTGACGGTCGAACCCGGCGCCAGGCTCTATTTGCCGAGCGTGTTGGGCGCGTCAACGCCGCCCTAACGCTTTAATTGGCTTTGGGCAGACAATACACCGCATCCTTATAAAAGGCCACGTTCAGCTCCGTCCCTTCAGGGTAAATGGCCGCTCGAATCACATCCGATTCGGTGGCGATGAGCAGTTGGCCTCCAACCTCCAAATCGTATTCGATGAGAGAGCCCAGATAGGTCGCCCGTCTCACCACCGCAGGGAAGCCTTCTTCACCACCATCCAGGATGACGGCCTCGGGTCGCACCACCAGTTTCACCTTCTCGCCGCGCGTCCGCGTGTCGTCAGGCTGGGGAATATCCATGACGCCGCCCAATGCCTTCACCACCAAACGATCTCCCTCCACTCCCATCACCTCGCCTTCCACAAAGTTGGCGCGACCAATGAAATTGGCCACGAATTCGTTGGCCGGATGCCGATAGACCTCCCAGGGTTTACCCACTTGTTCGATTCGGCCTTCATTCATAACCACAATGCGATCAGAAAGAGCCATGGCCTCAACCTGATCGTGAGTCACATAAACGCTGGTGATGCCCAATTTCGATTGAATGCGCCGCAACTCCACCCGCATTTGCTCTCGTAGCTTGGCGTCCAGGTTAGAGAGGGGTTCGTCCAACAGAAGCACTTTTGGCTCCATGACCAAAGCGCGAGCCAAAGCCACGCGCTGTTGCTGCCCTCCCGAAAGTTGGTTGGGCGCGCGGTTTTCCAATCCCTGAAGGTCGGTCAGGCTCAACACATCCGCCACCCGCTGCGTGACCTCGCTTTTCGATAATTTCTTTATCTGCAAGCCATAGGCGATGTTTTCAAACACGCTCAAGTGCGGGAAAAGCGCGTAAGATTGAAACACCATGGACATTTCACGCTTGTCCGGGGAAAGCGAAGCGATATCCCGGCCATCCAACACGATATGTCCGCTGGTGGGAAACTCGAAGCCGGCAATGAGCCGCAAAGTCGTGGTCTTGCCGCAACCGCTAGGGCCGAGTAAGGTGATGAACTCTCCGCGCTCAATGCCAAGCGAGATGTTGTCTACGGCCAGCACTTCACCGCTGCCCCCGCGGGCGGGAAACTTCTTGACGAGATTTTGCAATGAAAGATAAGGCATGGTTGGAATCAGGAATGAACGATTGGAATGGGAGAAAGGGAGGAATGAAGCGAGAAGTCGCAGACTCGAGGTAAAGGATCAGTCTTGCACAATGTCATCGTGGACCATCGACGGCGAGCCATCAACCTCCGCCCATGGTTATGTCGACATAGTCGGTCTTGTACGCTCGGCCCATCAAGAAGTAGAACAGACCAATGGCGGCCAAAACGATGAAGATGACGATCATGGAATAGGCGGTGGCGATATTCAATCCGCCTTGCTCCACTTCGCTGAGAATGAGCACCGTCAATATCTTCCACTTGGGCGTGGTGAGAAAGATGATGGCGCTGAGCGATGTCATGTGACGGGCGAAGGCAAAGATAAGCCCGGCCAGGAAAGCCGGCGCAATGAGGGGGAGCGTGATCCGACGAAACGTGACCTGCGCATCCGCACCCAAAGATGTGGAGGCTTCTTCGATGGCGGGATCGATTTGTTGCAAAGAAGCCACGCCGGCTCGCAAAGAGGCGGGCAAGCTACGCACCGCGTAGGCGGCAATGATGATATAGGACGTGCCCACCAGAGCGAGGGGCTTGCCCGTGAAAATGAGCATGGCGCTCATGAGCAATAACAACGTTGTAAAAGCCGTCCGCCAACCGCCAGTGCGCAATCGGCTCATCACATAGCCGCCAATGGCCAGCAATAGAAAGCCGTGCGCGGGCAAAGGAACCTGAGTGAAAACATCCACCCATTCGGCCAGGCTGGTGATGACCTTGGCCCAATTGCCTCCCAACGCCCGTCCGAACTCGGCAATCCACAAGGTGGGATAAGGCCCGAGAATGAAAAGCAAGAAACCAATGATGGGCGCCAACATCAGCCAGGAGAGCGAACGTCGCTGATCAGGTTCGGCGCCAAAGCGAGCCAGGATGAACAAAACTACGGCAAAGCCCAAAGCAATATTGGCCAGTGTCCAATCGTCCCATGCCGCCAGCAGCCAGGCCAGGGCCAAGCCGCCGCCCAACCCCACCAATCCGGCCAAGGCTTTTGACGCGCGACCAGCATCCATGGCATTGAACAGATAAAGCAAAAAGGCCAGAAAAACCAAAAGAATGGCTGGCCAAGGCGCGCCGATAAAAGCGATGATAAAACCAATGCCCAAGATCGTGCCGGGCACGGCCGCCCCCAGGTTGGAGACGAAATCGAGCGCTTCTCGACCCGAAAACTGTTTGCGCACCACCAGAAAAGCGATGATCATACCCAAAACGCCGGCAATGGGCGTGGCTACAGCCGAAAGATAGGTCGTATCGAGAATGGCTTCGACGCCGCGCTGGAAAGCAATGCGATAATTCTCAAAAGTGAGTGTGAAGTCAATGCCCCATAATCGGGTGAAAGAACCGATGGCGATGGAGGCGTAGAGGGTCACAACCAGCAATAAAGCTATCGTTGTCAGAAGGATGAATGGCCAGCGAATGTACCATTCATCGATTCGCAATTGTCCGCCAGTAGGCTTGCCCGTCACCGAAATGTAAGAGCGCTTGTTCACCCAATAGCGCTGAACTATGAACACGGTGAGAGTGGGGATGAGCAACACAAACGAAAGGGCCGCGGCTTTTTGCTGGTTGTATTCGCCGTTCACAGCCAAGAATATCTCGGTGGAGAGCACGTTGCGCTGCCCGGTGAGCAACAATGGGTTGCCAAGATCAGCCAGAGATTCCACAAAGAGGAGAAGAAAGGCGCTGGCGAATCCGGGAACCAGCAAGGGCAGAGTGACGGTGCGCAAGATATGAAGCTTGCTCGCACCCAGGCTTTGAGCCGCCTCCTCCATAGCCGGGTCCAGGCGCTCGAGCATGGCGCGCATGATGAGATAGGCCACGGGGAAAAAGGTGATGATCTGCACGAAAACCAGACCATCCAGGCCATAAATGTCGTTCGCCCCATAGCCGAATTCCATGCCCAACCACTTTTTCGTAACAAGACCCGAACGTCCGAATAACAAGATAACAGCAATGGCAATGGCGAAAGGGGGAGAAATGGTGGGAATAAGCGAAAGCGCGTGAGTCACCCGTTGGAAAGGATAATTGCAGCGCACAAAAGTGAAAGCTACGATAAAGCCCAATAAAGTGCCGCCGGTGGCGGTGGCCAGGCCCATAATCATCGTATCGCGCAAGGTTGTCCAGCTATGGCGGGCGAAATAGGGATCAATGTAGCGGGCGAAGTACTCTAGAGAAAAGGCCCCGGTCTGAAAATCAAAAAAACCTTGCCACACCACGCGCAACAAGGGCCACACCACAAAAAAGAAGACAAACGCGCTACTGATGAGAAGTCCCGCCATCATAATAGGATCGCGGGCGATAAGTTGAAATTCGCGCAGACGTCGCACCAACGTTTTGTTTCGATGGAAGTTCATGGGCGGCTTTGGTAAAGCGAAAAAACAATGGAGAATAGACGATGGAGCTGCGCTCGGCGCAGCGCTCCATCGTCCAGCAATGCTTGCTCAGCAAACGGCGGGAGCCCGCGAAGCGCCCCCGCCGTCTGACCAACGCGCAGATTACTTCTTCAGGTTCTCAGCGCCGGCGATTTCGTTGGTGAAGCGATCCACGAAGGCTTTCTTGTTCTTGCCACACCATTCGAAATCATAGTCAATGAGCTTGACCTTCAACAACTCAGGCTTCGAAGGCTTGGCGCCTTCCACGGTCGGAGCCTGATACGCGCCATACTTGGGGCCCAGCTCCTGCGTTTCGGGCTGGAGCGCCCAATCATACCAAAGCTTGGCGTTGTCCAGGTTCTTGGCGCCCTTGATGATGCCCATGCCGCCGATTTCGTAACCCGTGCCCTCTTCAGGGAAAGAGAGGGTCAAGGGCAGGCCGTTTTCGATCTGTTTGACGATATCGTGCGAGAAGACAATGCCCACAGCGGCCTCGCCCGCGCCCACGAAACGAGCCGGAGCAGAACCGCTCTTGGTGAACTGGTTCACCTGTCCCGCATATTGCTTCAGATATTCCCATCCGGCCTCTTCACCCTTAACCTGCAAAATGGTGCAAAGCGCGGTGTACGAGGTGCCGGAGCTGGAGGGGTGAGCCACCATAAGTTGCCCTTTTAGCCGCGGGTCCAACAGATCGTCCCAGGATTTGGGCACAAAGTTATCATTCTCTTCGGACCAATTCTTGTTCGTGGCGAAACCCAAGGAGCCAACATAGATGCCAGCCCAGTATTTGTCTGGATCGAGCATCAGCTTCTTGTTGATAATCTTGTCTTGGGCCGGAGTTTCATACTTTTCGAGCAGCCCCTCTTGCTTGGCTGCGATGAAACTATCCACTGGCCCGCCCCACCATATATCGAACTGGGGATTATCCTTCTCGTTGCGCAGGCGGGTGAGGCTTTCGCCACTGGACATGCGTACAAAGTTCACAGTGATATTGGGATACTTCGCCTCAAACTCCGCCTTCATCCCCTCGCACCACTCCACTTGCGGCGTACAAAGCAGGTTCAGCTCACCGCTGGCTTCTTTTTGGCCTCCGCCGGGCGGTGTGCATGCGGCCAAAATAAACAACATGAGCAAAAGCAAACCAAAACCAAACAGGAGCCAGAATGTTCGTCGTCGAGCCATGATTGTTCCTCCTTGTATGGAAAGCTGATGGAGAGAGAGAAAACCGCCGTGACGACCGTATCACGGGATAGAATGCCCCATTATAGTGGAATGTATAGATGTAAGCAACCCTTCTTTTGGCCAAGAATCACTCTCGACCCACGACCCGACTGCGTCGCTCCAGGAGCAGAACATCTCGCCAAACGCCTCGCAATCGGCCGATGCGTTCGCGACGACCTACAATGCGAAAGCCGCATGATCGATGCAGACGAATACTGACCTCGTTTTCGGGAAAGATCCCGGCTTGCAAAGTCCAAAACCCTTCGGTCTCAGACGCCTCGACCAACGCGGTCAGCAGTCTCTTGCCCACGCCCCGCCCTCGCGCATGCTCGGCCACATAAATGCTCACCTCGGCCACGCCTGCATACACACACCGGCCCGAAACCGGGCTTAGCGCCGCCCACCCCACCACTTCGTCATCCGCTCGCGCGACCAGCCGGCAAACCTGCAAGTGGGCTGCGTCCCATTCGCGCCAATCGGGCGCCGCGGTTTCTAGCGTGGCTTGACCGGTGGCGACGCCCTCTTCATAAATGCGCTTCACCGCCGGCCAATCTTCCGGCCGCATTATATCGATAACGATATCCATGGGGGCGAAGGATGTCTTGCTCATGGCGACGGTTCAGCGTCTGAGCGGTGTTGGATGCCGGATGTGCGTTTCAGCCAGGTTAGCACGGCAGTGAGGACCGCGCCACCGATGGCCAGGGATTTGTCGCTAATGGTGTAAATTGCTTGGGGATCATCGCGCGGGTCTACATCGCCAATCTTGGTTCCGGCCTCCACCTGCAAACCAGGATAGAGCAACCCTCGCACCACACCCGCCAATCTCGACCGCACCTCGTGCTCTTCCTCAGCCTCCACCACGCCGACCACATCGCCTTCATCCACATGGTCGCCAAAATCGACCGCGGGCCAAAATACGCCTGCGACCGGCGCTCTTAACAAGCGCGTCTCTCGATGGCCCAGGATCGAGCCGGGCAGCCCTGTATCTGCCTGGGTGGCGCCTTTCCACAACACGCGACCCAAATGATGGCCGCGATTCGTCTCGATGGCCGCATGGCAGTTGACGCCGGCGTGAAAGCCGGGGCCAAGGCCAATGACCAAGCGCGCTTGCGTCAACGCGGCGGCATCGGTTCGTTTGAGCATTCGCGCATCCACCAACACAACCGGTTGCAGCTCTGCGATCACCTCATCTTGCGGACAAGGCAAAATGGGCAAAGCGCCACGCGCCGCCATATGCCGAGCTTCTTCCACCGAATCGACGCGCGTCGCGGTCACGCCCTCAACCGCATATTCATGGTCATACACAGCCTGAGCAAAGGAGACGGTCC
Source organism: Chloroflexota bacterium (assembly GCA_013151415.1). Lineage (GTDB taxonomy): Bacteria > Chloroflexota > Anaerolineae > J102 > J102 > JAADII01. The sequence continues at coordinate 7,932 of JAADII010000091.1, forward strand.
GGCGCACGACCATGGGTTGGGGCGTTTCGGTGGCGACAACCGGAAATCCAGCCAGGTGTAAACGATATATCACGCCTGTGGCCAGATCGCCCGCGCCGCGAACTAAAACCAAAACTTCGGGAAAAAGCATGTTTCGAAAGGCTTCAGGAAACTGAGATGGCGCGCCGGTCAAGTGGCAGAGGAGCCTTTGCGCGCGGCCAAGCGCATGGCCACCCGTTCGGGCGTCATGGGCAGTTCGTCGAACCACTCGCCCGTGGCCGCATGAACCGCGGCCGCGATGGCCGGCGCGGTGGGAATAAAGGGCATCTCGGCCATGCCGCGAGCGCCCAGGGGGCCTTGCGGATCAGGGTGTTCGAGGATGATGGGGATGATCTCTGGCGGCGCATCCAGCACGGTGGGGATGAGATAGGTGCTCAACTGGTCTGTGAGCACGCGTCCCTGCTCTTGTTTGAAGTCTTCCAATATGGCCCAGCCTACGCTTTGGGCGATCGCGCCCTCGATCTGCCCCTCCACCATTTTGGGATTGATGGCCCGTCCCACATCGTTGGCCGACCAAACGCGCAATACAGTGATGTGGCCCGTGTCCAGGTCCACTTCCACTTCTGCGGCCTGGGCGCAATAGCCATAAGTGATGTTGGGATCGGACGCGCCGGTCTCGGGATCATAAGGCGTGGTGGCGCGAGGGACATAGCGATATGTGGCGATGCAAGGCCGATCTTCTTCTGCATCCCACATGGCTTTGGCCTGACGAGCGGCCCCAATAATGGCGTTGCCCGCCATAAACGTCATGCGGCTTGCGCTGGAGCTACCGCTATTTTGGGTCTGACTCGTATCCACAGAAATCAGCTCGACCTTATGCAAAGGAACGCCCAACGCGTCGGCGGCGAACTGACGCATAACCGTATGCGCGCCCTGCCCCACCTCGGCTCCGGCATGTCGCACCACCACCCGCTCAATATCACCCGCGCCGTGCAGCTCGACTGTGGCCCATGATTCATCTACATAACCCATGCTGAAACCCACATTCTTGAACGAGGCGGCAATGCCAATGCCACGCGCTTTGCGAGCTCGAGCCGCTTCCAACGAATAGCGGTGATGCATGCGAGGCGCCTTCGGCTCCGATGGCTCCTCCACCCTTCGCCATCCTGATTCGGTCTCCACCCATCCGGCCGCGCGAGCGCACGCAACCAACGTCTCACGCGCGGTCACGCCCGCAGGCAACGGACAACCCGTGGCCTGAACAGAGCCTTCACGCCAAAGATTGCGCATCCGCAACTCGACCGGGTCCATATCCAGCGCTTCGGCCAAATGATTCATCTGCATTTCTGCAATCCAATGACCTTGCGGTCCGCCAAAGCCGCGAAACGCGCCGGCCGCAAGATTATTGGTGTAAACCGTACGCGCGTCCACCCACACATGGGGGATTTCATAAGGGCCCAAACAAGCCAGGGTAAGATTGCCCAACACCTTGGTCGAAGTGTAAGCATAAGCCCCTGCATCTGTACTGACATCCACCTGGGCCGCGACCAATTTGCCATCCCGCGTCGCCCCCCACCTGGCCCGTGCAACCATGATATGTCGCTTGTGGTGTCCGCGAATCGATTCGCCTCGCGTCCACTGAATCTTGACCGGCCGATTCAGCTTCCAGGCGGCCAGAGCCAAAATGATCTGCACGCTCATATCCTCGCGACCGCCAAACGCGCCGCCCACGCCCACATAACGCACCACAATCCGCTCTTCGGGCAAACCCAAAGCATGGGCGATTTGCTCACGGTCTTCATGCACCCATTGGCCGGCCACCAACACCTCGATCGTTCCGTCTGGTCGCACCTGCGCCAAGCCGGCCTCAGGCTGAAGATAGGCGTGCTCCTGTGATCCGGTCCGATATTCGCGCTCGACAATGACATCGGCCTGCGAAAAACCCATTTCGATGTCGCCAAAGCGAATACGATAGCTATGCAAAACGTTGCTCTCGCCCCGTTCAGGATGCACCAGCGGCGCGTTGGGCGCGAGCGCTTCCTCAATGCTATACACGCCGGGCAAATCTTCATATTCGATTTCAATGAGATCCAGGGCGGCTTCGGCTTCGGCCTCGCTTTCGGCCACAATAAGGGCCACATTGTCCATGGTGGTGCGCACCACACCGCCCACCCGACCACAAAGCACCTCTTGGTCGCGCAAAATAAGACCATATTCGTTCACTGGCACATCATCCGCAGCAAAGACGGCCACCACGCCGGGCGCGGCCAATGCTTTCGATGTATTGAAATGTGTGATGCGGGCATGAGCCCGATCGGCAAAGAGAACTTTCATATACAATTGGCCGGGTGCGTTGAGATCGGCCGGGAAAGGCAAACGCCCTGTAACTTTATCGCCAGCGTCGAAGCGAGGAATGGATGAACCGATAGCTCTCATGATTAATTTGAAAATGGTGCGATAGGAGAAATAGAACGGCGTCTCGCCCTCTTACCGCGTGATGTTGTGCGAAAATTGGCATTCTCAAGGCCGTTTCAAGCTGCCGCGTCCGGCGTTTCAGCGCCCAAATAGACGGCGGCGACGGCAAGAAGAAAACCCAGGAGCAGCCCGCCAACAAGGGCCAAGCCCAGATAGAGGGGCCAGTTGGGTTGGGATGGACGCGATGGAGGCGTCGCTTCGTCCACCACTTGGACGCGTTCGCCTTGAACAAGTCGCTTGATGCGCAGTTCCGCGTCGCGACGTTCAAGCGCGGTCATTGATTCTTGCCACACCCCGCGTTGTTGCAAAATCTGCTCCCATTCTTGCAAAAGCTGGGCGTGCTCTGTTTGCAAAGCCAGGGCTTCTTCGGTCAAGCGCTCAAGATCGCTCTGGATCTGAGCGCGCGTGGTTTGCAATGAGGCGATAAGTGCGGCCGGATCGGTCGTGGCCATTTGTCTGAGTTGGTCGGTAGACCAGCCATATGCAACCATTTCGGGCGTATCGAGCAATCCCACAGCCGGCGGACCAGCGCCATCGGAGGCGGACTCCACCACGAGATCGATGCGCTCCACCAAATCTTGCAAGGCCGCGCGGGTCGAGTTCTTCAATGTGAGATGTTGTTTGATATAGCTCTGCGCCCCAAACACGCCTGTTTCATCATTCGCGGCCAACGCGCCGCTAAAGCCAAGGCTGATGCCGGTGCGCCCGCGAAACTCCACCAAGATCTTATCCCACTCTTCGAAACGAATCTTGGCCTCTTCAAGAGCCTGCTGGTTGCTTTCGAGATCACCGGCATATAGATCCGCGATGACTTGGGGCAACGCCTCGGCCACGGCATTGGCCAGAAGCGCGGCGTCCGCGGCCTCGGCTGCGGTCACGCTGACGGTGAAGAGGCTCGCCCCGCCGCTCGCTCGCACATCGATCGCCTCGCGCAACTCAGAAACGCTCATGGGGTGCGACAAGTCATCGGCCACATTGGCCAACGCCCGCTCGGCCACGGCATTGGTCTTCACCAACGATATGACCTCCTGACGCCAATCGAAACGAATATCCACCAAATCATAGAGCTTGTTGTCCCACCGCCAGACAAGCTGCTGCTTGGGCGCGATCAGGGTGGCGGTGGCCGTATAGCGCACCGGCGTTATGAAAGCCAGCACCGCAGCCGCGATCACGCCTATGAACGCCGGCGCGACAATGAGCGGCCACCGCCGGCTCAAAATTCGTACATATTGTGCTACATCGAAAGGTTGATCCATGAGACGTCACTCGATAACCACGTCGCCCACCGTCCAGGCCGAAGCAGGTAGAGGGCGCCCTTGGGCGTCGGTTGCAGACAAACGAGCTAGATCATCGGCGTAATAGAGGGCGATGATGAGTCGATAACGCCCTGGAGCAATGTCATCCGGCGCTCTAAGCCAGTGCAGGGCCTGCAATCGGTCCTCCGCCCGCCACAGATGTGGAGACAAGTGCGGCGTCGGGCTGCCATCTGAAATAGCCACCGGAGCGCCGTTTGCATCCAATAATTGGGCCGTGAGCTTGAGCGGGCGAGGGGGCGCGTTTCTCACCCGCCACTGTAGTTGAATGGGGATGGCCCATCCGGCTCTTTGTGGAGTTTCGGGAATGCGCGCGGCGAGAAGATCAACTATACCGCCAAAGCGAGCGATGGCGGGCTGATCGACCGGCGCGAGCCTGGGTTCGGAGGCAGGAGGCTCGATGCGTAGCTCGCCAAAGAACAAAGAATCGCCAATGAGAGCCCCTTGCCGGTCTTTAACAGGCAGGTAGTGCGCCGCATCGTTCGGACGAAAAAAGGAGATGGCAATGCGTCCGGTGGCGGGGGTGGGGCCCCGAGCTTCGGTGGGAATCCAGTACGTTTCACTGAACACCAGGCCCGGTTGCCAAACGCTGGTGGCTGCGTTGCCTCGTCCAGGATAGGTGGTGACGCCGCCGTAGCTGACCCCGCCAGGACCGACGAGATGAATGGCCAAAGTGTACGGTTCTTTGGTGCGAGCCAATACGCGCCATGTTAGCGTTACAGGCAGGCCTTTGCCAGCCGTCACGCCCACGTCGGCGTCGACATAGGCTTTGACCAACTCGGCGCTGTCGCCGAAAACGGCGTTGACAGTCGCGCCCGGCGCCGCGGCCGGATCGATAGGCGACGGAGGGGCGTAGGATGGCAGAATCAACCAGGGAATTAGAGCAATGCTCAGAGTGGCGGGCCACAACACGAGCAGCTTCTGCATCCAAGGCCAAAAACGTCCGCTCAATTGCTGCCAACCCTGGGCTATGAGCCAGGCCAGAACCGGGGCAAGGCTCATCATATAGCGCCCGCGTAGAAATGGGCTATTGTGTATCAGCTCACGCAACAAGGGTAAAGCGACAACGGCCGCTGTGAAGAGCGATATGGTGAGCAAAAGTGCGCCGCGACGCGGCAATGAAGTGCGACGCACCCAAAACAGTGTACCCAGAATTCCTCCAATCACCAAAACCAACCAGACCCCATAAACCCAGTCATCAGCGCCGACGTTGCCCCACCCAAAAGACACCCAAAATGTCTTGAAACCATAGACCAACGCCGGCCCAATCAACGAGACATTGGCAATGATCTCGCCCTCGCCTATCAAGCCGGCGCGAATCGCGGCCTGCGAGACCGGATCACGAGGCACGGCCACCCCGGCCAGGTGCAAATTCCGAAGCAACCACCACCCGCCCAAAATAACAATGGGCGCGAGCAAGATCACCGTGGCAAGCGCGCTGTGCTCAATCTCGAACCGCCGCGTGCGGTGCAACCAAAGTGCAAACAACAACGTCAGCGCGACCACAGGCAGATACGCCAACGCCAGATATTTCGTCAGCAGCGCCAATGCCGTGACTGCGCCCAAAGCCAGCGTAATGCCAAGCGTAGGCCCCTCGACAACCATGCGAAGCATGAAATAAAGCGCGCCGGCCCCTAAGACCGCCAATAAAATATCATTGGTGATCACCGAGCCAAGAAACACGTATTGCGGCGCGAAAGCATGCACACCCACCGCAACCAGCGCCACGCCTGGAGAATTTGGACTAAGCAACTGCGCCAGACGATAAGTGATCAGCAGCCCAAACGAACCTATAAGAACAGAAACAAAACGTCCGAGATGAAGCGCCAATAAGGTCCCTCGCCACGGCCATTTTTCAATATCCGGATCGTGTAGCACGAAATTGACGCCCGCTTCACCCGTGCCTCGCGGCGCGTAAGGATTCACCACCGGACGATAACCATCTTGCGTATCCACCAAAAGCATGGGGATGGACGCCAAAATGTAGTAAAGGGGCGGCTGAGTCACCTCGTCGAATTCGAATTCAGTGGTCAATCGTTGGTTGGGGTCGGGCAAAGCCAGGTTTTCGGCAATGTAGGCCGCGTAGCGATAGTGCGGCCATTCGTCGTGCGCCTCCCAAGGCGGAATGGCCATGCTATACCAAAGCGCCAGAAAAAAATGCCCCGCCACAATGATGGCAAGCCATGGCTCACGCCGAAGCGCTGCGCGCATGGACGCGAGAGAAAGGCGGTTGGACAAGCGGTCGGAAACGGACGAGAGCGTGGCCATAGATGGACTCGACGCGAGAACCCCGGCCATGGCCGGGGCGCGTAACAACGAGCAACGAGATTATAGCACAGCTTCGCCCTCGCGCCAGTTTTCCACCCTCAATCCCATAAATCCGGCGAAATCGCTCACATTGGCCGTGACGAGAATTAGATCGTTTACAGCGGCGATGGCCGCGATCTGTCCATCGACGTAAGGCGGCGTGCGACCCTGCGCGACCAGACGAGCTCGCTCCTTCGCGTGCCAACGAGCGGCCGCGTCATCGTATGCCAGAATCGGAACCGTGGGAGCAACCACCTGGAAGAGATACGTTTCGATAACCGCCCTTTTCCGCGATTTGGTCAGACGATAGCACCCGAACAACAACTCATGCCAGACTATGGATGCGATAGCAATCTCGGCCCGATATTTCTCCAGACGCTGCAAAATCGCCTCTTTTGGACGCGCTCGCATAGGCTCGGAAATGATGTTGGTGTCGAGCAGGCATTTGAGACTCACAGGGCAACCTCGCGGCCGGAAGTGCGATCGCGCACATCTGTAAAGACTTCGTCCGGGTCGATGTCGACCTCTTCGAGATCGACCCGCCGCCGGAAGCGTTGATAGGCTGACCAAAACGTCTTTTCTCGTTTCAGCCGTTCGTATTCGTGGAGCGATAAAATGACGGCAACCGGTTTGCCGCGTCGGGTGATCTCTATCGCGCCTTGTTCCTCAACCTCTTTGACCACGGCAGGCAATCGGTTTTTGGTCTCGGCAATGGAGTAACGGATCATGTTCACCTCCGATATGGCCATATAGATGGCTATCCTACTCATAGTTTAGCCCATTTCTCCTGGTTATCAAAACTTGATGGGTGCCTTAGCACTCAAATTTGACAATTCGCAAGAGTCAATGGATAATCGCACATAACAAAGCAATAGCTCCGCCAAAAGCGACGACAGAGGAAAGTAAGCGGGTGGAAGCAGCCAGAGAGGCCGGGTCGCGGGCTGGAAGCCCGGCTGTGTGGAACCCCGCCGAAGTTCCCTCTCGAGCTGGCGCGGTGAATTTCAGTCATCGGTTGTTGGATATTGGATAGTGGATACTAGATATTGGATACTGGATATTGGATGCTGAGGCTGAATAGTAGTCGCGTCCGGTGAGTCCGCCGTTAGAGGGACGCCCGACGGTCTTTTTGCCAGGCCATGGCCGTTGGACTGAGAGCCTTGCAGCGAGCAAGGAATCAGGGTGGCACCGCGGAACGCGAACTCCACATGCGCTTCGTCCCTGGATGGACGGAGCGTTTTTGTTTTGACTTTGGACTCTGAACTCATTAGGAAACCCATCATGAACCAACTTGACCAACTCTCCCAACTCCAAACCCAGGCTCTGGATGAGCTGGCTGCGGCGCAGGATGAGCAGGCGCTGGAAGCCTGGCGCATCAAATGGCTGGGCCGCAAGGGGCTGGTTCCGGCCGCGGTCAAACGCATCGGCAGCCTGCCCAGAGAGGAGCGCGCGGCCTATGGCAAGGCCGTCAATCAGCTCAAGCAGGCTGTGCAGGCCGCGTTCGAGGCGCGCAAACAGGCCCTGAGCGAGGCCAAGCTGGAAGCCGAGCTTAAGGCCGAAGCCATCGACGTGACCCTGCCCGGTCGCCGGCCCCAGGTGGGGCGGATGCATCCCATCAGCCGCACCTTGCGCCAGATCTATGAGGTCTTCGCGTACATGGGCTTTCAGATCTACACCGCGCGCGATGTGGAGACCGACGAATACAACTTCCAATTGCTCAACTTCCCCAAAGGCCATCCCGCGCGTGAGATGCAGGACACCTTCCACACCACGGTACCCGACGTGATCCTGCGCACCCACACCAGCCCCGGCCAGATTCGCGTCATGCGCGAGCGACATCCCGAACCCATTCGCGTGATTCTGCCCGGCAAGTGTTATCGGTATGAGCAGGTCACCGCGCGGGCGGAGATGATGTTCTATCAGGTCGAGGGCCTGGCCGTGGGCCGAAACATCACCTTCGCCGATTTGAAGGGCACATTGCACGCGTTCGCCGAGCAGGTTTTCGGCGAGGGGCGCAAACTGCGCTTCCGCACCTCGCACTTCCCCTTCACCGAACCAAGCGCCGAGGTGGACATCGACTGCATTCTCTGCGGCGGCAAAGGCTGCCGCGTGTGCAAATACACTGGCTGGCTGGAAATCCTGGGTTGCGGCATGGTGCACCCCAATGTGCTGCGCAACGGCGGCTACGATCCCGACGAATTCACGGGCTACGCGTTCGGCATGGGTCCGGAGCGCGTCGCCATGCTGCTCTACGGCATCGACGACATCCGCTACTTCTACGCCAACGACGCGCGCGTGCTGCCGCAGCTTTGAGGACGATAAGACGATGAGACGATAGACAATGGTTTTATCGTCCATCGTCCATTGTCCTATCGTCTCTTCCTTCCACACCGGCGAACTCCTTCATCCCAGAGTTATCTCAGATAGAACTGACATCTCAGGAGCATCCCCATGCGAGCGCCATTATCCTGGCTGAAAGAATATGTAGACATCGACCTGCCCGTGGATGTGTTGGCCGAAAAGCTGACGCTGGCCGGGCTGGAGGTCGCGAATATCGAATACATCGGCGTGCTACCGCCCGAATCCGAGCGGCGACGCATGCAAATGAAACCCGGCGACGTGGTCACGGGCGACGGTCACATCGCCTGGGAGCGCGACAAGATCTTCGTCGGCCAGATCCTCAAGACCGAAAAACACCCCAACGCGGACCGATTGCTTCTGGTCACCGTGGATTACGGCGCGGACGAACCCCTGACCGTGATCACAGGCGCGCCCAATCTCAAACCCGGCGACAGCGGCCAGAAGGTCGCGTTCGCAACCGTGGGCGCGGTGCTGGTGGACGCGTACGCGGACACATTCAAGACCAAGAAACTGAAAGCGGGCAAGATTCGCGGCATCCGCTCCGAGGGCATGGCCTGTTCCGAACGGGAATTGGGCATCTCGGACGAGCACGAAGGCGTCATCATCCTGCCGGACGACGCGCCTGTGGGCACGCCTCTGGCCGATTATCTGGGCGATGTGGTGTTCGACATCGATGTCACACCCAACATGATCCGCATCGCCTCCATCATCGGCATCGCCCGCGAGATCGCGGCCATCACCGGCGCGCCATTGCATGTGGAGATGCCCACGTGGCAAACGCAACCGCCCCCGGCCGGCGATTACTGCGAGGTGGAAATCATCGACGATGACCTTTGCTATCGCTTCACCGCGTCCATTATTCGAAATGTCGAGGTGCGGCCCTCGCCCTTCTGGATGCAGCACCGGCTGAAGCTGGTGGGCCAGCGCCCCTTGAACAATCTTGTGGACGTGACCAACTACGTCATGTTCGAGTGGGGCAAGCCCCTGCATGCATTCGATTATGACAAGTTGTTGGCCCGCGCCCGCAGCATCGGCAAGGATAAGGTCAAGATCATTGTGCGCCGAGCGAAGCCGGGAGAGAAATTTGTGACCCTGGACGGGGTGGAGCGCGAACTCGATCCCGACATCCTCATGATCTGCGATGAGGTCGGGCCGGTGGGCATTGGCGGCGTCATGGGCGGGCTGGAGACCGAGGTCTCGGAGAGCACGCGCAATGTGCTGCTGGAGTCCGCGACCTTCAACTTCATCAACATCCGCCGAACTTCGCGCAAGCTCAAGCTGCCCTCCGAGGCGGCCTATCGCTTCAGTCGCGGGGTGCCCTCCGAGTTGGACCCCATCGGCAACATCCGCGGCGCGCAGCTCATGGCCGAGTTGGGCGGCGGAACCATCGCCGATGGCATTGTCGAGGATTATCCTCGTCCGCAGCCGGTGGTCGAGGTTCCGCTAAGCGCGCAGGATGTGCGACGCTGGTTGGGCATCGACCTTTCGCAAAAGGAGATCATCGACATCCTCGAGCGATTGGAATTCGGCATTCGCGAAGAGGGGGAGACTATTTGGGCCACGGTTCCCTGGTATCGCCAAGATGTGAACATCACCGCGGATTTGCTGGAGGAGATCGCGCGCATTTACGGCTATGAGAACATCCCCGAAACGCTGTTGGCCGATGAATTGCCGCCTCAGCGCCACAACTGGCCCATAGAGATGGAGGAATACATTCGCGATGTGCTCATCGGCTGCGGACTGCAAGAGGTGATCAATTATTCGCTCACCTCGGTGGAAAACCACGCCAAACTGTATCCCGACCATCCCGATCAGGCTCCATCGGCCGACCAATTCATCACCCTGGCCAATCCCCTCTCGCCCGAGCGCATGGTGATGCGGCGCAGCATGGTGGTGAGCGCGCTGGAAAATCTGGCCCGCAATCTGCGCTACACCGAGCGCCTGACCACATTCGAGCTGGGTCTGGTCTACCTGCCCGAAGAGGGCGATGGCGAATTGCCGGCCGAGGTGCGTCATCTTTGCCTGGCCATGACCGGCCCGCGCAATCCCGGCAACTGGCTGGGCGGCGATGAGGAGCCGCTGGATTTCTTCGACATGAAAGGGGTTCTGGAAGTGCTGTTCGAGCGGCTGCACGCGGACGCGGCCATAAGCTATGAGCCAGGCCAGGCCCCCTATTGCGGCCCGCGCTGCGCCCGCATCTTGCTCGACGGCCGGGAGATCGGCGTGTTTGGCGAGTTGCACCCGCGCGTGCGCCGCGCCTTCGATTTGCCCGACCGGCCCGTGCTCATTGCGGACCTGGTCACCGACCCGCTCATCCCCTATTTCCAACGACCGCCCTTGTTGCGCAAGGTGAGCGAATATCCGCCGGTGAAAGAGGACATGGCCCTGATCGTGGATGAAAGCATTCCGGCCGCTCGCGTCGAGGCGCTCATCCGTCAGACGGCCGGCGATGCGCTGACCGATCTGCGCCTGTTCGATGTGTATCGCGGGGAGCCTATTCCGGCCGGCAAGAAATCCCTGGCCTTCTCCCTCACGTTCCAATCGCTCACCAAGACCTTAACCGACAAAGACACGGCCAGGCTGCGCCGCAAGATAGCGGGTCGCCTCAGCCGCGAGATCGGCGCAGTGTTGCGCGAAGGCTAACGAGGCGGAACAACGAACAAGGGGCGACACAAGTTGAGCTATCTGTATCGCCCCTTACTTCAGCTAACCAAAAGGGATAGATTTACACCAACCTGTCTGGATGCTTGCCGTAAACGATTTATCCCCGCCCCTCCTGCTTCGAAAATAAGCGTCCAATGTCCGATGTCGGTCGCACAGGCCTTGATGAGCGCTCAGACCAACATAGACCATAGGACCAACATA